>NZ_JBMOJE010000078.1:0-25392 GCF_049316945.1 Propionivibrio sp. | reverse complement strand
CTAATTTCCTATAAATACTGAATAAATACGGACTGGATCAGGAAGTCTGAGCTTGGTGTGATCGGCGGCGCTGTGGTGCAGCGTCCACGGTGCCTTGCCACGGAACAGGATCTGGTCGATGCCGAACATCAGGCTACCGAGATGCAGACCCTTGGCCATCCACGGCTTGAAGTTGCGCGCCTTGTGCAGTTCTGCAAACAGCCAGCTCTGGCGGAAGGCGTCAGGATAGGCTGACAGTTCATCACGGCTTCGTCCGGCAACCACCGCGTCGAAGCAGGCTTCCGCCGCCAGCGTGCCGGTCTTGATCGCGCAGTGCGAACCCTTGATGCGCGAAGCGTTGAGGAAACCGGCATCGTCGCCGATCAGCGCGCCGCCTGGGAATACCAGCTTGGGCAAGGATTGCAGACCACCGGCGGTGATCGCCCTGGCGCCGTAGGCAATGCGCTTGCCACCTTCAAGAAACACGCGCAGGGCCGGGTGCGTCTTGAGGCACTGAAACTCTTCGTAGGGCGACAGATAGGGGTTACTGTAGCCAAGGCCGGTGACGAAGCCGACGGCCACCAGGTTGTCTTCCATGTGGTACATGAAGCCGCCACCGTAGGTCTGGGCGTCGAGCGGCCAGCCGCCGGTATGGATGACCAGCCCGGCCTGATGCTTGTCCGGCTTGATTTCCCAGAGTTCCTTGAGGCCGATGCCGTACACCTGCGGGTCGGCGCCTGCGCGCAGATTGAATTTCTCTTCGAGTTGCTTGCCGAGCTGGCCGCGACAGCCTTCGGCAAACAGCGTGTATTTGGCGTGCAGTTCCATGCCGGGCTGGTAGGCCGGGCCCTGGCTGCCATCCTTGAGCAAACCCATGTCGCCGGTGGCGATGCCTTTGACCGAACCGTCGTCGTGGTAGAGCACCTCGGCGCCGGCAAATCCGGGGTAGATCTCGATGCCAAGCGCTTCAGCCTGCTGGCCGAACCAGCGGCAGAGATTGGCCAGACTGATGACGTAGTTGCCTTCGTTGTGGAAGCAGCCGGGCAACATCCAGCTCGGGATTTGCGCGCTGCCGCCTTCCTTGAGCATGAGGAAGCGGTCTTCGCTGACCGCTGCCTTGAGCGGTGCGCCGAGCGCCTGCCAGTCGGGAAAGAGTTCGGCCAGCGCGCGCGGGTCGAGTACGGCGCCGGAGAGGATATGGCCGCCGATTTCGGCAGCTTTCTCGATCAGGCAGACATTGATCTCGCCGCCCTTCTCGACCGCCAGTTGTTTCAAGCGGATCGCCGCAGCCAGCCCGGCCGGGCCGCCGCCGACGATCACGACATCGTATTCCATGGATTCTCGTTGCATTTTTTTCCTCGCGTGCGAAGTCGGTTGCCATCAATTCATGAGATGTTCGGAGTACGTTCCAATCCAGGCAAGACTTGATACGGTTATTAATTTCGGCATCTTATTCGGTAGTAATGACCACTTTACCAGTAGATTTTCGGCTCACAACCTGGTTGAGCGCTTCGACTGCCTGTTCCAGCGGATAGGTTGCCGAGACATGCGGCTTGATCGCGCCATCCAGATACCATTGAATCAGCGTCTGAAAACTTTCGGTCATCACCTTGGGATGCAATTCTGCATAAGCCGGCCAGTTAAGACCGATCACATCCACATTTTTGACCAGTAGATGATTCGCAGGAATCTGCGGTACCGTGCCGCCCGCGAAACCAATGATCAGGATGCGCCCTTCAAAGGCGATGCTGCGTAGCGAAGCAGTGAACAACTCACCTCCAACCGGATCGTAGATAACGTCCGCACCGCGACCATTGGTTAGTTCCTTGATGCGCGATCGCACTTCTTCATGGCTGGTATCAATCAGGTGATCGGCGCCGTTTGCGCGTGCTACTTCCAGTTTTGCCGGGCCGTTAGCCGTGGCGATGACCGTCGCCCCTAATTGCTTGCCTATTGCGACGGCGGTCAATCCGACGCCTCCGGATGCGCCATGCACCACCAGCGTCTCCCCGGTCCGCAACCGTGCCCGATGCCACAAGGCGACATGCGAGGTGCCGAACACCACGGGAAAGGCCGCGCCGTGTTCCCAAGTCATCGCCGCCGGCATCGGCACACAACAGTTGATGTTCGCGATGACCTGCTCGGCGTAGCCACCGTGCGGCGTGATGGCGATCACCCGATCTCCGATGGCGATCCCTTTCACGCCGACGCCCAGTTCCAGCACCTCGCCGGAAACTTCAAAGCCGGGACTGAAGGGCGGTTGCGGCTGCTTTTGATATTGGCCACGGGTGATCAGGCTATCGGCAAAATTTACCCCACAGGCCCGAACCCGGATACGCACCTGGCCGGGACCGGGGCGCGGTTCTGGAACCTCATCCAGACGTAATGCAGCAGGGCCGGTAAGTTCATGACAAACGATGGCTTGCATGGCAGGAAATTCTCCATCGATTAGCGTGAAAGTCGCGCTAGCGACTCTCGAATCTCCCCTCGCCCTCTGGGATAACCAGCGACTTGGCTGCCGTCTTTTGGCAGCTTAGTCGAATGGCTAGTAGTTTCATCAGAGGGGTCGGGGGTGAGGGAAACGGGCATGACTTTCATAATTTGGGGCTCCTTGCAAAGTCATGCCCGTTAGAAAAAAACCCTTCTCGGTCCCGAAGGATGAGAAGGGAGTTTTGCATTGCTCCCTCCCGAATAAGGAGGGATGGCGCGACGTGCCAGAGTGGTTTGATCGAGCGCTGATTAATCGCCGATGATCTTGCGCACCACGTCAGTCATGGAAATAACGCCGACCGGCTGATCCTTCTCGGTCACTACCAGGCGATGCATCCGGCGACCCGTCATCAGGCTGACCGCATCGCTCAACAGCATATCCGCATCGCAGGTTGCGCAGCCTGGGGTCATGATTTCCCTGGCCAGCATCAACCGCGCCTGATCCGACGTCCGGCCCTGGCGCGCCAGCACCATGTCGGTCTGCGACACGACGCCAGTGGCCTTGCCCTGCCCGTCCATGACTACCACCGCATGAATTTCATTTTCCACCATGATTTTGGCCACTGCTCCGACCGTGTCATCGGGAGTACAGGAAATGATGCCGCGATGCATCAAATCACGAACCTTGGTGCCATCGTCGGCGATGGTGAGCGCCTCGGCCTGCTCGATGCTGGGTAAGGGTTCGGACATCGGGTACGGATGGGGTGTGGTGTGCACATCGTCCTTGGGCAGCGTTGGATGCACCATGGCCACGGACGGCTTGCCGCTGGCGCCCAGACCGAACTCGGTGGCGCCAATCAGTACTGACATGTTGCCGTGTGGGTGTTTGTTGTCGTGCATCAATAGATGGGCATCCGGCAGTTGATCGTAGGTAAACGCCCGTGACATGCAGGGATCGAGTTGGCCACTCAGCGCCAGTTCGTTCATCTGGTTGCATTGCACGGAATTGGCGAAATGCGAGCCTTGCAGGCGCTTCTGCCGCATCCACAGGTAACGCAGATCGACCGTAGCGTTGTAGCCGGAGGTGCCGGCACAGATGACGACCATGCCGCCGGTTTCGCAAACGAAAATTGAACTCGGGACGGTGCTTTCGCCCGGATGCTCGAAGACCAGGTTCGGCGCGCGCTTCTCACCCAGCACTTCCCAGATCTTCGAGCCGAAGGAGCGCACGCCCTTCAGCCACTTGGCATAGCCGGCATTGTCCTTCCAGTGCGGCAGCATGCCCCAGTGATCGAAATCATTGCGATTGATGCAACCCTTCGCGCCCAGCTTCATGCAGTAATCAAACTTGTCTTCGCCTGAGACCATGGCCACGGAGGTCGCGCCGGCCGCCTTGACAATCTGGATCGCCATCGAGCCCAAGCCGCCTGCGCCGCCCCAAATCAAGGCCACGTCGTCTTTTTTAATGGAACTGGCTCCCCAGCCATGCAGCATCCGCCAGGCTGTCGCTGCAACCAGCGCATAGGCAGCGGATTCTTCCCAGTTCATGTGCTTGGGCTTGGGCATGCACTGCTGGCCCTGCACTCGGGTGAATTGGGCAAAACTGCCGAAATTGGTTTCGTACCCCCATATCTTGAACGACGGCGAATACATCGGATCGCCACCCTTCTTGACCCACTCGCAATTGCGATTGTAAGTGCCGCAATGCATCACCACTTCGTCACCCACTTTGACGTTGGTCACGTCTTTGCCGACCTTATAGACGATCCCGGACGCATCGCTGCCGCCGATATGGAAGTCTTCCGGCTCACCACCCTTGTTGCGGGCGCCGATGACATTGACAGGAATACCCAATGCCGCCCAAACGTTGTTGTAATTGATGCCCGCCGCCATCACGTAAACGAGAACTTCGTCATCGGCGATGGACGGGGTATTCACCACTTCCTTCTGAAACGCCTCCATTGGCTTGCCAAAGCGCTCCGCGCGGATCAACCACGCGTGCATTTTTTCAGGAACTTCGCCCAGGGGAGGCATATCGCCTATTTCATATAACTGCTTACTCATCAGGATGCTCCTTCTTTGGTTGGACTACACGATCAATCTGACGTTGACTTGAATCTGGAAATAATATGCTGTCGCATGCTCTCGTATTCTTCGAACTGGCCGGATCGATTTTCGCTCAGGCGTTTGCCAATAACGGCCAGGCCACCGGCCAGATCCAGCCCGAAAGTTCCGAATTCCTCTTTCAACAAGCGCATGACCCAGGCGCTGTGATGGCGGGCGCGCAGTTTGCCCAGCAAACTCGCATTGACGAGAAAGCTGCGGTGCCGGTCGATATGATCCTGGAACTGCTTGATCCCGGTATTCATCGTCGCGCTCACCAGACACACCGGGTAATCCCAATCCTCCCGGCGATCCTGGCGCGGGGCGCTACGGCCAATCTCGGCAGCCGTCTTGCGTGCCGGGGCGCCAAGGTCGGACTTGTTGACCACGAAAACGTCCGGTATCTCGATAATTCCGGACTTCAGATACTGGATGGCATCGCCTGAGGCCGGTTGTGCCACATAACAGACGGTGTCGGCGATCTCGGCAATGTCGATTTCGGTCTGGCCGACACCGACCGTCTCGATCACGACGATGTCAAAGCAGGCGAGCATCAGCCAGCTCATCGGCCAAACCTCGGTTGCCACACCGCCCATTTGATTGCGATTGGCCAGCGAGCGGATGAACAAACCGTCGTCATGAGACGGACTCTTGATGCGAATACGATCACCCAGCAAGGCGCCACCGCCCAGTTCAGGGCGACTGGACGGATCCACCGCCAGCACCCCGACGGTCCTGCCCGAGAGGCGCCATTCCCGAATCATCGCGCAAACCAGCGAAGACTTCCCGGCACCGGGAGGTCCTGTTATCCCTATCAGGTGGCCGTCATTCAGCCATTGCTCGCCGGAAAGCGACGCCAGCAGCCTTGCCGAGCAGGTACGCGCGGCGGCCAGTTTGTTATCCAGCAGGTTCAAGCCGCTGGCAACCGCCGCCCGCTCCCCGCGCCGAATCCGCAGAGCCAACTGCTCGGGATCGGGAAGGTTCGCTAGAGTCATTTATCCGTCACTGCAGCAAGCCAAACCGTTCGAGCCCGTTGCAATCGCGGATCACGTCCACCATGTCGGCCATGATGGTATTCAGATTGAAATCCTTGGGCGTGTAGACTGCACGCACGCCCAGCGCCGCGAGTTTTTCGGCATCCTCCTGCGGGATGATCCCACCGGCAATCACCGGCACATTCGCCAGATCGCGCAAGCGCAGCTCCTCCAGAACGGATTCCACCAGCACCATGTGGCTTCCCGAGAGTATCGACAGGCCCACCATATGCACCCCTTCTTCCTGGGCTGCCTGGGCAATCAGTTGCGGAGTCAGCCGGATACCGTCGTAGACAACCTCGAAGCCGACATCCCGGGCCTTGACAGCAATCTGTTCCGCGCCATTGGAATGCCCGTCCAGCCCCGGTTTGCCGATCAACAGTTTCAGGGGACGGCCCAGTGCCAAACCCGTGCTGGCAACTCGTGCCCTGATCTCGGTTACCTGATCCTTCTTGCCAAGGACGACGCGGCTGTCGATGGCAATGTCGATGCCTGTCGGCGGCCTGAACTCGCCAAAAACCGCGCGCAAGGAATCGCCCCATTCCCCGGTAGTGACGCCCGCCAAGGCACAGCGAATCGAACTCGGCATGATGTTCTCGTCACTTTTTGCGGCATCGGTGAGCCCCTGCAGTGCGGCGCGAACTTCGGCGTTGTCACGGTTTTTCCGATGTGCCTGAAGTCGTTCGATTTGCTCACGCTCGGCTGCCGGATCGGATTTCATGATGCCGCCATCGATGCCCAGGGTCAGCGGCGATTGAGCGGTTTCCTGGAAGCAGTTGACACCGATTATTTTCAGATCGCCCGACTCGATGGCACGCAACCGGTTCATATGGCTGCCGACCAGTTCCCGCTTGATGTAGCCGGACTCGATCGCGGCAATGATCCCGCCCTGAGCCTCTACATTTTCGATCTCCCTCCTGGCTCCCTCAATCAGTTCGCTGACCTTGGCGGCAATGACTGGCGACCCATCCAGAATATCGCCGTACTCAAGAAGATCGGTTTCGAGTGCCATCACCTGCTGTATCCGCAATGCCCATTGCTGATCCCAGGGGCGCGGCAAGCCAAGGGCCTCATTCCAGGCCGGGAGCTGGATGGCGCGGGCGCGAGCGCCTTTGGAAAGCACCACGGACAACATTTCCAGAACGATTCGCTGTACGTTGTTTTCCGGCTGCGCCTCGGTTAGCCCCAGGGAGTTAACCTGGACACCATAACGGAAGCGGCGCAGCTTCGGATCTTCAACCTTGTATCGGTTGAGAGTCAGTTCGTCCCACATTTCGCCGAATGCCCTCAGCTTGCAACATTCTTCAACGAAGCGTATGCCGGCGTTGACGAAGAACGAGATTCGTTCAACGACCTGGGGGAACTCATCAGGCTTTATCTCACCGGAAGCCTTGACCCGGTCCAGTACCGCCATCGCGGCGCAGAGAGCATAGGCCAGTTCCTGAACCGGGGTGGCTCCTGCTTCCTGCAAATGGTAGCTACAGATATTGGTCGGATTCCACTTTGGCACATGCTTGACGGTGTAGTTGATCGTATCGGCGATCAAGCGCATCGACGGACCTGGCGGATAGATGTAGGTGCCGCGCGAGAGATATTCCTTGATGATGTCGTTCTGGGTAGTGCCGCTCAGCATCTTCGGATCGATGCCACGCCGTTGCGCCAGGCCGATGTACAGCGCCAGCAGCCATGGCGCCGTGGCATTGATGGTCATCGCCGTGTTCATTTTATCGAGCGGAATCTGGTCGAACAGCTGATCCATGTCCTCGATATGCGATACGGGCACTCCGACCTTGCCTACCTCACCCCTGGCCAAAGGATTGTCGGCATCGTAGCCGGTCTGCGTCGGCAGATCGAAAGCCACCGATAAACCCGTCTGGCCTTTGGCAAGGTTGGTCAGATAAAGCGCATTGGACGCTTTGGCCGAACTGTGACCGCTATAGGTCCGCATCAACCACGTATGATCCTTTTTTTTCTGGCCGGCAACCATGTTTATCCCCTTTTCCTGATCAAAAGACGTCTTTCAATCTCAAAAATCTTCTCATCGATCTTTTCCTTGCCCATGTCTTTTTTATCGTTTTCCTTGATGAACAAGTCCTCGCCATGTTTGGCCAAGGCGTTGGCCGCACTGATGTTCTTCACTCCAATGAGCTGAAAACTCACGATGCCGAACTTCTTGCCCAGTTCGCCCGGCGCCTCTTCGGCAGCCAGTACGCGCGACAGGGCGGCAACGGTGTCGCCAGCAATCGCTGGCTGGGTGTGATAGCCCTCGGTGAAGCCGAGTTCCCAGACGCTGTTCTCGCTGACATCGCGACTGGCCAGTCCTTCCAGCCAGGCAAACACCAGTCCGCCATAGACGATGGGATCGCCGCTCATCTTCCCCGACAAGCCGGAACTGAAGACTCGATCAAAATGCAGCGGATGCGTATTGCCCACCGCATAGGTCAGCGACAGATGCTCGTCGGTGATCGTTCTGCCATTGGAATGAACGATGATGTCGCCGACCGAAAAGTCCTCGAAATAGGAATTCGGGCCAGTCAAACCCGAAGCTAGCTGCGCCGGGAAGTCAGGCAGAAAGACCTCGGCATCATCAACCCAAGGGAAAGCCGGCATCAACGCCGACGGTGGCAACGGAGTGGTTGATGGGCGGTCTCCTTGACCGCCGACCATGATTTTCCGCTGGTATTGCAGAACGACTTCATCGTTCTGATTGATGCCCAGAGTCCGGATGGTAACGATTCCCGGTTTGCCGGCACCGCGCTCCTTGCGATCGATGACCTTTGTCAAAGAGCGGATGGTATCCAGCGCATAAACCGGCCGCAAATACTGGGCATCGTAATAACCGAGGTTGGCCATCGCCTTTTCGGAATCGTTCTGTACGCCCAGTGAGAGAACGACGTTGAAGACCATTTGCGGCGACGCGACCAGACCGAGGAATCCCATCGCTCTGGCGTACTGCTCATTGAGGTAAAGCGGATTGCATTGCAGGTAGGTGCGGGCGAAACCCTCCATCTGGGCAGCGAGGAAAGTAAAACCACGGGGATGAACAAACACCTGCCCCGGCACGAACTCCTCCAGATAGCGTCCATAATGCGGATAGCGGACTTTTTCCAAGTCCACCGTCACCTTCTCGGCCAGCTCGGCCTGTGCTTGAAACCGGATTGCTTGCGACATGGAATATTCCTTTTGGCGTGGCTATCTGTTGGGCTGTGTCGGGGCGAGTCTGGATTACCTACAAAGCATCGATGAGCGAGCGTGCGATGACTTTCAGAGCCAGAGTCTCCTCGGCCCCTTCGAAGATCGACAGTACTCGGGCATCGAGGAAATAACGGCTGACTGAACACTCCTCGGCATAGCCCATGCCGCCATGAATCTGCATCGCCTCGCGGGTGAGCCACTCGGCCGTCCGGCAGGTGAACAGCTTGACCATGCTGGCTTCCATCTGCCCCAGGCCTTGATCCATCAAACCACCGACGGCGTAGGTAAACTGGCGGGAAACGGTCAACAGCGTCGCCATGCGAGCCAGTTTGACGAGCGTGAGTTGATATTCGCCGATGGGTTTGCCGAACGTCTTCCGCTCCTGGGAATAGGAAACAGCCCGTTCGAATGCGGCTTGCATGACGCCGATAGCCCGTGCGGCCGTTTGAATACGCCCACCGGCAAATCCGGCCATGGTGAAGTAGAAGCCCTTGCCTTCGCCCTCCGGCCCACCCACCAGATTTTCGTCCGGGACAAATACATGGTCGAAGAAAAGCTCGTAGGAATGCATTCCGCGATAGCCAATGGTCGCAATAGCCCGCCCCGTGAGCATGCCGCCTTGTGGCTGACGATATTCGAAATCGTGCCCGTCATACGATTCCTTTTCGACCAGGAACATGCTCAGTCCCTTGTGGCCGAGCGAGCGGTCGGGATTGGAGCGGGCCAGAACCAGTAGAAGCCCGGCCTTGCCGGCCATGGTGCACCAGGTCTTGGCGCCGTCGAGTTTCCAGCCGCCATCGCACTTGGTCGCCTTGAGTCGCATCGCCGCAACATCGGAGCCAGTATCCGGTTCGGTGACGGCAATGGCACACAAGGGCTGGCCCATGGCAACCTGGGGCAACCACTTCTGCCTCTGCTCTTCTGTTCCACCTTTGAGCAGGGCTCGGCTGAGGATTTCCGGTCGTGTAATCAGGCTGCCTGCCCCGCCAAGCGAGGCGCGCGAAAGCTCCTCGGTGACCACGATCATCCCCATATTATCTTCATGGTCGTCACTCTGGATGCCACCGTAGCGCTCGGGGATCGACAGACCAAAGCAGCCCATTTCGGTCAGCGGATCGAGAATCTCCTGCGGAATGATGCGGTCTTGCCGATGAATCTCCTCCGCCAGTGGCATCACCACATTCGTTGCCAGCTTACGGAATGAATCCTGCATCATTGTCGCATCGTGGCTGAGCATGTAGTCACCGCTGGCGCCATTCAAGGCAACGACCTGCCTGCCCAGGGCTTCCAGATTGCCTGCATCCAGTTGGTTCTGGCAGAAATCGGTGAGTGAGGGAGCAGTAAAAACCGCCAAGTCCTCATTCTTCAGACCGTAATTCTGCGGACGCGCGCGCAAACGATTGTGAATGTTCTGCAACGCCTCGGCGCAAAAAACCAGGGCCATCCGCTCTTCCAGGCAGATGCGATCGCCCACCTGAGCGGAGGCGGCCACCTTGCTGGCATATTCCTCGGCAAAACGTGCGGCGGTGCATTCGGCGGCACACCAGCTCAAATCAAAGCTGGCCATTTGATGTTCGTCGAGTTTGTCGCTCGAAACCCCCTTGCCGCCGATGCATTGCTGCTTTATCCAGTTCAGTGATTTCTTGATCAGCGCATCGGCCGATTCAAGATACTGCAACGGTTCCTGCATCCTGCTGATGATCTTACTCATTGTTACTCCCTTTATTAATGGCTGATCGGCGGTTATTTGTGGGTCCGATTATTGACGATGCGAACAAACGAACGGGAGCGCAATTCCTCCAGTGTGATTCCCGTCGCCAGCACTTCCTGCTCGTTGATCGCGCCGCACGCCATGCCGCGCAGGAAGAAATTGAGCAACCCCTGACCCGTCGCGGCATCGTCGAAGGTATTACCCACCAGCGTCGCCTGAGCCGCCTTGTTAAGGAATGCATTCAGCCGCAACGAGGCGTCCTGTAGACCGCTAAGGAAGAATGCATCCATGGCCGCATAGCGCACCGGCAACTGCCCCGGATTCAAATCCCAGCCCTGGTAGTAGCCGTGACGTAGCGAATGCATGATGTTGTCGTAGTGAAGCTTCCATGCGCCATGAACCACGGCACGGTTTTCGTCCATCTGCTGGGCCGTCAACACAGTGTCCTTGGCGGCCTTGTGCGGTCCGATCGGCATGCTGGTAGTCGCACCGTCGCTGATGGTGATGCCGGTTCCGGCCAAACTGACTTGCAATACATGGCGAGCAAAATCGCAGGCAGGATGGGTGTGAGTTTGATGCGCGGCCGTGATATTGCAGGAGGCGGTGTAATCGTAGGTTCCGAAAATGGCTGAACGGCAACGTCCGTCGGCAGCAAAAACCAGCAGCGGAACGGTGTTTTCCCCTTTGTGATTGATGATCGACTGGGTGGTCTCGATCATCACTTCCATTTTTAAGGAATCCTTTGGAAAACCCAGTTTGGCTTCGAGATTCGCCAGGATTTTCACGAAGGTGGAAACCTGGGTCGGTGTGGTGACCTTGGGCAGGGTAACGATAAAATTTTGTGGAAGTTTGCCGCCGGTCTTTTCGGCCAGGCGAGTCAGGAAAATGTCCAGCGTGCGAATCGAGCGAACCTTGCACTCGTCGGAGAAGGTCTTCACCCGAATACCGATAAACGGCGACAGCAGGTTTTCACTCATGCCTTTGGCAACTTCGTCCGCAGCCGAGGCGGCATGGCCATCTTCCTCAGCGTCGGGACGATTGCCGTAGCCATCCTCGAAATCGATCCGATTGTCCTCGATTGGCTCGCTCTGAAGTTTTTTTACAACCCGGTTATAGACCGTGTAAGCCAGCCAGGCCGCCTGTTTGGTCTCGCGCACCTGCTCGGGATTCGCTTCCAGGGCGCGGGTCAGACTCGCCAACTCGACAGGGTTGGTCGGCAGGGTGTCAGCACGCGGCAAGCCCAGCGCGCGGGCGAATACACTGTAGCTGGGCGCATAGGTTTCAAGCGTCTTCAGCGCAACTTCACCCAATTTGGCGGAGAACCCGGCCTTGAACAGATTGGCGCCCCCGTAAACCGTATGGACTGGCTGCCTTTCGAAAGAATCCGCCGGATAATCTGCCTTGAAAGCCGCATTGGAATCGTGCAACTCGCTGCAATAGGCATTCATTTCTTCAGGGGTCAGCGTGAGCTTCATGTGTTGCCTCCGTAATCGTTGCTAAAAAAAGATATTCATCAATATTTGCAAGAATTTCACCGAAGTGGGTGGGCTTTCCATCGACTAACACGAAGCAAAGCAACACGGGCACTGGGCAAGGTTGCAGTGTGACGAGCCGTCTTTGAAAGACATCCTTCCGGAGAAAGAAACCAATCGAGTTTTGTTAGATAAAAAACGATGCCGGAGGGGAGCATAAATACCACCGCAATCCAGCCGAACCCAGATACAAAAATTTATTTTATCGCTTGATGAAGATGTTCTGCAACATGAAAAGAGCACAAAATATCTATTGTGCGATATCCATCTCAGATACTTCCAAAAAGCGAACTAAAGACCCCAGGAACTGTCTTAAGCGCCTTTGTTCTGAAAACGGATGGGCAGCTTGCAATTATGAATTCTGGCTCAATGACTCGCCAGCCACATCAAACTGCGGTTTCCAGGATAATCACTGGATTCGCATCAGCTAGGGAAACGGCGCCGTTGCGGTAGTTCGGAACGGCTTAGCGCTGTTGTCCGCCGTCGCTGCGGAGGGCAGCATCCTTTTTGCGCGCGAACTTCACTTCCGCTAAATGTATCCATGAAAGACACATACCGATGACCATTGCCACCGTACATTGCGAACGTACAGACCCTATCGCTACGGTCACGCTCTCCAACCCGGGCAAGCTCAATGCCCTTAACGCCCCGATGTGGAGGGAACTGAGGCAGATCATGCTGCAGCTTGCGGGAGAATCCGACATTCGTTGCGTGATCCTGCGCGGTGCAGGCGAGGTTTTCGCCGCTGGCGGTGACATCGAGGAACTGCGTGAAGCCCGTGCCACGGTTGACAGCGCACTGGCCTATCACGAGGCGGTTGGGCAAGTATTGCAAGCTGTCCAGCAACTTCCCCAACCAACCATAGCGGCGATTCAGGGGCCTTGTGCCGGAGCCGGGCTGGAAATCGCCTGTGCCTGTGATCTGCGGATTGCAGGACAATCAGCCCGTTTCGGCGCACCGGTAATGAAGCTCGGATTTTCCATGTACCCCGGTGAACTGGCTGGCTTGCTGGCTCTCGCCGGTCCGGCGCTAACCAGGGAGATACTGCTTGAGGGCCGATTACTGACAGCCTCCGATGCACTAAGCAAGGGACTCCTGACGCGTGTGGTGCCTGACGCCGACGTTCACAACGAAGCCATTGCAACGGCGCAGCACATCGCAACTGGTGCACCGCTGGTCGCAAGATGGCACAAGCAGTGGATTGCCCGGATGATGGATCCTGCGCCACTCAGTGAAGTCGAAAAGCGAGCCTCCTTTGCGTTTATCGACAGCACCGACTATGCGGAAGGGTTAACAGCCTTTCTCGAAAAACGCCTGCCGCAATTTAGCGGACACTGATTTCTTACGGGCGTTCACTGAAACTGCCCGCGGTAGTCGATCAACGACCGCGGGCAGAATATCGAATGCCGGAGCCAAGGAGCAAAATCGGCTGGCGTGGAACGGGTCGCCGAATCTGACTCCGAATCTGACTCCGAATCTGACTATTTACCGGCCGCTTCGCGTTTTCGGCTTGAGGTTGCCAACATCGTTGCTTCTCCATCGATAACCACCGTGTCACCTACGGTGCACACGGTTTCGAGCACTACCCTGCTCTTTTCCAGGATAACTTCTTTGACTGTCACCTTGGCATGCACAGTGTCGCCGGGACGCACCGGCGCGCGAAAGCGCAAGGACTGATTCATGTAGATTGTGCCCGGCCCAGGCAAACGATTGCCCAGCACTGCTGAAATAAGGCTGGCTGACAACATGCCGTGCGCGATGCGGCCACCAAACATCGTCGTCTTCGCAAAGTCTTCATCCATATGAACCGCATTGACGTCCGTGGACACGCCGGCAAACAAGACGAGGTCCGCATCAGTAATGGTCTTGGCGGTTTCTGCGCTCATGCCAACAGACAAGTCTTCAATGTCGTAACCGTTTTGGGGATTCATGAAATGCCTTTCTTGGTGATTGTCAGCGCGGGTATGCCGCGCCCAGGGTAAGCGGCGCATGTTATGGCCTGCGCCGCGGATTTTCTTGGGCTTTCCGGGAATGCTTAACTTGGTACGCCGCAAGGATATGAATTTCAATTAGACAAGAAAAAGTATCCTTGATATTGACATCTAGGTCAAATGAATAACTTTTTTCCGATTGATACGATAATCAGGGGGTTGCGTCATTGCTGCATGAAAGTTAGATGCATTTCTACTCCATGGGTTCAAGAAATGAATAGAAATGCCTACAACAAACGCTTATGCCGAGACTGAAATCCTGATTAACATTGAAATCAAGCAGCATTCAATTACCTCATTGCACTACCCGAGGGAAACGAAGCCGACTTTGGGCGACTGGCTGGAATCAGCGCTCGCCGCGTAATCTTTCAAAAAACCGGATCAGCCAACCTACTTATCCGTTTTGTATGGCTTTTTCACATCTTCGGTGGTGAAACCTGGAACCTGTATACCGGAAAACATGTTCAGGGTCTGACTCTTTAGCTGATCCTTCATCTGATGAACCATCTTCTTGCTCTGATCCATGTAGGTGGACATCATCGTCTGCATGGCAGGCCCCTGAAAGTTCATGAACTGGGACCACATATCGCTTTGTACCTGGTTGCTGTTGTCACCATAAAGCGAATGTGACTGCTCCTGAAGCTTCATCTGGAACTCGGAAAACGACTTGATGTTCGTTTCCAGATATTTCCCCAGCATTCCCTCCATGGCATGGCCGTAGAAGCGAATCATTTGCGACAGAAGCTCAGTGGTAAACAGCGGAATGCCGGCAGTTTCCTCTTCGATAATGATTTGCAGCAGGATGCTGCGCGTCAGATCTTCACCGGTTTTAGCATCCACGACTTTGAAGTTCTCGAGGGAAAGTACGAGGCCTTTAACATCGCTCAAGGTGATATAGGCACTTGTTTTAGTGTCGTACAGACGGCGATTCGGGTATTTCTTGACCAGTCGCAACGACTCAGACATGCAGACCACTCCATTGGAAATCAGACAAAGCACGCTCTTCAAGGCGCGTTAATGTTGCAGAGCACAATTATACATCAGAAAAAAAGGCAGTCTCTTCAACAGAGACTGCCTTGTTTCTTACTTTGTAAAACGCTTACTGGTAATACAAACCACCATTGATGTTCATGGTTGCACCGGTCATGAAAGCGGCAAGATCGGAAGCCAGGTAAGCGCAGGCCCCGCCGATTTCTTCCGGCTTGGCCAGGCGCTTCATCGGCACACCGTCAATGATGCTCTGCAGAACTTCCGGCTTGATGGCCATGACCATCTTGGTTGCCACATAGCCGGGAGCGATGACATTGACCGTCACCCCCTTGGCTGCCAGCTCGGCTGCCAGCGCTTTGGAGAAACCGATTACCCCCGCCTTGGCAGCGGAGTAATTGGTTTGGCCGGCTTGGCCCTTGACACCATTGAGCGAGGAAATGTTGATGATGCGGCCCCAGCCACGCTCGGCCATCTTGCTGGAAACCTGCTTGGTCATATTGAAGAGACTGGTCAGGTTGGTAGCAATCACAGCATCCCACTGGCCCAGTTCCATCTTTGCAAACATGCGGTCACGGGTAATCCCTGCGTTGTTCACCAGAATATCGATTGGACCAGCCTTGGCTTCGGCCTCGGCAACCATGGACGCGCACGAGTCAAAACTCGAAATATCACCAGCGACACAGATTAAATCCTTGAAACCGGCTGCAGCCATTTCCTTGGTCCACTCATCCGGCTTGTCGAACTCCGGATGGTAGGCAGCAACTACCTTGTGCCCAGCCTTGGAGAGTTCCTGACAAATTGCGGTACCGAGACCGCCCATCGCGCCTGTAACCAGAGCAACACGTTGCGTCATGTTATTTCCTTTCGTTTGTAAACCAATGAAATAGCTGAAAAAAGTTTCTGCCGGTCAGTAGAAAAATACTGGCCTGCGTTGATATAACGGGTACAACTCTTTGGTTTCTTGTCTCCTACTTTTTTGTAGCACACACAATAAACACCACCTTTGTGGATGGCGATTAAAACTCAGCATTTTTCTTTTACGTAACGCCCCGGCGCCGGTTCAATGAGCTTGTATTGCGCATTACCAGGTTTTTTTCGCGCAACCCGCTCACCATCAGCATAGTTTTTCAGCCATTTAGTCCAGTCGTGCCACCAACTTCCCTTGTTTTCTTGCGCACCCGTCAGCCAGTCATCCGCACTACTCTGCGGGCTGTCATTTAGCCAATAGCTGCGTCTATTCTTACTCGCCGGGTTGATCACCCCGGCGATGTGTCCACTTGCACCGAGGACAAAACGCGAATCTCCACCCAGCAGTTGCGTACTGAGAAACGAGGTTTTCCAGGGCACGATGTGATCTTCACTCGTCGCCAGAATGTAGTTTGGTGCCAGTACGCGCCCCAGATCGACCTTCACGCCACACATTTCAAGTTTGTTCGGTACGCGAAGACCATTCTCAAGATAAAGACTACGCAGATACCAGCAGGCGAAAGCCCCGGGCAAATTGGTACTGTCCGAATTCCAGTAAAGCAGATCAAAAGCCTGCGGCTTGTGTCCTTTGAGGTAGTTACTGGCGAAATAGTTCCAGACAAGATCATTGGCGCGCAGCATCGAGAAGACGCTCGATAGCTCGCTTCCCTTCAGCAGGCCGCCCTGGCCTATCGTCGCTTCCCGTTCTGCCACCGACTGTTCGTCGATGAACAGGCCAAGTTCGCCGGTCTCAGAATAATCAAGCAAGGTGGTCAGCAGCGTCAGACTGGCCACCTTGTCTTCACCACGAGCAGCGAGCACGGCCATTGCGCTGGTCAGGATCGTTCCGCCAACACACCAGCCCAGCACATTCACCTGATCGACCTTGCAGATCTCACGCACTATGTCGATGGCGGTAATTGGTCCGCCCTCCAGATAATCGTGCCAAGTCAGGTGCCCTTGCTCAGCCTTGGGATTACGCCAGGAAACAAGAAAGACCGTATTGCCTTGCTCCACTGCATAACGGACAAAGGAATTCTCTGGCTGCAGATCGAGGATATAGAACTTGTTGATACACGGCGGGACAATCAGCAACGGTCGCCTGGCCACCTTGGGTGTCGTCGGGGCGTACTGGATCAACTGGATGAATTCATTCTCGAAAATCACGGCGCCGGGGGTCGTTGCCAGATTCCTGCCAATTTCAAATGCCGACTCGTCGGTAATGGATACGCGACCTTTACCGTAATCATTGATCAGGTTATTGATGCCGTCGGTAATGCTCTGCCCCTTCGTATCGAGGGCACGCCGAATGAACTCCGGGTTGGTCGCTGCGAAGTTGGCTGGTGACAACGCGTCAATAAACTGACGAGCCAGAAAACGGGCGCGGTCCTTTGACTTGTCCTCGCTGGCCGGGAATAGCTCAACCAATTGGCGGATAAAATCCGAATTGAGCAGATAGGATTGCCGGACATAATCAAAAATCGGACTGCTCTGCCATTCGGGTGAAGAAAAACGACGGTCACCCGGTTCAACCTCGACCACTGGCACGGGCGGATCGTTTTTCCCGCGCATCAACATCGAATTCCACAGGCTTTGCTGCTGATCCAGAAAACTCTTCTGCAACTTCGCCAACTGATCCGGATCCGGGGGCTCAAGGGACGGTCCCGACACGCCGGAGGCACCAGGCTGAGTATTGAGAAAATTCATGAGACCCTGCATCAGGGTCTGACCGACCTGAACCATATCCTGCATCGAAGGTGCGAAAGAATTTGACGGCGCTGCCATATGTTTTACTCGCGTAGACCAGAATGCTGAACGGGAACATTCGACGAAATATCAATTTTTTATTTTGCACTGCAACATAAGCACTGTCAAATACTTGCTGTAGCTATCCGATTGCGGAATGGATATTGGCGCCATTTAAAGAAGGAGGTTACGTTCGCCAAATTCGTTCTTTGGCAAATTCAAAATTTGGCCACTTTCTGCAACCAGTCCAGCGCGCCCGTTTGCAACCACAAGGGGAACCAGTCCATCCGGTAGTACCAGGCTTCGTCGTCACCGCCGACGGTGACTGACTCGAAATCCAGATCGGGCATGGCTGTGCTGGGGTTGAGCAGTGCGCCCAGGAATTTTGGTCGCTGCTTACGCGCTACGGCTAGCGCCGTAGCGGCTTCTTCGAGGCGACCGAGTTGGTGCAAGGCCAGTACGCGTGCGTAAGGCATTGCCCCCAAACTATCGTCAGGGTAACGATCGCACAAGGCCAGCGCATCGGAGGCTCGGTCGCTTGCGATCAACCGTCGTGCCAGCGACTCACGCAGGCCCTGGTTGTCGTTTGGGTTGAGTGTACATACCAGCCATTCAAGCAGGCGTAACTCCTCGTCGAGATCGACCAGCGTGTTGATGTAACTATCCAGCAGACGCAATGCCGGTCGATTTTCAATCCAGCCCCACTCCAGCCGGCAACCTTGCGCCTTGTTGCCGGAAATAACGGCCTCCAGCAACGAAAAGGCGTGATCAAGTAACTGCTTCTCCATATCGACATACGTATCTTCAGATGCATTGACCATCGGCGTTTCGTCGATGAATGCGGCAACGTCGTCAAGAATCGCAAAGCTCTGCCAGGCCAGCGGATTCTCTGTCAGCCATGAAATCCATCCGGTGTTTTCCCAGGGGTTTTGTTCGTCATACTCGTCAATGGTGTCGTTCTCGAAAACGACCTGCCATTGCTGCTCCAGCGCTGCCAGATACTGATCCGCTTCAAGCCCTCCGGCATCGCCATGCGCGGGGTGAAGTTTGTAGTGACATACCGGCTCAGGCAGGGTTTCCAGCATGCCGACCAGTGGCATCATCCATTCGAAGTCATCATCGTCCAGAAAATCCTCTTCATCATCCTCATCGTAGTCATCGAATACTTCGCTTCGAATCATCGCCAGTACGGCATCGGGGTCTTCACTCATCTGGCGCAAGAAATCCATCAGCGGATCGTCGGCAGGGACGTGGCCTTGTCGCCCCAGACGCGACAGCCAGTAAAGCGCGCGTTCTTTCGCACGCTCAGTCCTCCCCTCGCTGGCCAGCATGATCGTTTCCAGGTGCGCGAGCGACGGGTTGTCGGGTTGCAGGTGTTCGGCCTTGGCAAACAGTTTCCACGCGGCGGACCAGTCGCCGGCATCCGAATAGATCGTGCAACGGCGATGCATCGCTGCGCAGCGGAGTGTCGGGTCGCTGGCTTCCATCACTCGCTCGACCAGCTGAATACGCTGCTCGGGCATCCCAAGTTGCAAGTAGGCATCGCCTAGAATGTCAAACGCGGCTTCATGGCGGGCATCAAGCTTTTTCACCTGGCTCAGCAACGGAACCAGCAGGAAGGTGACTTCGTCGGAATTCCCCTCTTCTATCCACTGCTCGGCAACGAAGGCCAGTTCTTCGGGTGACATATGGTCGAAAGGCAGCTTTTCGTAGGCGGAAGTAGGCAAGTCTTCCAGCACATATTTGAGCAGGCTCAAACCTTGCGGATCGAATGGCAGCACGCCTTCCAGCCGGGCGCAGCATTGTTTGAATTTCCGCCCGGAACCGCACTGGCAAGGCTCATTACGTTCCTGCTTGGGCAAGGGGAGCGGACGAAATCCGTGATCGGGTCGCGGAACACGTTTCCATATTTCGCGGAACAGCATATAGCAGCGCGCACGTTGCGCATCGGCGTCGTTTGATTCGGCAAGTGCGTTCATCTTCGGCGCAAGCGTTGGAAAGGCTTCGCTGAAGCGCACCAAGGCCGTCGAAAAATCAGTCGTACTGCAAGCGATGCGCGTACCTTCGCACAAAATGGCGTTGATCTCATCAATACCATCGGAACTGAATTCAATATCATCTGCCTGCATGTTTTTCGTCCTTGTTTTACGATGTTTTATCCTATTTGTTTAGCCTACCATGACAAAACAGCTTCCGGCAAACCCGCCGACGCTGAAAATTTAACCAATTTTGCACTTTGGAGAACAGACATGACCCAGATTGTACTGACCGAAATCCACGGCAAGGTCGGCCTGATCCGCATCAATCGTCCTGAAGCGATGAACGCGCTGAACAACGAAGTCGTCGACGGCATTGGCGCCGCCATCAATGCCTTCGAAGCCGACGAAACCATCGGCTGCATAGTCATTACGGGAAACGAAAAGGCCTTTGCTGCCGGAGCCGACATCGGTTTCATGAAGGATTTCGACTACATGCAGGCTTACAAAACCGACTTCATCACCCGCAACTGGGAGCGCATCAAAACCACGCGCAAGCCGGTGATTGCGGCCGTGGCGGGTTTTGCCCTGGGTGGCGGCTGCGAACTGGCGATGATGTGCGACATGATTTTTGCCGCCGATAATGCCAAGTTCGGCCAACCGGAAATCCGTCTGGGCACCCTGCCCGGCGCCGGAGGAACGCAACGTCTGCCGCGCGCCGTGGGCAAGGCCAAGGCCATGGACCTATGCCTGACCGCGCGCCTGATGGATGCGATAGAAGCCGAACAAGCTGGTCTGGTAGCACGGGTAATTCCAGCCGATCAGCTGCTTGAGGAAACACTGAAAGCGGCGGCGACCATTTCAGGCTACTCGTTGCCGTTGGTCATGATGATCAAGGAATCAATCAATCGCGCCTTCGAATCCTCGCTCAACGAAGGCCTGCTCTTCGAGCGCCGTGTTTTCCATTCCAGCTTCGCCCTGGAAGACCAGAAGGAAGGCATGTCCGCCTTCGTCGAAAAGCGCAAGCCGACTTTCAAGAACCGCTAGATCACAAAATAAAGCCCGTCAATCACCGCCGGTTCTGGATTCCCTCGATGAAACCCAGCATACCGGTGCTGATGTTGGCCGCATTGCCTTCATCGGTGTCGATGTGCATGGCCAACTGGTAACTGGGGTTGATCCTGACCACCACGTCGCCGTAGATCAATTCTCTTTTTCCGGCAACACGGACGCGCACAACGTACTTGTCGCGCACCCGGAAGCGCATCGCGTCCTCGGGCGTCATGTGGATGTGGCGCTGGGCGCAAATCACGCCACGCTCGAGGGTGGAACTGCCGACCGGGCCTTCGAGGGTAATTCCCGGCGTGTTGGCGAGGTCGCCCGATTCGCGGATCGGCGGTTGAATGCCAACCTTGAACTGCTCGGTCATGGCGATTTCCACCTGGGTTTCCTTACGCGTCGGGCCGAGCACGCGGACGTTGGCAATGCGCCCCTTCGGTCCGACCAGATGCACTTTTTCCTCGCAGGCGAATTGCCCCGGCTGCGACAACTCATGTTCGGGTGTCAACTGATGACCGACACCGAATAGTTTTTCTACGTCGGCCTGCGACAGATGGACGTGGTGCGCCGAAATTTCGATCGGAATCGGCGCCTGCCCCTCGTCCTTGAGCGACAGGATGATCTGATTGCGCTCGATGGCGCGCAAGGCTTCCCAGGCCACCAGACGGTCATCGTCACTGGCTACGACGAGGATGGTTACCGGCGAATCTTCAGCCGAAATAATGGCATGCGAGTTGACCGAACTCAGGTTGCGGTTCTTCTCCTCGTCGAGCTTGATGCCCATGTAGCCGAGGCTCTGGCAGGCCAGGCTACGCACCGTCGGACTGCTTTCGCCGATGCCGCCGGTAAAGGCCAGGACATCGATGCCGCCCATGGCCGCCACATAGGCGCCTATATTCTTGCGTATCTGGTAACAGAAGGCCTTGTGCGCCAGCAGGGCGCGATGATGCCCCTCGTTGGCGGCGGCCTCGATTTCGCGAATGTCGCTGGAAATGCCCGAAATGCCTTTCAAGCCGCTTTCGCTGTTGATCATCCGTAACAGCGCATCGGGTTGCATCTGGTAGTGCTGCATCAGATGCACCATGACCGCCGGGTCGATGCTGCCAGCCCGACTGGACATTATCAGACCGTCAGCCGGTGTCATGCCCATGCTGGTGTCGACCGATCGACCGTGGTCAATGGCGCATATCGACGCGCCGATTCCAAGGTGACAGGAGATGATTTCCATCTCGCCGACGGAGCGCTTGAGCACGTCGGCCGCTTTCAGCGAAACATAGCGATGCGAGGTGCCGTGAAAACCATAGCGACGAATTCCCTCTTTTTTGTACAGATCGTAGGGAAGACCGTAGAGATAGGCGTAGGGCGGCAGAGTCTGGTGAAAGGCGGTGTCGAACACAGCCACATGGGGAACCGAGGGATACTGCTTGAGCGCCTCACGTATCCCCTCAAGATTGATCGGATTATGCAGCGGCGCGAACACCGACAAAGCTTCGATGTCGGCAATCACCGCCGGTGTAATCACCGCTGAACTGGAGAACTTGGAACCGCCATGAACCACACGATGGCCCACGGCAATAATTTCGGCGGCGTCGAACGCAGCGCTATCACCCAGTTGCTGAACCGCTTCCTGCATGACCTTGAAAAAATCGGCGAGAGGGAAAGGAGTTCGCTCCAGGGTTTTCACCCTGATACCCTGACGCACTGTAATACGCGTCACCGCACTGTCTGCCGTATCGAAGATGCCTCGCACCTCGGCCGCTTCATCGCGGGTGTCGTAGATGCCGAAACGGATCTGGCTCAGACCCACGTTGAGTGCCAGAATCTTGCCCGGGGTATCGGTTTTCAGGCTCAGCAAGTAGGGATCGGATGAGCGAGCTTCCGCCCGAGCTTGCAGTGTATTGAGGTCCACCGCCAATGCCCGGGTGCGCTCGGCCAACAGCCTTGAGAGGTAGGTGATGGCTTTCGGATTGACGAGAATCCGGGTATTGAATACCTCCTGGGGGATCAGCAGGACAAAACAGCGATTCCCCGCGATCACGTCGGCAATCGTACGATCCCCGGTCAGCAGCGACATTTCGCCGAAGACATCGCCGGCCTCAAGCTGGCTGATTACAGTCCGGCCGCCGGTTGCGTCAGCGACGGAAACCTCCGCATGACCGCTCACCAGGACGCCGATAAAGCGTCCCTCTTCACCGCACTCGAAAATGGCCTCGTTGCCCTCAAAGGTTCTCAACTCGGAGGAAGAAACAATTTCACCCACTTTGTCGGCAGAGAAGCTTTCGAACAGGCGCACCTGCTCAAGAAAAAATCGACTCAGATCTGTATCGCTCATGTTGCCCCTCTTTTATTTTCAATTATCGAGAAGATTATCATTTTGGTGCGTTGCAGCAAAGCCCCGGCTGAAGTCCATCTCTTGCGAAGGATATAACGATGACAGACACCGATCTATTTCGGGAAAATACGGGAGAACGGTCGGAAATCGCCTGACTCAGTCACCGCCCTGCAAGGCCCGTAAAATGGCGATCTACAAGATCATGCCCGGGAAGGCGCATGGACATTGGTTCTCAGGGCACTGTTTTCAAACCCCGCTTATTTACTGCCTCCCAAGCCATTCTTGACGAATTCTGGCGGATCAGCTTTCCATCTTCGCCGAAAAAAAACTGGCCGCAACGATCATCGCGCCGCCCACCCAATCGCGCAGGCCGAGCGCTTCGTCGGCAAGAAACCAGGCGGCCAGTGCGGCAAAGCCTATTTCCGAAAGCATGATCACAATTGCCCGGTTGGCGGCGACACGCGCAAGACCATACTGAACGACAAAATTGACCACCACCAGCACGAAGCCGATCAGACCGAGCAGCAGCCAGGCTGAAGGTGCGGCAGGCAATTGCAACTGGCCGATTCCGCAAAGCATGAGCAGACCACCGATCAGCATCGTTCCGGAGAAGGCCACCATCGACTTGATTTCGATGCTTACGCGCTGCGCCTTCAGGGAAAGCACATTCAGCAGTGCGAACGAGAAACCCGCCCCCAAGCCGAGCCAGTCGGCGCCATCCTTTGGCACCGGCAGACCAATCCGCGGATGCCAGAGCATGGTTGCCGCGCCGGCCAAAGACAGCGCTATGACGAAAACACCAGCGCGGTTTAGCCGTTCGCCGAGCAGCAAACGCGAGAGCAGTACGGTCCATAGTGGCGCCAGATAGAACAGCAGCAGCACGCGAACCACCTCGCCGTTCAAGGTGGCAAGAACATAGCCGAGGTTGCAGCCGCCCGACGCCAACGCCAGCCAGAACAGCGTCCATGATGGCGAGAAACCACCCAACGCGCGCCTGAAAAAGACCAGGCCGAAGACAAAGGCCACGCTGTAGGTCAGCGTCGAAGCCGCAACGCCGTCGATTCCGGCATCGCGCAGAATGCGGTAGGGATACCAGATCAGGCCCCAGACCAGCGCACCGGTAAGCAGCGAGAGGATGGCCGCACGCTTCTCGCGTATCACTTCCCCCTGCCCTCCTTCTGCCGCGCTTCCTTTTGCCGTCAAGCGATGCCCCTTATCAAGCGATGCCCCTTATAATCATTGATCCAATACAGCTCAGTACTCACAACGTGAATCCAGACCTCGCCAAGCTTCATCCCTACCCGTTTGAAAAATTACGCCAGCTCTTTACCGGCGTTACGCCGAACCCGAAGCTGCGCGAAATCAAACTTTCGATCGGCGAGCCACAACACGAAACGCCGGCCTTCATCAAGGATGCGCTGACGGCCGGACTCGGCGGCCTGTCGAACTATCCTACCACGCTCGGGGTGCCCGCCTTGCGGAGCGCCATCGCTGACTGGATGGAGCGGCGCTACGGCCTCGTCAGCATCGATCCGGAGACGCAGGTGATTCCGGTCAATGGCTCGCGCGAAGCGCTCTTTGCCTTTACGCAAACGGTTGTTGACCCTTCGAGGGGTTACGTACCGCTGGTCGTCAGCCCCAATCCCTTCTACCAGATATATGAAGGTGCTGCTTACCTCGCCGGTGCCGATCTGCGTTTTCTCAACACGCTGCCGGAAAATGACTTTGCCTTCGACTACGACTCGCTGAGCGATGAGGAATGGCACCGCGTACAACTCTTTTTTGTCTGTTCACCCGGCAACCCGACCGGCAAGGTGCTCGATCTCGACGACTGGAAGAAGCTCTTCGCACTTTCCGACAAATACGGTTTCATCATCGCCTCCGACGAGTGCTACTCGGAAATCTTCTTTGACGAAGCGAAACCGCCACTCGGCGGCCTGGAAGCCGCCAAATTACTCGGGCGCAACTACGACCGGCTGGTAATGTTCTCCAGCCTGTCCAAACGTTCCAACGTACCGGGCATGCGCTCCGGCTTCGTGGCAGGGGATGCGGCCATCCTCAAGCAGTTCCTGCTCTACCGTACCTACCACGGCTGCGCGATGAGTCCGGTCGTGCAATCGGCCAGCATTGCCGCCTGGAAAGACGAAGCGCATGTCGTCGAAAACCGTCGCCAATACCGGGAAAAGTTCGACGCCGTGACGCCGCTTCTCAGCGGTGTTTTGGATACAGCGATGCCCGATGCCAGTTTCTACCTGTGGGCGCGCGTTGATCAGCGCATTGGTCACCGGGTTGATCACCGGGTTGATCACCGGGTTGATCACCGGGT
Source organism: Propionivibrio sp. (assembly GCF_049316945.1). Classification (GTDB taxonomy): domain Bacteria; phylum Pseudomonadota; class Gammaproteobacteria; order Burkholderiales; family Rhodocyclaceae; genus Propionivibrio. Next base: position 22 of record NZ_JBMOJE010000078.1, on the reverse strand, counting down.
TGATCACCGGGTTGATCACCGG
>NZ_JBMOJE010000077.1:0-25473 GCF_049316945.1 Propionivibrio sp. | reverse complement strand
CACTGGCACTTTCAAGTTGCCGAATTCATGGTAGTTTCACGGCGCCGCGCACAAAAAGCTCTATCTGAAACCCGAAGACCGTCTGACCCTCTGGTGAAGCCGCTGTCAACAAGCGGCTTGAATCCACTTTTTACACGAACCAGATTTCTGCAAACCTGTCACGGAGAATTCCATCATGAATTACAAAGTTTTTTTTGCCTGTACTGCCCTCGCATTGGCCGGCTGTGCTTCCGAGGGAAACAGCCAGGCTGGCAACGATGACCGTGGTCACAATTCAAGCGGCCACCGCAGTGGCGGCGCATTCGGCGCCGGCCAGATCGTGACGATTAGCGGAGCAGCCAGCGATGCCGTCGATGCGCTTGTGCTTCTCGATGGGCCTGGCCGTGGCGGTGTTGTGGGGCGTGTTGGCAACGGCCGCTTGATGACTGTCGATAACTGCGAAGGAAACTGGTGCCACGTCCGTACCACCACGGGACAAGGCACAGCCGGCTGGATCGAGACGCGCCACCTGCGCGCCCGTTAAGCCACTCTGCAAATTCCATCTTCTGGTTCCAGAAGCCTTCCCCAAAGGAAACCTCATGTCCAAGTTCCTTCCCCGCCATACCCTGATTGTTGCGGCCATCGCGATGCTCGGGCTTCCTGCCTACGCCGGTAAGTACGCCGTCAAGCCGTCAGCGGCCAATGCCGAAACGTCAGATGCGATCGATGCGCAAGCCCTGAATTTCGGTTTCCCGCTTGGCTTCTCCCCCGAGAAAATGGACACGACAGCCGACCCGGGCAAGGATTTTCGGCGCTATGCAGCGGGACGCTGGCTTGATGCGGCGAAGATTCCGTCCGATTCGCTGAACATATCCAGTATCGCCATCCAGAACAAAGTGGTCGAGTTACAGTTGCAGGCCATGTTTGACGAAGCTTCGCGCGCCAGCCTGTCCGCGCCAAAGGGCACGCCATTGCAGCAAGTCGGCGACTTCTACGCGGCAGGCCTGGATGAGAAACGCCTTACCGAACTGGGCGTGAAGCCACTCCAGCCCGAGTTCGACCGTATTGCCGCCATCAAGGACAAAAAGTCGCTGACCGAAGCCCTGGCCAGGCTCAGTCTTCTAACCAACGACGCCTTGCTGCTCGGCCTACAGGTAAGCACCGATCCATTAGACCGGACACGCAACATAGTCGTGGTAGGAGACGGCGATCTGCCGATGGGTCTCGACAACTATTTGCAACCGGGCAATCGGCCAATACGCGATGCCCAGCTCAAGCTGATCACCGACTCACTGGTGATCGCTGGCAGCACGCCGGAAGCCGCCGCTGCCGTCGCTGCCAGGGTGCTGGCCATGGATACCCGGGTGGCAGCCAAGAAGCTGACCCCGTTGGAAATGCGCGACCCGGCCAAGCTCTTTGTGCGCATGAGTTATGCCGACCTGAAGAAGATGTTATCGAATATCGATGTCGATCTGCTTTTCAGCACCCTCGGCCTGCCGACGGGTAGCGAGGTCGTCGTCGTTCACGCCAATGCCGTGCGCGAGCGCAACGCCATGCTGAAGGAACTGCCGTTGGCCGACACCAAGGCCTACCTCGAATGGGAGTTGCTGCGCCGCTCAATCCCCTTCCTGACGCCAGAATTCCTCGGACCGTCCAAGGCTTTTTCCGAAGCCATGTATGGCAAGATCGACTTCCCGCCACGTAAGCGCATGGTCGCGACCGCCTTGCCAGGCAAGTTGGGCCACCCTATTGGCCAGGTCTATGTCGCAAAACATTTCACGCCTGAAACCAAGCGGGACGCGGAAGAACTGGTGCAACGGATACGCGCTGAATTCCGCGAGCGCATCGAAAAGAATACCTGGCTGGAGCCGAAGACGCGTGCCGCTGCGCTTCAGAAACTCGACGCTGCCAAGATTACTGTCGGTCATCCGCAAGACTGGATCGACTACTCGGGCGTCGATATCCGCCGCGATGACTATCTTGGCAACGCCATACGCAGCAACGAGTTCAGCGCCCGCCGGAACCTTGCCAAACTCGGCAAGCCAGTCGTCCCGGACGGCTTCAATGAACCTTCCGCCACCCTGCCTACCGTCGTCAACGCCGCCTACAGTCCGGGGCGCAACGGCATCGAAATCACCGCCGCTTTCCTGCAGGTGCCGTTCTTCGACGCGAAAGCCGACCCGGCGAGCAACTATTGCGCGCTGGGGGCAGTGATTGGCCACGAAATCACCCATGGCTTCGATTCCCAGGGGCGTCTCTACAACGAAAAGGGCAATCTGAGCAACTGGTGGACCGATGTCGATAGCCAGCGCTTTATCGCCGAGACCAACAAACTCGTCGGCCAGGCTGATTCCGTCGAGGTACTACCTGGCTTGCACATCAACGGGAAACTCGCCGTCGGTGAAAATCTTGCCGATGTCGGCGGCGTTTCGCTAGGCCATTCTGCACTGAAGAAGTATCTGAAAGAGCACCCTGAGAAGAACAAGCGCATCGACGGCCTCTCGCAGGATCAACGCTGCTTCCTGACCTGGGCGCAGGTCTGGGCCGACAAGTCCAACGAAGGCTGGCTCAAGCAAATTCTCCCGACCGACCCGCATCCGCCCGGCGCCTACCGCATGCTTGCACCGTCACAGCACGAGGCAACGTTCTACGACGCATTTAGCATCCGCAAGGGTGATCCGATGTGGCTCGATGAATCCCTGCGCGTGCGCATCTGGTAACAGTTGATAAGGAGCCAGGTATGAAAAAAAAGAACATCGTCAATCTGCTTGCGGGCACAGCGCTCGTCATGGGTGCCGGCCTTGCCAGCGCGGCGCCTTTTGACAAAAAGGAAGAGCTGCAGGGCATTTCGTTCCATGTCACGAGTCCTAACAAGGCGGCGGGGAATACCGTGCGCATCGTTCCGGCCGGGTTGCAGGCCGACAACTCGCCAATCGAGATGGATATTACGGGTCTCGTCACCGGAGCCGAAGTGGCGGACATCAATGTCGATCGTTCGCCGGAAATCTATATCTACGTGCTGGAACCGGGAGCGGAGAAGCGCATGTCCCTCGTTGCGTTCAGCGCCAACAAGAAGAAGTCGTTGAGCGCGATCTACCTGCCGACCTTGAGCGAATCCAGGGGGGCCGACAAAGGCTATTGCGGCAATGACGACATGGCAGCGGTGGAAGGCACTTTCATGCGCCGTTTCCCGATCTGCGGCAAAGACCAACAGCCAACCGGGAAGACGCGGCAGCTCCAGTACAAGCTAAAGCCGGGTGAGGCTGGCTGGCAACTGAAGCTCGACAAGAAGATGGAGTTCTGAGAGCCTGTGAAAAATTTATTTCAGCCTAATCTCACCACTCGTCACCCCGGCGAAGGCCGGGGTCCAGTTCGTCTATCTGATTGATTTCATGAATATCAGAGGTACGCACTGGATTCCGGCCTTCGCCGGAATGAGCGCGAAGCCTGGCCTCGGGCCACGGTTTTGGATGCTTGTGCCAATTAATTCACAGCCTCTGAGCATACCGGGCCGACTGACGCTCGCTTGCTCGTCGGCCTGGCAATCGAATGAATCAACTTCACCACCCACAACAGAAAAGGAAACAAGCATGAAAATTACAGCCACCCTGATTGCACTTGCTATTGTCTCCACACCCGTCCTGGCCGAAAAGGTCACGCCGGGCAACATGCCGGCCTATTGTCGCGGCCAGGCGGCCAGTGACTTCAATACCAAGCCGGTTTACATCAAGACCGGCAAGCTGGTCAAGGCAAAGGATGGAAGCTACTCCATCGCCGGCACCTATGATGGTAAAGACCCGTTCACCTGCACCTATGCCAAGAACGGTGAATTCATCGCAATGACGCGCGGTGAAGCGAAGCCGTCCGGAAAGCCGAAAATCTCCGGCCCGTCTGCCAAGGCCATTGAAGCCTGCGACATGTTCATGAAGGGCGAGAAGGGCCACGTCGAGGGGTTTAACGATCTGGGCAAAGGCGTGTTCAGCGTCAATCTCAAGTACAAGTCGGGCTACAAGCGGTGCGAAGTCACCAACGAGCCGCGCGTAGACAAGTTCGAAGACCTCTAAGGTGGTTCGCAGAACGTCGCCCGGTCGTCAGGTCAGACCGGCATTGCGGGCGATGTTTCTGCTCGTCCTTGACCTCGATGCGCCTTCAGGAAACCGGTGCATCTCGCCAAGTTGAGTAACGGAATATGAACGAACCCAACGTAGCTATTGCCCCCCCTCCAGCGTGGCGATTCTCTCCAAGCGTTGCGATTGGCACCTTATGCCTGATCACTTACATCGCCGTCTTCTATGGAATCGCACAGGCGAGCGGGATTGACTACGGCGAGTGGTTTGCCAACGCCAACAATGCAATTCACTCGGCGCTGATCCCGCTTGTCGCAGGCAGCCTTCTCCTGATTACGTTCCTGGTTCTGTCACGCTGGAACGTAGTATGGCGAGATCCGGTTCGTCTGCCCACCAATCGGCTGCACGCCACATTGATGTACTTGTTCGTCGGAACCATCTTGTTGCGTCTGGTGTTCATCAAATGGGGCGAGGTTCCTGCCGACTTGCTGCTGGTCGTTATCGCCGTCGGTATCGGGGTCGGATTCGCCGAGGAGATGGCGCTACGCGGCGTGTTTCTGCGTGGAGTTCGAACAAACGGCCGCAGCGAAGGAAGGGCTGTGCTGTGGACGACCATCGCTTTCGGATTGCTGCACATACCGAATATCTTTCTTGGTACCGGTCTGATCGGAATCGCACAGCTACTACTCGCTGCACTGACCGGCTTCGTGCTCTACCTGTTTCGGCGGCGGTTCGCATGGATTGTTCCGGCAATGATCGCCCACGGAATATGGGACATCTCGGTGTTTCTCAGCAAAGACTACCTTTCCCCGGCGATAAACACATTAACGATTGCCCTCACTGCCGTCATTCAGTTGCTGGCACTCATCGCGCTTGTTCAGTTCGTACGAAGCGAGCGCGAACCGGCATTTTCGATGATCCAATAAGTAGCAGTAGCGCAAGATTCATCTTCCTGACGACTTTCAACCAACGGAGCACACTGATGAAAATATCCCACTTGTTAATCGCCCTGCCGCTTGTTTTCGCAATAGCCGCTTGCGAACAAAAGCCGCTTTCCACCTCCGAACAAATCAAGGACAAAGTGAATGACACCCTTGATCGCCGCCCCAACGAGAAGTTGAAGGACGCTGCCGAGGACATTCGTGACGGTGCCAAGGCTGCCGCCAAGGATCTCAAGGAAGCCGCGAAGTAAGCCCTTTCGCGGCAGGCCGCCGCTCAAACCGGAGAAAAAAATGGATCTCATCGTTACGCTTATCGTCGGCCTGATTGTCGGCGTCATCGCAAAATTTCTCATGCCCGGCCGCGATCCGGGTGGGCTGATCATCACCAGTCTTCTTGGCATTGCCGGCTCCTTTGTCGGCAATTTCGCTGCCCGAGGGCTAGGCATGAGTGGGCCAGTGGGCTGGATCGGCTCCATCATTGGCGCAATGCTGATCCTGTTCGTTTTCCGGTTGGTGAAGAAGAGCTAATCCTGGAATATTGCGGTCGACGGCCAAAACACGCCGATATTGCCGGATGACGCAACGGCAGCCGATTCCCCGGATCACTCCGGACTGGCTTGCCAGGCCGCGATCTTCGCCTTGAGTGCCGGGATCGCGGCAACTGCGGCCACGTAGCCAGCCATGATGGCTTCATCACGCTGGGCGAAGCTGACCGGGTTATCCGGCTCGAATGCCGGCCGGATCAGAATGTCGGCCTCGGCTATCTCGGCATCGCTGAGCAGGCAGCTTTGCAGCCGGAAGGTCTTGAGCAGCGTGTCGAGTGCATTGCCGCGTGGTGCAGGGTGCTTGCCGCAATAGATGTCGATGGCGATGACCACGTCCGCCCCCATGGCCCTGGTGAAACGGACCGGGACGATGGTCAGCACGCCGCCATCGACATAGGTGCGGCCATTGGATTGCACCGGTATCACCATGCCCGGCACCGTTGCCGATGCCTGGACCGCCTCGCCCGGGTCGCCGTCGATGACCAGCAGTGCCTTGCCCGCGCCGAGGTCGGAAACCGCGATACCCAGCGGCACCGGCAGTTCGCGCATGGTCCGGTTGCCGGTCACGGCACGGATCCAGGCCGCGTAGGCTTGGCCGTTGATGACGCCCTCGCGACTGACGACGAGATCGAGCAACTCGTAGCGGCTTGCCGATTTGGCCAGTGACTCGATTTCGCCAGCGCTCAAGCCGCTGGCGTAGAGGGTGGCGGCAAGTGCGCCAACCGAAGTGCCGGCAACCACCTGAGCACGAATTCCAGCCTCTTCAAAGGCGCGCAAGATGCCAAGGTGCACGAAGCCGCGCACACCGCCGCCGCCAAAGGCAATTCCGATATGCGGGGCTTGATGGTTGCCCTGCCGTTCAACGACCGGGATGATCTCTTCGAGCGGCAGGGCCTTGAGGCCATCGTAGCGGTTGGTTCTGGCGCAGCCGGCGGTCTGGCCCAATACCATTGCCGCCAATGCGATGACGGTAACTTCACGCAGGGTGGAACCCAAGCTCAATCCATTCCCACGCTGGCTTCGATCAGGAAGAAGCGGTCGCTACTGCGCTGGGTTTCATTGCGATGGGTTTTGCGCTCGTCGTTGGTCAGGTCGAAGTCGATCTTGGCACCCTGCACTGCGCGACAGGTCATGTAGGCCTTGGCTTCCGGCGAGTTCAGGTCGTCAAGGTGCTCGTTGAGCAGGAACACCAGCGCCGCCTTGCGCCGGAACAGATCGGTGCTCGCCTTGAAGTCGGCCGGCTGCTCCGCGATCAGGCCCTTGGCGCAAGCGACGAAATCCTGGCCGGCGCACCATTTCGGCAGCTTCAACTCATGCAATCGATGCGCCTTGCGGCCGAGATCCTGATCGACCTGCAACAGTGTCTGCAACAGTTCATCCTGATAGGTCAGCGCGTGCTTGTACAGCGGCGCCTCGCAGCTCTGGCAAACCGGCTCCAGCCAGGAAACCAGCCACTCCAGCAGGGTGCCGCGGGAATCACGTTGTAATTTGACCAGCGCCATGTCCTCCTGCTTTATCCGGGCAACCGGTACCCCTGATTTCTGGCAGGTCTGGGCATCCCAGGCTTCCAACAAATCAGCATCCGTTGTCGTCGGCTTGACGCCTTTCGGCATCAACTCGCCGCGCACCTGGATGCGCTTTGCCGTCTCGTCGTAGGCAAAGCTGATCCGTCGATAGGCTAGCGGCCAGTCCGACAGCGAACTGACGTTCAACTCCAGTAGCGGCTGGTTGGCCAGCGCCCGATGGGCAGCCCAGAAGCCGGTATGGGTGTGCGCCGACAGATAGACCAGTGGGTGCGCAACGCGGGACATCAGGTTGCGCAAGCGCCCCCGCGACGTCAGGCTGATCGAACGCCAGTTGTGATGGCCGGCGAAAATCACAATGTCGCCATGCTCAACCGCCTCGTCCACCCATTTGCCCACGGCCGCGATCTGGTCGCTGTGAACGTGCCCGAGATCACCGGGGCTATGGCCCGTCAAGGTATCCCAGACATCAACCAGCAGTCCTGCCTGGTTCGTATCCAGTCCGATGATGATCGTGTCGCGCGTGGCGCCCGGCGCGCGTGGCAGTTTGAGGCGCTGCGCAATGTATGAATCCGCGTAAATCTTGCCGTCCAGCAGTTCCGCTTCGATGCCGGACAGGAAAGCCTCGGGATCGGGGCTGCGCCAACTAACCGAATGCCTGCCCGTAGGGGGCGGCGCTACCAGGCCCGGCTTTTCCGGCCGGCCCTTGCTGTGCTCGGAAATATAGAGGGCGATGAACTCGCGTTTCGAGAAAGCCTCGTTTTCCGACTTGTGCTTGGTATCGAGCTCACCTGCGCCACGCCGGCAAGCCTTGTTCCAGCGGCTAACTTCAGGGGCTGGCTTGTCCAGTGCCTCCCGGTCAAGCAGGCCGTAGGCATAGATGCCGAACATCAGGCCATCATGGTTGCCGGGCAGGATCGCTCCCACGTGTGGCGCGGCACGAAAGATCCTGGTCATCCGTTCCGCTTCGATCCGGCAAGAGAGATCCATGACATCGCCAAGATGGATGAAGGGTTCGTCCGGATGGCTGTGTAAAGCCCATTCCATCAGGCGGCGTCCGAACAGCGCCTGTTCCGGCGGGCGCTGGGCCACCTCGACATAGGCGTCTACGGCACTGTCATTGTCGTGCAAGGGAAAGCCTGTCGATAGATGCTCCTGCGTATCGCCGAGGGCAATGATCGGCGTCGTCAGGGGCACGTAGCGTCCGCCGGGCTCGGCATCCGGCGCCGGCAAGGGCGTCACGCCGGCACAACCGGCGAGCAACGCCGCAACCAGCAAGCAGACGAGAAAGGCATTGAAGGCAGGTTTCATGATGCAGGCATTCGCTCAGTAAAGGTCAACCGGGAAGAACTTGAAGATGACATTCTCGACACGCTGCAAGAAACTGCGAGCCGGCTGACGGCTCAATTCCCCGGCACGGCTTCGCCAGCGAAGTTCACCTTCATCGGTGCGAATAACCTGCCAACTGTTGGCCCCGTCCATATCGCGCAGCATGCGTTCGGCCAGCTTTTCGGCCAGCGGCGGGCTGTCGACAATGACACCCATCTCGGAATTGAGGATCTCGGAGCGCGGATCGAGGTTCATCGAGCCAATGAAGCTGCGCTGGCGATCAATGACCATGGCCTTGGTGTGCAGACCGACGAATTCGCCGCGCAAGGGGGGGATTTCCGCCAGTTCCCCGCGCATCTCTGCATCCGAACGCAGTTCGTAGAGCTGCGCCCCGGTCGCCAGGATGGGCTCGCGCCATTTCTCGTAGTGGCTATTCACTGCCGGCACATCATGCGAGGCCAGCGAGTTGGTCAGGATACGCACCTTGACGCCGCGCTCGCCCAGGTCGTGCAGGTCGGTCATGAAGTTCGCATCCGGGATGATGTAGGCGTTGGTGATAAGGAGTTCGATCTTTGCCGAGCGCATCAGGGCACGAATGGCATCGGGCATGTGATTTTGGGTTTCGGCGCTGCGCGACGGGGAATCCGTATGTACCTCGCTGCGCCCGGCAGCCAGCAGCCCGGGCAATCCGGCGATCTGCGCCGCCCAGTCGGTACGGCCTGCTTCGATGGCTTGCAGGCTGGGATTCGCCATCATGCTCCGGATGGCGGCGGCGCTGAACTCGTCTTCCGGAGGGACCTCACCCTCCGCCGCCAGCTTGGGAATGGCCCGCACCCATTCACTGTTCCAGTAGCGGTCGAAGACCTGGCTGGCCTGCCGGGCTACCGGGCCAATACCGAGCACGTCGAGATCATGGAAATTGAATTCAGGATTGAGGCCGAAGTATTCATCGCCCAGATTGCGCCCGCCGATGATCGCCGCCCGGTTATCCACGATCATCTGCTTGTTGTGCATGCGCCGGTTCAGCCGCTTGAAGTCGCTCGCCATGCCGACAACCCGCCCGAAAAGTGAACGATCTTCCCATGGGTTGAAGACGCGGATCTGGATGTTCGGGTGGCGATCGATCCGGTAAAGCAGGCTGTCGCGCATCTCGACATGGGTCATGTCGTGCAGCATCGTGCTCAGGTCGTCGAACAGGATGCGTACCTTGACGCCGCGATCAGCCGCCTTGATGACGCGGTCCATCATCAGCCGGCCCAGCGTGTCGCCAAACCAGACGTAATACTGCAAGTCGATGCTGTGTCTTGCCGAATCAATCAGCGTCAGGCGCCAGAGCAAGGCGCGGTCGCTGCGCTCAAGGAGATTGAAGCCGGAATAATCGGTGCCGTTTTTGGCTCGCAGTTCCTGCTCTACCGAGACGAATGGGCCTTCGGCATGAGGCGCTGCCGCATAATCCGGTGCCGGCTTCACCCAGGGCGGAGCCGAGGCACAGCCCGTCAGCAGCAGAACCAGCAAAAGGCTCAGCAGCCAAGGTGCCCGGATTAAGGAAAGCCAAGGCACCCAGGACACCGATTTCCGGGTACGGATCAACACGTTAAGCAATCCCTGGAAAAGGCATGCCGCCTGACGCCATCCCAAGGGTGCTGATCCGCACCCCGACGCATCCTATGAAGGGCTCGCTCCGCGAGCCACTGACCGATCCAGGGTCAGCAAGTGGCTGGCGAAAAAACATCGTTTTTTGTTACTTTATACGCATATCGTTCTTGACGGATTTCACTCCGCCGACGCCGCGTGCCACCTCGACCGCCTTGTTCGCTGAGGCCTGTGAGCTCACGAAACCACTGAGTTGAACCACGCCCTTGAAGGTCTCGACGTTGATTTCGGCTGACTTGAGATTCGGTTCATTGAGGATGGCTGCCTTCACTTTGGTGGTAATGACGCTGTCGTCGACATACTCGCCGGTTCCCTCTTGCTTGGAAGTGGATGCACAACCCACGGCGGTAACCAGCATGACGGCCAAGAAAATTGCAGAAAGATACTTGTTTATTTTTTTCATGATTGACCCTTTAAATGTAGTTGATAAGGACTTCTCGACGCCTGCTTTGCTGTCGACAAACTCATTTATGACAGGTTCCATTTGTTGAAGAACTGTCGTTCAGGAGGATTTTGGGCTTAGCGGCAGGTAAGGGCCGCGAAGCTGACTTAGTTGGCCCAGAGCGCCACCGGCAGCTCAGTCGACCAAGAGGCACTCAATCGAAATGCCTGAGAGGCAGCTTTCTGTTCAGTAAGCTGCCAGAGGGCACTTATGTGTCATCAGTCGTTTTGGGTCGTTTGCCGTCAGTGGCGTATCGATTCCATAGGCATGGTTGCTGGCGCATTGCAGCTATTCCCAACCACTGCACCCAACTCGATCGAAGCAATCTGCCCCTGGATTTCAACCATGCTCGAATTTTGTGACGGTCAATATTCTTGGCTGAATTTAGGGATTTCCAACCTCGGAATGCAAATAGCCAGCCCCTTTCGTCACTCTTGCCCGGCGGCCTTCTTCTGCAACAGGCAATAGGCCAGCGCATTTTCCTCGACTTCCGGGAGTGCGAACGTGGCGTTTTCCCCGTTGCGCATGAAGTGTCGCTGGAAAGCCCGCCGTGAAGCCTCCGGCGCGCTTGGGTCGTAGCCAAGCGCAGTGAGCGCGATGGACAGGTCGAACCCGCTAGCTGCAGTGGGGTAGGGCGGCTCGCACCACAGGCCGAAACCCTGCTCGGCGAGGCGTTTCCAGGGGAACAACGTGCTCGGGTCGTCCTTGCGCGAGGGCGCGACGTCGGCGTGACCGATGTAGTTGGCTACGGGAATGCTGTAGCGTTGGCGGATGTCGTCCAGCAGAATCAGCAGGGCCTGGATCTGCGCTTCGGCAAACGGCTCGCTGCCGTTGTTGTCGAGTTCGATGCCCAGCGAGGCCGAGTTGATGTCGGTGTGGCCGCCCCACCAGGATTTTCCGGCATGCCAGGCACGCGAATTTTCGTCGACCAGTTGCAGGACGGTGCCGTCGCGACCGATCACGTAATGCGCGCTGACCTTGCGCTCCGGCGTGGTCAGCGTGCGCACGGCGCGGGCCATGGCGTCGCTGCCGGTGTGGTGAATGACCACCAGATTCGGGCGGCGCGCGTCGAAATTGGGCGAGGGAACCCATTGGGACGGCGCCCCGGTGCGCGGCGGCACCGGCGCACAGGCGGTGAGCAGCACAAGCATGGCACCGGCGAAAATGGGGAAACACAGGGGGCGGAGTTTCACGGAAACGATGTTGGCTCGGAGAATTTGAAATGGCTGATATGGGCGAAGCGGCATTGTCGCCGCAAATGAGTCAGCCACACAATTCGGGTTGGCCATGCTTGCCGGTTCGCGGCGGCCGGGCTCAGTTCGCTATGCACTCCCGACGGGTTGCACCGAGGCGTCCACCAGTTCACGCATCCGCTCCCAGTGCGTCCCCGGCCAGAAGATGCGCTGGCAGAGATGGCAGGTGGTAAAGCGCGTGTGGTTTGTCCGAACGGAGGGCGGCAGTCGTTCGAGCACATCCTCTTTGGCGATGCTGTGCAAGGGGGCATTGCACTGCAGGCAAAGGGTGAAGGGCTGCATGCTGCGTGCCAGATCGAGGCGCTGCATGATTTCGCTGAGCTGCTGTGCCGGTTTGATGGCATGAACGTAGCAGCCATGGGTGACGGCACGGTGCTTGAGCAGATCGCGGTCGCGCGTCAGCACGATGCGCCCTTGCTGACCGGCGATTTGCGCAATCTCTCGGTCCTGATAGTCGTTGCGGTAAAGGGTGTCGAATCCGGCCATGCGCAGCAGGCGGGCCAGCCCGCCCAGATGGGCGTCGGCGATGAATCGGGTGACGCGCAACGGCCGTTCGCGCACGCGCATCAAGGGCGTGATGTCGAAAGCCTCGAAGCGCGGGTAGATGCTGACGCGGTCACCGTCCTTGAGCAGATGGTCGAGACCGACTGACTCGCCGTTGACCAGAATCAACTCGACTTCGGTGTGCGGCACGCCGAGCGCCTCGATCATGTGTTTCGTCGTCGCGGCTCGCGCGCAAGGCGCCGAGAACTCCTGCCGACGCCATTCGGGCGGCAGGAAATCGTTCAACTCTTCATAGAAGCGGAAAGTCGCTGTTACCATCGCTTTTCATCAGGGGCTTGCCGCCAATCCCGATGGCTAATCACCCCGCAGCGTTACCCGTCTCGGCCTATTTTCGTTTCTTGAATTCGGTCATCTGCTCGTGGACGATCAGTCGGGAAAGCTCGTTCATTTCCTCTGCCAGGATGGAGATCAGATCGTCAATGGTGACAATGCCCTGCAGGCCGCCGTTTTCGTCGACCACCGGCAGGCGTCGAACGCCATGCTCGCGCATCAGATGCATGGTTTCAAAGACACCTTCCGTCTCGCGCAAGCTGTACAGCGGTTCGATCACCGCCTCGCCAACCAGGACAATTTCGGGATCGAGGTGCGCGGCCATTACTTCCACCACCAGGTCGCGATCGGTGATGACCCCGACCGGCCGGTTCACCCCGTCGTCGGAGTCGACGATAACCAGCGCTCCGACATGGTGTTGCCGCATCAGGCGAGACGCTTCAAGAATGCTGCAGTTGGCCTCGGCAACAATGACCTCACGATTGCAGATTTCACCGATAGACATTCAACCTCCAGTAAAGTCGATCCAGAAGCCAAGTATGTCGCGCGGCTGGCCTGTTCAAAATACCGGCAAGGCAGTATTTGGAACGTATGAAATCCGGTATTTTTCGACATCAGCGTATCAGGTTAAAATCGAAAAATTGCTTGACTGGAAATGGCAGTGAGAATTCACCAGGCAAGGCTGCAAGGCGCGTCAATAGGCGATTTACGGCCTGCATGGCGTGGAGACCGCATGAATACGCCATTTCATGGCAGGCAGGCTGGAGAAGCCCGTATTCATTGGCTTGCAGTCAGTGACTCTAAACGAATGCTGGTTTGCGAAAATTCCGGACCCAAGCGGTTTTCGTTTTTTAAATGGAGCGCAAGCATGTCCCATTCGGTTCGCCACCTGATACGCCTGTTCCTGCTGCTGGCCTGCTACAGTGCCACCTTGGCTGCCGCCCAGGCCGGTAAGCCGGAACCACTCCCGCCGCTGAATATCGACATTCGCGAAACCTCGGTTTCCGGCCTCTCTTCCGGGGCCTTCATGTCGGTGCAGTTCCAGGTGGCCTATTCGTCGATCGTCAAGGGCGCGGGCATCATCGCCGGCGGCCCGTATTACTGCAGCCAGGGTGGCGCCTTGCGGGCGACCACGCAGTGTTCTTGCACCCTCGATCCTATCCATTATCTGTGTGGCGTTTCGCGCAGCAGTACCGATGTGCCGGAGCTGGTCAGCCATACCCGGGAGTTTGCCGCCAAAGGGCTGATTGACGACCCCGTCAACCTGGCCCGCCAGCGCGTTTTCATCCTCGCGGGCGACAAGGACCAGACGGTGCCGACGCCGATCGCCGAGCAACTGTCCGACTACTACCTGCGGCTGGCCGTGCCGGCGGTAAACATTTCCCCTGTACGCCTGAGCAACGCCGCGCACACCATGCCGACCGTCGATTACGGCAAGGACTGCGGCGTCTCCGAATCGCCCTACATGGGCAAGTGCGGGTACGACGCCGCGAAGGAGGTTCTGAGCTGGATCTATGGGCCGCTCAAGACGCCACCGCCGGGCAAGCCCGCTGGCCGCTTCATGCAGTTCGACCAGAAACCCTATCTGCCGAAGAACCGTTTCTCGTGGTCCACCGGTATCGACAGCAGCGGCTGGGCCTACATCCCCGAGTCCTGCGCCAAGGGCGAAGCCTGCCGCCTGCATGTCGCCCTGCATGGTTGCCGGCAGGGGCAAAATTATCTTCCACTGTGGCCCCTGCAACGCGGTGAGCTGTATTACGGCACCACCTTCGTGCGTAATGCCGGCTACGACCGCTGGGCCGAGAGCAATAACATCGTCGTCCTCTACCCGCAGGCCGTTTCCATCCCCGGCAAGAATCCCAACGGCTGCTGGGACTGGTGGGGCTACACCGACGAAAACTTCGCCAACAACAAGGGCGTCCAGCTTTCGGCGATTCGCGCCATGGTTGGCCAGCTGACTTCTGGCCGACGATGAACCCTAGGTCCAGGGTAAATTTCTTCTACCGCTAACTCATTGATTTACCGTCATTCCGGGCTTGACCCGGAATCCAGATTCATCCATCTGATCAAGATGTTAAACGACCAGCTTGATAAACGAACTGGCTCTGCATTCCCTTCGGTCAGATTCCGGGTCAAGTCCGGAATGACGGTGGATGGTTAGAACAAATTTACCGTGCCCTGGGTCAGTCGCTCCTGGAGGAACGCGATATGTGGACGTGGCTTAGCTATTTTGCCTGGATGAACCGGTAATTGTCTGCGGCCAGCGCGTCGGCCACCCAGCCGCCCCCGAGCCATTCGCTCGTGTGCTTCGGCCCTGCCGCGCCAAGCGCGACGAACAGTGGCAGGAAGTGCTCGACGGTCGGGTGCGCGAAAGCGGCGTGGGGCGCCGCATGTTGCCAGTCGAGCAGGGTTTCGCTGTCGCCGGTCATCAGGTGCGTGTGTACCCAGTCGCGGAAGGCGCGTGTTTCTTCGGCGCGTGGTTTGCCGCGCAGGTATTCCCCGAGATTGTGGGTCAGGTGCCCGGAGGCGATGATCAGGATGTTTTCATCGGCCAGCGGCGCCAGTGCGGCACCGAGGGCGAAATGGTGCCGCGCGCAACTGTCAGGCTGAACGGAGAGTTGCACTACCGGAACATCGGCCGCCGGGAACAACTTGCGCAGTGGCACCCAGGCGCCGTGATCGAGACCGCGGCTGGCGTCGATACCGGTTGCAATGCCGGCGCTGGTCAGTTGTTTCTTGAGGCGTTGCGCCAGCGCCGGTGCGCCGGGCGCCGGATAGCGCAGTTCATAAAGCGCGTCGGGAAAGCCGCCAAAGTCGTGAATCGTCTCCGGCTGTGCGCTGCCGCCAAGAATGGGCAAGCGTGTATTCCAGTGCGCCGAGATCATGAGAATCGCGGCTGGTTTGCTTAGCTGTGCGGAAATCCCCGACCAGACCTGCGTCAGTTCGTCACCCCCCAGCGCCGTCATCGGCGAGCCATGCGAGAGAAAGAGAATCGGTTGTTTTGCGTTCATCCTGAAAACCTCAGTCTATCCACGAAAATCACGAAAGACACGAACAAAATCAATAGCTTGAAATATTTTCTCTATTCACTCACTTTGAGTAGCGATCATCAGCCTTTTTATTTCCTTGATTCTTTTCGTGCTTTTGGTGTTTTTCGTGGACGATTTGCTTTTTTATAGGTTCATGTGAAATGCCAGTTGTCTGGAGGCGACCGTCGTTGCCGCCCCCGGCGGAAAATCTGCGGATGAATCAGCTTTTCGCGGCTTCTGCCGCCAGTGCGTCGCGTACGCTAGGGCGGTTGCTCACGCGCTCCTGGAAGGCAGCGAGTGCCGGCCACTGCTTGATGTCGATGCCGACCCACTGGCCCCAGCCAAGGACGGTGAACAGGTAGCCATCGGCTACGGTGAAGCGCTCACCCAGCAGATAGTCATGCGTTGCCAGATGGTCGGCAACATAGCCCAGGCGATTGGCCAGGTTACTCAGGGCCATGGTCTTGTATTCGTCCGGGGTGGCCGGGTTGAAGAGCGGGCTAAAACCTTTGTGCAGTTCCGAATTGATGAACCCCAGCCATTCCTGCAACTGGTAACGCTGCAGTGTCCCAGGCTTGGGTGCAAGGCCGGATTCGGGCTTCAGATCGGCGATGTATTGAACAATGGCCGGGCCTTCGGTCAGGCGAACGCCGTTGTCGAGTTCAAGAACGGGAACGTAGCCTTTGGGGTTGATTGCCAGGAAATCGCCGCCATCGGCAACGAGGTTCTTTTTCCTGATATCGACGCGAACCAGCTCGACGTCGATACCGGCTTCGCGCAGGGCGATATGGGGCGAGAACGAGCAGGTTCCGGGGGCGAAGTAAAGTTTCATTTTGCAGCTCCTTTTGCGTGAAAGTCGCGCCAGCGACTCTCGAATCTCCCCTCGCCCTCTGGGAGAGGGGTCGGGGGTGAGGGGAACGGGCAGGGCTTTCACATTAATTGGGGTGCCTATCAAAGCCATGACCGTTAGGTGGTTTGTATGACGCGAGCCAGTGATCCCGCGTTGAGTGGCACTTTAGGCGTCCCGAAGAAAAGAATAAACAGCCCTATAATTGATTCTGTGTTGCATAAATCGGGATAATCAATTGGACAGATTTGAAGCCATGCGTGTTTTCTGCTCGGTGATCGAGGCCGGTGGCTTTGCCGCCGCCGCAGATCAGATCGGCATCTCCACTTCCGCCGTGTCACGCCATGTGGCGCAACTGGAGGCTCATCTCAACGTGCGCCTGCTCAACCGCACCACGCGGCGGATGAGCCCGACCGACGCCGGTTTTGCCTACTTTGAGCGCTGTACGCAATTGCTTGCCGATCTGGATGAGACCGAAGCCAGCGTCGCTGGCGAAGCGCGCCATCCACGCGGCCGCCTGCGGCTGACGGCCCCGATTGCGCTCTCGGTACTGCGCCTGGCGCCGGCCTTTGCCGCGTTTTCTCAAGCCTATCCTGAGATCACTCTCGATATCGTGCTCTCCGATAGCGTCGCCGATTTCACCGAAGAGGGCCTCGATCTGGCCATCCGGGTCGGGCGCGTGGGCAGTGAAAATGTCGTGGCCCGCCGTATCGGCGAAACCGCGCTGCTGATCGCCGCCGCGCCGGCTTACCTGGAACGGGCGGGAACGCCGCTGACGCCGGATGACCTGACACGGCATGCGTGTTTCACCTACGCTTTTTCGGCGACCGGTAACAACTGGGAACTCGAAGACAGTCATGGCGACCCGCTCAGTGTGCGCATCTCTGGTTCGATCAAGGCCAACAACGGCATGCTGCTCGCCGAGATGGCAGCGGCCGGCAGTGGCATCGTGTATGCCCCGTGTTTCATCCTGCTGCCGTTGATCGAGCGCGGCCAGTTGGTGCGCCTGCTGCCGGACTGGGGAGCCAAGCGCTTGCCGATCCATGTTGTCTATCCGACGCGCCGGCATCTGTCGGCCAAGGTTCAGGCGATGATGAGTTTTCTCACCGACTGGTTTGAAAAACAGCCGACCGAAACGATCTGATCTTCGCCGGCAAAAGCCGATCACGCAGACAGCGGCCCTATAGCCCGGTAAACTGGCGCTCGAACGCACAACATCTACAGGAAAATAATATGGAAGACAGCACCGAGAAAATGACCGAAACACAGCGCATCAGCCAATTCATCATCGACGCGATGCGGCTATCGACCGACCCGGTTACTGCCGCCAGCGCCGAAATCGTACCTTCCCTCAAGATCGGGCAGGCCGATCAGGCGATTCATCTGGCGCGATGCATCGCCGCCTTCACGACCGATGACACACTGGCCAATGACATGATCGAATTCGTTGGCGAATCACCAAAATTCCTCATCGGCAAGGTCATGGCCGTGAACTTCCCGCCTGAACAATGTACTGGCGAGTTTGCCGAACTCGAAAAACGGATCTGGAAGAGCCTCTATGCCGGACGCCGCGAACGTTCGCGAGTGCAGGAAACGCTTACCCGGCGCGGCGCGATCTAATCGCATTGACTGAGAGCCTGTGAAAAATTCATTTCAGCCTAATCTCCACTCGTCACCCCGGCGAAGGCCGGGGTCCAGTTCGTCTATCTGATTGATTTCATGAATATCAGATGTACGCACTGGATTCCGGCCTTCGCCGGAATGACGGTTTTGGATGCTTGTGCCAATTAATTCACAGCCTCTGACCCCGCTGGGCACTTTCCGATGAGCGATGCAGCGCCGAAAATCACAGTCCGTATGGAATCGCTCGAACCCGAGTTTGCCCAAGCCGCCACCGCATGGGCAGAGCGTTTGCATTTGCCCTTGGCTGGTGAGGCAGAGTTTGCCTTGCAGTTGGGTAGTAAAGGACTCCAGTTCGTCGAACTCGGACCACAGGCACCGGGGCCGATCCGGGTGGACTTTGTCGAAGGGGTGGTAGCGCACCGGCGGTTATTTGGTGGCGGCAACGGGCAGATGATCGCCAAGGCGGTCGGCATACAGCCAGGGATTCGTCCGCTGCTGGTGGATGCCACTGCCGGGCTGGGGCGCGATGCTTTCGTGCTGGCCAGGCTTGGTTGTGCAGTGACCATGATCGAACGCCAGCCGCTGATTGCCGCCCTGCTTGAAGACGGCTTGCGGCGGGCGCTGGCGGATGACGAGGTGGGGCCGATAGTGGCCCGGATGCGTCTGCTCTGCGGTGACGCCATCGAATTGATGGGTCATTGGGACGGCGAAGCGCCACAGGTCGTTTACCTCGATCCGATGTTCCCGCACCGTGACAAGAGTCCGCTGGTGAAAAAGGAAATGCGCCTGTTTCGTCCGCTGGCCGGTGACGACGACGACGCGCCGGCCTTGCTGGCCGCCGCACTGGCGCTGGCCACGCACCGGGTGGTTGTCAAACGACCGCGCAAGGCGCTGGCCATTGCCGGCGAGAAACCCGGTTATGCGCTGGAAGGCAACTCCAGCCGCTTTGATGTCTATCCGAAAAAATCGCTGAAAGCGAAGATCGAGTAGTCGTCAGGCAATTACGCTACCTCGCTGACGCAAACGGTGATCATTCCGCAAAGAGGCATTGTTTGCTGAGAGCCTGTGAAAAATTCATTTCAGCCTAATCTCCTCGCTCGTCACCCCGGCGAAGGCCGGGGTCCAGTTCGTCTATCTGATTGTTTTCATGAATATCAGAGGTTCGCACTGGCTCTGCATTTCCTTCGGTCAGATTCCGGCCTTCGCCGGAATGACGGTCTTAGTGGGTGTGCCAATTAATTCACAGCCTCTGAGGCCGCACTGCCCGGTCCGCTTCAGGCAGGCACCCGAGCTACCACATCAAGTCGTCCGGGATCTGGAAGGCGGCATACGGATCGTCCGCATCAATCTCGGTGCTGGTCTTGTTCACCCGCACGACGAGCGAGGCATCGCGCTCGGCGATCTTGTCGGCGATAATTCTGGGCACCAATTCGGTGGCGCCGCCCTGACAGACGATCACCAGGCGCCCGGCCATCAAATGCGCCTGGACCGCGGCCGAAACATACAGCCGTTCGATCTTCTTGTCGTGGGTGAAATTGTAGGCGATGTCTCCAGCGCCCTTGCTCTGGCGATTCTTCTGCACCATCTGGGCGATTTGCGCCACGATCGCCTTTTGGGTGGCGGCCGCATCGCGCTGGGCATTCAGTTCGCGGGCCCGCTCGGCATTCTTGCGTTGCGTTTCGAGTGCGGCCAGGCGCACTTCATCGACAGTCTGCGTGCCGGTCCGGCGCTCGACCTTTTTCTGCTTGTTCTTGTCCTGGTTGGCCACTTTGGCCTTGTTCTTGTCGACCAGACCGACTTTCAAAAACTGCTCCTGCAAGGAAGCCATAGGTGCTACTCCGAAAATAGGGGCCGCTGGCCCATCATGAATTCGCTGCCACGAATCACGCCGTTGGCTTCTGCGCTCCCGTCCGGCGCTGATGGTAGCGCATCGACAACTCTTCCCATTCGATGACCAGGCTGCCACCGCTGGCCTCGTGCTGCTTTTCCCAGTTGGTGAGCAGATCGAGGCAGGCGTGGTCGATATAGTCCAGATCCTCGAAATGGATGTGCAATTCAGCCCCCGGCCGCACACTCTCCAGTTCGGCGGCGAGCAAGGGCAGGCGAATCAGCGTCGCCGAGCCCTTCAGATAGAGGTTCAGGCGATTGCTGATGAAATCTTCATCCCAGCGGATTTCGAGATGGGAGAACACGTACAGCAGTTTGAGCAGCGACAGCAACAAACCAAACAGCACGCCCTTGAGCAGATCGGTGGAGACGATGACGATGATCGTGGAGAAGTAGATTGCTGCCTCGGTCTTGCCGAATTGCAGCAGTTTCGGAACGATCTTCGGATAGGCCAGCTTGTAGCCGGTAAATACCAGCAACCCGGCCAGGCTGGCCACCGGAATGTAGGCCAGCGTGAACGGCAGCACTGCCGCGAACACAAGCAGCCAGACGCCGTGCAGGATGGCCGAGCTGCGCGTTTGTCCGCCAGCATCGACGTTGGCGCTCGAACGCACGATCACGCCGGTCAGCGGCAACACGCCGAGCAGACCGCAGAGGGTGTTGCCGGCGCCTTGCGCGACGAGTTCCTTGTCGTATCTGGTGCGCGGTCCCTGGTGCATCTGATCGACCGCGCTGGCGCACAGCAGCGTTTCGGCGCTGGCGATGAAGGCCACTGAAGCGGCGGCGATCAGCACCCCGCTGTCGAATATGTTTTTGAGATTTTCCAGTGTCGGATACTGGATGACCGACCAGATGTTGTTGATGTCGTCCGGGTTCTTGAGCAAATCCGGGATGTACTTGATCTTCAGATGCATGAAGGCCGCCGTAGCGACGGCGATGACGATGGCCACCAGCGGTGCTGGCAGCACCTTGAGTTTCTTCGGCGCGAAACTCGTCCACAGGGCGATCACGGCAATGGTCAGCGCACCGATGCCGAAGGCCTGCAATGGCGTACCGCCAGCAGAAAAAGCCTGCGACAGGGCGCCGGGAATGCCGAGCAGGTTATCGACGCCCTTGCCGATCGGATTGCCGTCGAGCATCACATGAAACTGCGAGGTGAAAATCAGCACTCCGATGCCGGCCAGCATGCCGTGAATGACCGCTGGCGAAACCGCGCGGAACCACTGCCCCAGCTTCAGCAGGCCGGCCGCCAGTTGCATCAGCCCGGCCAGCAGCACGATCACGCCCATCATCGGCAGGCCGTATTGCTGCACGATCTGCCACACCAGCACGGTCAGGCCGGCGGCCGGGCCGCTCACCTGCAATGGCGAACCGGCCAGCAAGCCGACGACGATGCCGCCGACGATTCCGGTAATCAGCCCGGCGGTGGGCGGCACCCCGGAGGCGATGGAAATCCCCATGCAAAGTGGCAAGGCCACCAGAAAGACAACCACCGAAGCCATCGCGTCCTTGCCGAAATTGCCGCGGTAATAGTCGAATGTCGATGCTGTCTGTGCCATCTTCCGGTCTTTCGCTGAGTTGGTTTGTTGGATTTTTCTTGCCTGCACACTCCGTAAAATCCGGAGCCGGTGCAGTTTAGCGGAATCGGCCCAGCGAAGAAACCTCCCGCATCCAACTCACGGTAAATTTGTTCTACCGCTAACCCATTAATTTACCGTCATTCCGGGCTTGACCCGGAATCCAGATTCGTCCATCTGATCAAGATGTTAAACGACCAGTTTGATAAACGAACTGGCTCTGTACCCCAAGGGTATTTCCTACGGGGCACATTCCCTTCGGTCTGATTTCGGGTCAAGCCCGGGATGAAGACGGATGGTTAGAACAAATTTACCCTGTCCAACTGGCGCGTAAAGCGAAGGTTCGTGGCTCAGGTTTCCCGGGCTACTGAAGTGCCCCAGGCGCCAGAGAATTGCTCGGGTTAATTGAGCGGCTACCGGCGGGGAAAGTAAACTCTGCCGTCGGCAACAGATCCACGCCCCGCGCCTGGCCAGGAATCCGGACCGATCCACGCAGCGGAGAACCGCTGTTCAGGCGCAGCGCCAGCCCGCCGAGATAAAGCAGATCGCGGCGCTGGGCCAACTGGTTGCCCTCGAATCTGCCCTGAGCTGGCGCAAACAGGTCGCCATAGCCAACCGTCAGGTTGTTGATCACCCAGGTCTCGATGCTGCCGGGAAATTTCTCCGTCCACACCTTAAGAAAAGTTCCGGCATGAAAGTCGTTGAGCAGGGTGTTATGGGCCAGGAAGAGTGCATTGTCCGGCCAGCGTGGCCCTTCGGCCCCATAGGAAACCAGCACCGGATTGTCCGTTCCGGCACTTTGTCCGATCACATTGCCGATCACATAGGCAATACCCCCGTTGGGAAATTCCAGTTCGTAGGATGCGCGCCCTTCCTCCCCATCGACCAGCAGGTTGTAACGTACATCGTTCTCGCGGGCGCGCGATTTGACCAGGTGCCCGAGATAGCCCTGCTCGAAGCGGCTTCCCGAAAGCACGAAGCGCCCGATGGCGCCGACATAGAGCAGATGGTGCAGTTGTCCCTCATGGCGCGGTGCCGAGCCAAATACGCTATCGCTAACCTCCAGCGTCATTTCAGGGCTGTTGGCGGTAAGCATACCCATCTCGTTGTCGAAAAAAGCGCAACGATGAACGACGAGATGGCCACCCTCGAAACGGATACCGGCGCCATTGCCGGAAGGTACGCGCGACCCACGGAACTCGATGTTCTCTATCCGCACCTTGCCACCCCGGACCACCCAGATCGCCTTGCCTTCGGCACTCTTCCCATCGGCGATCATCACCGGCCGTGTTCCTGCGCCGCGAATCACCAGGTTGTCTTGCGTCCACACTGCCGGCTGCCCGCGATAATCGCCGGGCCGGATTTCGATGATCTCCCCATCCCGGGCGCGCTTTGCCGCTTCGCTGATCGTGGTGATCTTTTCCTGGCTGCCGACCAGCATCGTTGCCGGCTTTACCGCACCATCGGATAGGGATCTGAGCGCCTCCTGGCTATCCAGAACCATCAACTTGCCATCCGCGCCGCGCCGGATTTCACCCTTGTAAGCCGGTGAGGTCGGAAGGTTTTCCGGTGTCTGGGCCAGAATGCTGAACGGGGTGGCAAGCAGAACAACGAGCAGGAGGAAGGTTCGAAGCACGGCGATTCCTTTCAATCAGCGGAGAAACCGCTGCACACAGGTCATGACCAGCCGTCAGCGTGAAAGGTTTCAAACGTTGCGGCTGTCGGCGCAACCCTGGCTCTCTCGCTATTGGCGGCCAGGCCTGCTACAAGGCATTTCTGAGCGATTAGCGGTCACTGGCCGGCAAGGCAATCAGGACGGGCATCCTGGAACATCATGGCGTGGGAGGCAATGTTCATGCGGGTCTCAGGCCATGCGCGTTGTAGATCGCCATTTGACGGGCGTTGCGAGGCGGCTCGTCATCCGCATTGCAGGGTGTGCAAATTTCAATTTGCGCACGCCGTCCTCCGGCAGTCCCCGCGCACACCATTTCACGACCGATACTCGTGCGCAAATGAGATTTGCACACCCTACAACTGCTGATCGCCACCAGCGACGATACCTGATACCTGTTTCGCCTCCGCCACCCCGGTCGTCGGCAAGCCAAACCTCGCGCTCCTGCGCCTGTCGGCCATGCACCACCTCGCCCTCGGCATCCTCAGCCGCCAGGAGCACCTCTACGGCCTGACCCACGCCGAAGCCGAACTGACTGTCCTTCTGGCTCAAGGTGAAAACCTGGCAGCCATCGCCTCAGCCCGCGGTGTAAAGCTCGATACGGTGCGGACGAAGTTACGAACGGTGTTCAAGAAGACCGGGACCCACTGGCTGGGGGAACTGGCTTGTTTGGCGGGGATGTTGGGCAACGGGTAGGGCGCTGCTGCGAATGCCTCAAATGGGGGATGCGGGGATCGGGAAAAGTACTTACTCCGGGAATCAGTGGATTGGCCGCATATTCGTGGTCTGACCCCGATTTGGTTTGACCCCTATTGATTCGATGGGCGAGTGCGGAGGCCTTGGCACATAACCGCCTTACATCGGCCTCTTATCCTTGGCGGCATCATTATAACTACGAATTTCAAAGTATTTTTTCGATGACTCCCGCTGAGCCGTTACGAAAACTTCCTTCTTTTCCTTCCCTTCTTCATTTTTCTTTTTGGCCCTTTCAATTCTAACAAGTAGCAGATAAAAACTCTCACTGAGAAACAAGATGAGGCCAAGGACAATAAGCGCTATCAGCATCTTAATAAAGCTGAGCGTGAAGATCGAAAAAATTGCGGCCCCTGCTAACCCCAACCGGATAAGCAATAAAAAAAAGGAATTGCTGTTACTCCGATTAACTTGCATATTCATGTTATAAAATCTCTCATTTTTTCGTAACCTGCCACCAAGCAGTCATCGAGAAAGGCTATTAGCGCCCAGCCCTCGAAATTGGGGTTTAGGGAGAAATGGAAAACCCCGTTAAGCATCCGGGCAGTTGCATGGCGCGAGACCCGCCTGGTTGCAGTGAGATGAGGATCAACCGGGCATGACACGGTGATGTCCCTTGTACGGCAGGTGCATCAACTCAATAAGCCGCTGCCCGGCGCAGGAAGCACCGGCGCGTAGTACGAGCACGTAGCCGGGTGATCGACGGCCCGATACTCCAAGCCTGCGCTACAGGCAAGTTGAGTTTTGTCATTCGGGACAACGCATGCTTCCACGCAATCGCTACAGAAAACTTTGGTTTTATCCATAACCAAATAATACTTGGAAACGGGTACTGGATACCAGTTAACAACAGGGGACACCGGTTTTTATGGCCGAAGAAACTGAAAACCTTGGTCTGTCACCTATTGTCAGTCTTTCTTGTCCCTGTATTGTCCTTCTCTGCAGAGCCAATGAATACGGCACTCTTCAGGCACATGTAGCGCAGATTGCCTATTCATGAGGCCTGCAGGGTAATGGCCTTGGTGTGAGGAGCGAGTAATTTTAGGGGCAGAAAATGGTTTTGCCTACGAAAACAGAAACCGTGTTCTGACCCCGGATTTCAGCGTCTGCATCCGTCTTCGCGCAGAAAATTCACCAGCGATTTCCAGAACCAGTCGATGGAGTCTGGCCCCATCGCTTACGTGACAGAAAATGACGTGCTCAGTGAAAATCCTGCTCGCGTTGATGGCGTATTGCCAGAATCAGTGCCATATTGGCGCCCTCGTCGTAGCTGTAAAGCGCCAGATACCCGGATTGGCCGCGGGAAATGGCCAGTTCGCGCAAACCCTGTGGCAAAGGCCGGCCCATGCGCGGATGCCGTTCCACAACCGACAGGGCATCGAGAATCAAGTCGATGGTTTGAACAGCGCCTTCAGAATAAGCCTCCAGCAGAAAATCCGTCAGGCGCTCCAAGTCATTGGCAGCCTTGTTATCTCGCGCCCCTATGGAGCCATTTGAATCGCGGCTTAATGGAGCCACC
>NZ_JBMOJE010000076.1:0-25475 GCF_049316945.1 Propionivibrio sp. | reverse complement strand
TGGTGTGAAAAGTGCCAAACCAATTGGGTCCTAACAGAAGAAATCTGAAGCTGGCGCAGACTGGCTCACCGAACAGGGATTCGAAACGCTGGATCAGTAATCAAAAATATTCGTACAGAAGGACATCACATGCACCAGGTTGTTTTGAAATCCTCAGAGTTGATTCTTGCTGGCGACATTGCCGCGGCCGAGAGAATGCTGGTGACCGTTGCCGACCAGAATGGCGATCACGCGCTGGTAAGCATCCTCGATGATATGCAGCCCAAGGATCTGCTCGCGGTTATGCGCGAGTTCGATTCCTCAAGGGAATCCGTGGTGAACATGCTGGTGACGCCGGAGCAGTTTGCCCGCGCCATCGTCCTCGAAAAGAAGTACGGCGATCGCACCGGCGAGCGACTGCGAGCGATGATGAATGCTGTCATTCACCGCGAATCCAATAGCGTCTGCGAGTACCTTGAGAGCATCACCGACCTTGAAGGTGGAAGTGGAACGTTGGCCGATTATTTTGCCGACCGTTACGACGAGGTCTTCAGTTTTGCCACCAGCGGGAGTTTCACTCCTCATTTCAATCCTGATTCGGGTGCCAAAACCCACAATACCTGGCTGATGGAAAAAATCGAGGAAATCGATCATGGCTTGTGCTTTGGCAATTCCATCGAAAATTCGCGGCCACTGGTTTCTCGCTCGGAAATCGCCGATGGCGACTGGATGGAAACCGCTTGGGTTCTGCGTTATGAGCTTCATGATGCTTTTGAAGAAGTGATGATCACGCTTCGTGACCGGGCGCAAAAACTGCTTGATGAGGCCGATGAATTTCCGCTGCCTGGACGAGCCGATTCCGGCGATGCCACCGGCGAAGAGGAAGAATCCGCAATTTAAGGATCAGGACGCATGGCAACAGTTTCAACCTCTCTGGCAGCTTTCGACAATCGACCGTATTTCGATAAAGCGCTGCGTTACGGCGTTGAGCAGGGAATCATTACGCCTGAACGGCTGCAAATCATCCAGGAGGAATTTGCAAAGGGAATTGTCCAGATTGCCAATTATTTTGGCACCGCGCACCTGCGCCCGGAACTGGAATTGGCGCTGCAGCGCATGGTGAATCTGATCAGCCTCTACCTGGAAGACATGTCCGGCGGAAACCTTGAAATTGCCGCAGCGTCATTGTGTGACAAAACCTTCCTGTCGCACTCCAAAGGCGGCTCGGAAATGCTCAAGCGCCTGCATGCAATGCCCGACAGCACGGTGATTTTCGGCGAATCGGCTTCACCGGAAAGCCAGCGTGCCTATCTCGACGACATGACGGTTGCCGAGTCGATCTCGCTGGCCGGATACCAGTCTGAACTTGCCATTCGTCAGGGAAACCAGCGGATGATCGACTTCTCGTTCTGGCTTGCAAAAAAAATGGGCGTTTCGCGTAGCGCGATTGATGATGCGGATTCGCTGATTCGCAGCACCATGCTGGTAATTTTCGTTGACCAGGCCGAACTGAAACCGCCGACCCGCACGGCGTTTGTGCGCCTGATCAAAGCCGCAAAAAGTCTTAAAAGCAAACTTGATGATAGCAGGTTGAATGCCTTCCTCAAGAATGAACCGACCGAATTTCAACGCCTCGTGCGGCAGGCGATGGATCGTTTCATCGAAAAGGATCTGCCGCAGATTCGAGAGCCCGGCAGTACGGCGGATAAACTGCTGTACGGGGATTGTATCCAGAGCTATTTCATCAGCGAAAGCCTGGACGAGGATGTCAGGGAATACGACCGCCTGGTGGCCAAGGAATGGGATCGCGTTACACGCGGTGAAGCGGATGATCCGGCCGTGCTGGCCACGGTGTTCTTTTTCGTGGCAACCGGCCTTCCGCCAAAAGCCTCGATGCTCCTGAAGGAAGCCAAGGAGGTCATTCGCCTATTCCGTACCTCAGGATTTAATTCACAGGCGGTGACCGATTTTGTCGTCAACCATGCGCCAGAAGCCATCCGGGAAGATCTGCAGAAATCGTGGACCGACGACCTGAAGGACGAAGCGGAAGAACAGCTAGCCGATAACGACCCCAATTTTCCAGACACCCACATGGACCGTGGCCTCGACTACCTGCGGAAAACTTGCGCGGCCGCCTGGAAGGGGAACCGGCGGTAAGCGGGTGGGGCCTCGCAGCCTTGAGAATGGTTTGATCGAACTTGCGGCAGTCGCCTTCCTCGCGCTATAGTTCGCCCGCGAATGGGAGAGAGCGGTAGAAAATCACCCGCCGCCGAAGGCGCAATCCACCCGGAAACGCTCAGGCAAAAGGACCGTTCGTGCAATGAACTCTGGAGAGCGGCGCTTCAAAGAAAGCGTCCACCGATGGGGCAACGTGACTGGAAGTGGTTGATCCGGCACGACAATCTCTCAGGTAACAAGGACAGGGGGGTGAACTCGCTACGAGTTCGCCCTTTTTTTGTTTCTGAAAAAAGTTTCAACACCTTCTTTCAAGGGATTGATATGACACAGAAAACTGTCCTGAATGACGCTCATCGCCGGTTTGGCGCCAAGATGGTCGACTTCGGCGGCTGGGACATGCCGCTGCACTATGGTTCGCAGATCGAGGAGCACCACGCGGTGCGCCGCGACTGCGGCATGTTCGACGTTTCGCACATGTGCGCCGTCGATGTCGCCGGTCCGGATGCGAAGGCTTTCCTGCTGCGCCTGATCGCCAACAACGTCGACAAACTCAAGCTACCCGGCAAGGCGCTCTACAGCGCCATGCTCAACAAAAGCGGCGGCGTGGTCGACGACCTCATCGTCTATTACGTCGATGAAGCTCAATACCGCGTGGTAATCAACGCTGGCACGGCCGAGAAGGATCTGGCCTGGATGGCGGAACGCCTGGCTGAGTGGAAGCTCGAAGCCGTCTTCATTCCCCGCCGCGATCTGGCCATGATCGCCGTGCAAGGCCCCAACGCCAAAGCCAGGGTCTGGCAAGTTCTGCCCGAAACCCGGGTGGTCAGCGAAGCGCTCAAACCTTTCTTCTCGGTGACGGTTGGCGACGTTTTCATCGCCAGCACCGGCTATACCGGCGAGGATGGCTTTGAAATCACGCTGCCCGCGAGCAAGGCTGAAGCACTGTGGCAGGCGCTGGCCGACGCCGGCGTCAAGCCGATCGGCCTCGGCGCCCGCGACACCCTGCGCCTTGAAGCCGGAATGAATCTGTACGGGCAGGACATGGACGAAACGGTCTCGCCACTCGATGCCGGCCTCGCGTGGACGGTCGATCTGGTGGCCGCGCGCGACTTCGTCGGCAAGGCCGCGCTGCTCGCCAATCCCCAGCAGGCACAGTTTCTCGGCCTGCTCCTGCTCGACCGGGGCGTGTTGCGTGCGCACCAGAAAGTAATCACCTCAAAAGGTAACGGCGAAATCACCAGCGGCACCTTTGCCCCGACCCTGCTGCAGTCGGTCGCCCTCGCCCGCCTGCCGCTTGGGGTGAATATCGGCGATACGGTCAAGGTTGAAATCCGCGACAAAGAACTGAGCGCCCGGGTGGTGAAACCCTGCTTTGTACGAAACGGCAAGGCGATGATCTGAGCTTTCATGTCTATATTTACCGTCTATAATGGTCACATAAAATAGACACAAGGAGCATGACATGAACTGGAACGTTGCCCAAGCCAAGCAGCATCTGTCGGAAGTGATCCGCGAAGCGGCGCGCGAGCCGCAACTCATTTACAACCGCAACCGGCCGGTGGCGGCGGTGATCGCTGCTGAAGAACTGGCGGATTATCGCGCCTGGAAAGAGCAGAGAGCCAAGCCGCAAACGCTCTTCGACGCTTTCGCCGAATTGCGTCGTCTCGCTGCCGGCGATCCAGACCCGATCCCCGATCCCGACCGTTCCACGATGCGCCCTAACGCCTTCGTTGAAATGCTGGAAGAAGAGTATCCGTCCAATGCAACTCGTTGATACGAATATCGTCAGTGACCTGTTGCGCCCCCGGCCGAATGCCGGCGTGCTGCAGTGGTCCACCGACAACCGCGAGTTGACCGTCTCGGCCGTTTCGGTAGACGAGTCGATATTCGGACTGGTTCGTGGCGGCAATCGCGCCCTGCTAGAAGCCTACGAGGAATTCTTGCGCACCCGTTGCACGGTAATGCCGGTCAGCGAAGAAATCGCCCGGCGTGCGGGAAAACTGCGCGGTGACTTCTCGCTCAAGGGCATTACGCGCTCCCAGCCTGACATGCTGATCGCCGCCACCGCCCAGGCGCACAACCTCACCCTGGTTACCCGCAACATCCGCGACTTCGACGGTTGCGGCATCGCCCTGCTCGATCCTTTCACCGCCTGACCAGGAAATCACGATGCAAGAAGGCCAACTTTTCTCGTCCGACTTTCTGCTGCGCGGCATCAGGGAAACCGACGCCTGGCGCACCATGCCGGAGGCGGAGCTTGACGCTTTCATTGCGGCGTTACAAACCCACTTTGCGCCGTTTTCCGCCGCCAGCACGCTCAACGAAAGCCAAACTGAAAACGAGCTGGTCGAACCGATTCTTGACCTGCTCGGTTGGGAAAACGCCTGGATTTCGCAAGTCAATTTATCGATCAGCGGGCGCGAAGACGTTCCCGACTTCCTGCTTTTTTCGACTGCTCAAGCCAAAGCCAGCGCACTTGACGTAAGCGACGCCGAGCGTGCGCGGCATGGTATCGCGCTGCTCGAAGCCAAGCGCTGGCTGCGCCCGCTCGACCGCAGCGAAGAAGCCGGCGCCAATGCCGCGACGCGCAAACGCCGTGATTTTGGCGCACCGTCGTCACAAATGCTGCGCTACCTTTCGCGCGCCGACGTAATGAGCGACCGCGCCGTCAAATGGGGAATGCTCACCAACGGCGCGGTTTGGCGCTTGTACTGGCAGGATGCCCGCTCGCGCGCCGAAGATTTTTTCGAGCTCGATCTTGGCGCGCTGCTTGTCGTACCAGGCATGCAGTTAGGGCTTGGTGCATTTGAAGCAGCGACCACCCTCGCTCCGCGTGACGGCCTGAAAATCTTCCTGCTCTTTTTTGGTCGCCCGTCTTTTTTAGCGCAAGCCTGGGACAGCGAGCGGCGCAGCTTCCACGCCATCGCCCTCAACGAAGCGCGGCTTTATCAGGAAACCGTCTCCGCACTGCTCGGCCAGCGCGTCTTTGCCGACGTATTCCCGGCGCTTTGCCAGGTATTGGCGAGTGGCGATTTGCAAGCCGAAAAAGACTCGCGCGGGCAATATTCCACCGCCTATCTTGACGAAGTGCGCGAAGCTGCATTGATCCTGCTCTACCGCCTGCTTTTCCTCTTTTACGCCGAAGACCGCCGCTTGCTGCCGGTGATGGAACCGCGTTACGCCCCGTATTCGCTCTCCGCGCTGCGTGACGAAATTGCACACGCCCTCGATAGCGGCAAAGTGCTCTCCATCCGCATCGCCAATTACTGGAACAGTCTGGACAACCTGTTCTCGATCATTGCCGAAGGCGACGACTCGCTGGGCATGCCGGCCTACAACGGCGGGCTGTTTGAGCGTGGCCGCTCGTTCATCCTGGCGCGCGTCAAAGTGCCCGATGCGGCGCTCGCACCGGCGGTCGACGCCCTCTCGCGGCGCACCGATTTACTCAAGGCGCGCATCAACTACCGCGACTTGTCGGTCACCCATCTGGGCGGCGTGTACGAACGCCTGCTCGAATACAAGCTGCAGCAGGAAGGCGAATTTCCACAGTGGGGGCCGAAGCTATTCGTCACCAAAGCCAGCTTTGCGCGCAAAGGATCGGGCAGCTACTACACGCATGACGCCTTGGTACGGCTGGTGCTTGACGAATCCGTCGGGCTTCTCGCCGACGAGCGGCAGAGCGAATTTGACCAGCTGCTCAAAAAATACCGCAAGAAGGCCGAACTCAAGCCTTACGAATGGGACGCGCTCGACGCCGCCGACCCGGCCAGCCGTTTTCTCGACCTGAAAATCTGCGATCCGGCGATGGGCAGCGGGCATTTTCTTGTGGCATTGGTCGACTGGCTGGCCGACCGCACGCTCGAAACCGCTCAATCGGCGGCGACTAACGTTGGCGCATGCGGCTTTGCCGCGCACCTGGAAGAAAAAGGCCGACCCTGGGTTTCGCCCATCGTTAGCCGCATCGCCGAGATCCGCCGGCGCATCGCAGACGCCGCCAAAACGCACGGCTGGTCGCTCGATCTGCGGCAACTGGACGACCGCCACATCATCCGGCGGATGATTTTGAAACGCGTGGTTTTCGGCGTCGACAAAAACCCGATGGCCGTCGAACTGGCCAAAGTCGGGCTATGGCTGCACACATTTACCGTCGGCGCGCCGCTCTCCTTCCTCGACCACCACCTGCAATGCGGCGACTCACTGCACGGCGAGCAACTCGCCAGCGTGCGCAGCGGCATGGCCATGCTTGGCTCGCTGTTTCAGGAAGGTGAAATGAGCCGCCTGCAAATCGCCGCAAAAAGCCTCGAAGCGGTCGCCGAATTGACCGATACCAGCATCGCCGAAGCACACGAATCGAAGCGCCTGGCCGATGAAGCCACGGCACTGGTCGCGCCGATTCACGGCCTGCTCAACTTCTGGCGCGGCCTGCGCTGGCGTGTTCCCGGCTGGCCGCAGGCCAAACTCGCCAAGCTCAAGGATGAAGACATCAAACTCGCGCTCAGCGAACTTTTCTCCGACCGCTACAACCTGACCGCCGTCATCGCCGCCGGGAAAATCGGCGGCGGAATCAGCTTCGATAGCAACGGGAAATTAGAGGAGCAATCGGCACCGATTGCCGCCGCCAACCGCCTGCTCGCTGAAATAGCAACGCTGGTGCGCCGCGAACGCTTCTTCCACTGGAAAACGGCCTTCCCTACCATCTGGCCGAAAGGCGCGGCGGGAGAAGGCTTCGATGCGATCATCGGCAACCCGCCGTGGGATCGCATCAAGATGCAGGAAGTCGAATGGTTCGCCGAGCGCCGTCCGGAAATCGCCTTGCAAAGCCGCGCCGCCGACCGTAAAACGCTGATCGCCAAAGAAGAAAAACGCCGCACGCCGCTCTGGCACGACTACCTTACGGCCTGCGCTGCCGCCGAATCCGGCGCGCGGGCGATCCGCGAGAGCGGCGAGTTTCCGCTGCTCTCGGGCGGCGACACCAACCTTTACAGCCTGTTCGTCGAACGTGCCACCTCGCTGGTTGCAGCGCACGGCATTATCGGCCTGCTGACGCCGTCGGGCATTGCTGCCGACAAGGGCGCGTCGGATTTTTTCCGCACGCTGACCGAGGCTGACGAGAACGGTGCCGCCAAGCTCGCGGCGCTCTTTGATTTTGAGAATAAAAAAGTCTTTTTTCCGGATGTCGACTCCCGCTTCAAATTCTGCGCGTTATTTTTTGGCGGCGATTCACGCCTGTTTGCCCAATCGCGCTGCGCCTTTTACCTGCACGACACAGCTGAACTGGCCGACCCGGCGCGCGCACTCACCCTCTCGGCCAAGGATTTCCGCCTGCTCAACCCGAATACCGGCGCCGCGCCGATCTTCCGCAACCAGCACGATGCCGATATCACGATTCGCATTTACCGCCGGCATCCGGTGCTGGTCGACCGTTCCGGCAGCGTCGAACAGCGCGTCTGGCCGCTGCGTTACGTGACGATGTTTCACATGACCAACGACTCGCACCTGTTCCAGAAAAAACATGGAGAGGACACCTTGCCGCTCTACGAAGGCAAGATGGTGCAGATGTACGATCACCGTGCCGCCGATGTGGTGCTCAACAAGGCCAACCTGCACCGCGCTGCGCAGCAGGAACGTATCCCCGATGCGATCAAGGCGCAGCCGGATCGTTACCCCTTCCCGCAATACTGGGTGGCGAAAGAAGAGGTCGAAAAGATTTACGCCGGGCAATGGGCGCTGGGATTCAAGGAAATCACCGCGCCAACAAACGTGCGCAGCATGATCGCCATGCTCCTGCCGCAAGCGGGTTTCGGCAACAAGGTGCCGCTGCTCTTGCCGGTCGGACTTGAGGCACCAGACTACGCGCGGCAAGCCGCTTTGTTACTGGCCAACCTGAACAGCTTTGCCTTCGATTTTGTGTTGCGCCAGAAACTGCAAGGGCAAACGATCAACCTGTTCATCCTCGAACAACTCCCGGTCATCGCTCCCGCCGCCTTCGAGGATGAAATCGGCGATACCAAAATCGCCGATTTCATCCGCGCCGAAGTACTCGCGCTGACCTACACCGCCCACGACCTCGCACCGTTTGCCCGCGACCTGGGCTACGTCGATGAAAACGGGGCGGTGAAGCCGCCCTTCGTCTGGAATGCCGATGATCGCGCCCACCGCCTGGCACGGCTCGATGCACTATTCTTCTACCTCTACGGTCTTGGCCGCAAAGACGCCGAGTACATCCTTTCCACCTTCCCCATCGTCCGCGAGCACGACTTGAAGACGTCTCAACGCTTTGTCACCGGCGACCGCATTCTCGCTTACCTGCGGCGAATCGAGTCGGGGCAGCTCGTTCAACTCATTCATGCCGACCTTGAAGCTTCATAAAATACCAAGCAAGCTTACGAACCCCGTCATTACGAATTTGACCCGGAATGACGGAATCCACCCACTGACTCAGGAGCACACCATGAACGTCCCCGCCAATCTCAAATACACCAGAAGCCACGAATGGGTTCGCGCTGAAGCCGACGGCACGATCACCGTCGGCATCACCGATCACGCGCAGGACTTGCTAGGCGATCTGGTCTTCATCGACTTGCCGGATGTCGGCGATGTGCTGGCGGCTGAACAGGAAGCGGCCGTCGTCGAATCGGTGAAGGCCGCTGCCGATGTTTATGCGCCGGTCGCCGGCACGGTTACCGAAAACAACACAGCCGTTGCCGATGCCCCGGAACTGGTCAATCAGGACGCATACGCCGCCTGGCTGTTCAAGATGAAGCCCAAAAACAGGGCTGATGTGGACGCGCTGCTCGACGCCGCCGCTTACACCGCCAGCTCTGCCGAATAAGAGACTGCCATGGAAGGCAGTATCCATGAGGTTCTTCAGAGCATCACCCTGAACAACCAATGAATACGCGCATCTTTCGGCATGTACGCTGAAGAACCAATAAGCACGCGCTTTACAGACGAGCACCCCGTCAAACATTGCTGGATACCACCATGCCACAAACCATGCCACAGACTTTGCCACTGAATTTTCCTCTTTCCGCCCTCGAACAACGCGACGAGTTCATCGCTCGCCACATCGGACCCTCACCGGCGGACATCGTCGTCATGCTGGCCGCCATCGGCGCGCCCAGCCTCGACGCGCTGATCGAGCAGACGGTGCCGGCGGCGATTCGCCTGCCGGCACCGATGCCGCTGGCCGATGCGCGAACGGAAGCGGATGCCTTGAGCGCGATCAAGGCCATTGCCGGCAAGAACCGGGTGAACAAGTCGCTGATCGGCATGGGCTATTCGGACACCCTGACGCCCAAGGTCATCCTGCGCAACGTGCTGGAAAATCCGGGCTGGTACACCGCCTACACGCCGTATCAAGCCGAAATTGCGCAGGGTCGGCTTGAAGCGCTGCTCAATTACCAGCAAATGGTGATCGACCTGACCGGGCTCGAACTGGCCAACGCCTCGCTGCTTGACGAGGCCACGGCAGCGGCCGAAGCCATGACCATGGCGCGGCGCGTGAGCAAATCGAAGTCGAATCTTTTCTTTGTCGATTCTGCCTGTTTTCCGCAGACCATCGACGTGATCAAGACGCGTGCCGGATTTTTCGGCTTCGAGCTGATTTTTGGCGCCCCGAAAGAAGCGGCGCTGCAGGAAGTCTTCGGCGCCCTCTTCCAGTATCCGAACGACGAAGGTGAAGTCAGCGACCTGTCCGGCCCGATTGCCGCCGTCAAATCGCGCGGCGGCATCGTCGCTGTCGCCTCGGATCTGATGGCGCTGGTGCTGCTCAAGTCGCCGGGCGAAATGGGCGCCGACATCGCGCTCGGTTCATCGCAGCGTTTCGGCATCCCGATGGGCTTCGGCGGCCCGCATGCCGCCTTTTTCGCCACCCGCGACGAGCACAAGCGCTCGGTCGCCGGACGCATCATCGGCGTGTCGGTCGATGCGCGCGGCAACACCGCGCTGCGCATGGCGCTGCAAACCCGCGAGCAGCACATCCGCCGTGAAAAGGCCAATTCCAACATCTGCACCTCGCAAGTGCTGCTCGCCAACATGGCTGGCATGTACGCCGTCTATCACGGGCCGCAAGGTCTGCGCGCCATTGCCCAGCGCATCCACCGGCTGACCGCCATCCTCGCCGAGGGACTCAAGCGCGCCGGGATCACGGTAGTGAACAAACACTTTTTCGACACGCTGCGCCTCGACCTCGGCGCCCGCGCACTCACCGTTTATAGCGCGGCGATCAGCGCCGGCTTCAACCTGCGCCAAGCCGGCACCGGCATCCTCGGCATCGCACTGAACGAGAAATCATCGCGCGAAGACGTGGCTGCGCTGATCAAGCTGATCGCTGGCGTCGCCGTCGATATCGCGGCCATCGACGCGCAAGTCCAGCAAGCCGATGCCACGCTGCCGCCGACTTTGCTGCGCAGCGACGCCATTCTCAAGCACCCGGTATTCAACACCCATCACACCGAACACGAGATGCTGCGCTACCTCAAGCGCCTGCAAAACAAGGATCTGGCGCTTGACCATTCGATGATTTCGCTTGGCTCGTGCACCATGAAGCTGAACGCCACCAGCGAGATGATTCCGGTCACCTGGCCAGAATTTGGCGACATGCATCCCTTTGCACCGATCGATCAGGCGCAAGGTTACATGGAGATGATCGGCGGGCTGGAAAGCTGGCTCAAGGTCATCACCGGCTTCGACGCCCTGTGCATGCAGCCGAACTCGGGCGCCCAAGGCGAATACGCCGGCATCGTGGCCATCACCCGCTATCACGCCAGTCGCGGCGAGGGCAGCCGCAATATCTGCCTGATCCCGAAGTCGGCGCATGGTACCAATCCAGCCACCGCGCAGATGTGCGGCCTGCAGATCGTCGTTGTCGATTGCGACGACAACGGCAACGTCGATGTCGCCGACCTCAAGGCCAAGGCCGGGCAGCACGCCGCAAAACTTTCCTGCCTGATGATCACCTACCCGTCGACACACGGCGTTTTCGAGGAGGCGATCAAGGACATCTGCGCCATCATCCATGCCCACGGCGGCCAGGTCTATATGGACGGCGCCAACCTCAACGCCCAGGTCGGCCTCACCTCGCCGGGACTGATCGGCGCCGACGTCAGCCACATGAATCTGCACAAGACCTTCGCCATCCCGCACGGCGGCGGCGGCCCCGGCATGGGTCCGATCGGCCTCAAGGCGCATCTGGCACCGTTCATGGCCAACCACGCCGTGCAAAGCATCAGCGGCCCGCACAGCGGGCAGAGCGCCGTTTCCGCCGCGCCGTGGGGTTCGGCGTCGATCCTGCCGATTTCGTGGATGTACATCGCCATGCTCGGCGGCAAGGGCTTGAAGCGTGCCACCGAAGTGGCCATCCTCAACGCCAACTACGTCGCCACCCGCCTCAACGCTCACTACCCGGTGCTGTACACCGGCAAGAACGGGCGCGTCGCCCACGAGTGCATCATCGACATCCGCCCGATCAAGGCGGCAACAGGAGGAAACTCGGGCATCGCCGAAATCGACATCGCCAAGCGCCTGATGGACTATGGCTTCCATGCACCGACGGTCAGTTTCCCGGTCGCCGGCACGATGATGATCGAACCGACAGAGTCCGAATCGAAGGCAGAACTCGATCGCTTCATCGCCGCGATGATTGCCATCCGCGACGAGATCCGCAAGATCGAACAGGGCGTCTGGCCGAGTGACAACAATCCGCTGAAGAACGCGCCGCATACCCAGGCCGACATCGTCGTCGCCGACTGGAACCGCCCGTATAGCCGCGAAGAAGCCGTTTTCCCGCTGCCGTGGGTGGCCGCCAACAAGTTCTGGCCGAGCGTCAACCGCATCGACGATGTCTATGGCGACCGCAACCTGTTCTGCGCCTGCGTGCCGATCAGCAATCATTAAGGGGCGACCATGCGCATCGAACAGGATCTGAAGCTGGATTTCAAGGACGTTCTCATTCGTCCGAAGCGCTCGACCCTCACCTCGCGTTCGGAGGTCGATATTTCCCGGGATTTCGTCTTTCTGCACTCGCAACGCAAGTATCAGGGCATTCCGATCATCGCCGCCAACATGGATGCGACCGGGACTTTCGCCATGGCGCGGGCGCTGGCCAGGCACCAGCTCTCCGTCGCCGTGCACAAACACTACGACGAAGCGGAGTTGCTCGAATTCTTTGCCGAGCCAGCGGTGCCGCCGGGTGCGTTTTATTCGATGGGAATCACGCAACCGGATTACGACAAGTTTTGCCGCGTCAAGGAACGCGCCGGCGACACCATCGAAAACGTCTGCGTCGATGTCGCCAACGGTTATACCAAGGCCTTTGTCAGCTTCATCCACAAACTGCGCACTGCCTTCCCCGACATCACCATCATGGCCGGCAATGTGGTGACTGGCGAAATGACCGAAGAACTGATCCTCGACGGCGTCGATATCGTCAAGGTCGGCATCGGCCCCGGCTCGGTATGCACCACACGCCGGATGTCCGGCGTCGGCTACCCGCAACTCTCGGCGATCATCGAATGCGCCGATGCGGCGCACGGCCTGCACGGCCTGATCTGCGCCGATGGCGGTTGCACCTCGCCGGGCGATCTGGCCAAGGCTTTTGGCGCCGGTGCTGATTTCGTGATGCTCGGCGGCATGCTGGCTGGCCACGACGAATGCGGTTCCGACATCGTCGATCAGGACGGTGTGCTCAAGATGCGTTTTTACGGCATGAGTTCGCGCGAAGCGATGGAAAAATACGCCGGCGGGGTCGCCGAATATCGGGCCGCTGAAGGCAAGGATGTACTGCTCGACTATCGTGGCGCCGTTGAACATACCGTGCAGGAGATTCTTGGCGGCGTGCGTTCGGCCTGCACCTATGTTGGCGCAAGGAAGCTCAAGGAACTATCCAAGCGCACCACCTTCATCCGTGTCACCCAGCAGTTGAATGAAGTTTTCGGGGTATATTGAGAGGGGTTGATACAACAATTCTGGCTTGGCGACACGAATTGTGACCTGCTCTGCAAGTCCCTAAAAAAGGCGATCTACAAGCACATAGGCTGCATCGCCAATAAATACGCCACTGTTCAGGCGCATAGCCTGTAGATCGTTTATTCATACCGGCTGCAGCCATGTACGCCCATAAGCTTGAACGATTCTGGATCATTCGGGGTCAATATGAAACATGCCCGAAGCCACTTCTCTTGTTTCCACGTTTTTGGCCGGCAATCAGGAAGCTGTGGCGCATGAATTTCCCCTGCTGAATTCCAGCTACCCAATATCAAAGGTGAGAACGTATGAGCGAATCAAACTATGAACTGGCCGAATTCTCGGCAGATCTTCTCGCAGGTGGCAATCAGTCACTCGCGGACTTCGCCGGCAAGGTTCTGCTGATTGTTAACACCGCCAGCAACTGCGGCTTCACGCCGCAGTACGAAGGCCTGGAAGCGCTCTACCAGGGTTACAAGGAGCGCGGACTGGTGGTTCTCGGCTTCCCGTGCAACCAGTTTGGCGCACAGGAACCGGGTGCCGCCGCTGAAATTGCCAGCTTCTGCCAGAAAAATTATGGCGTCAGCTTTCCGATGTTCGCCAAGATCGAGGTTAATGGCGACAACACGCACCCGCTCTTCAAACATCTGAAGAAATCGGCACCCGGCCTGCTCGGCAGCGAAGGCATCAAGTGGAATTTCACGAAATTCCTGATCAATCGCGAAGGCGAAGTGATCATGCGCTACGCACCGGCTTCGGCGCCTGAAGCCATAGCCAAGGACATCGAGGCGCTACTTTGATCATGCACCAATGAAAATGCCCGACTTCAGCGGCATGCTGCGCTGGCCGAATGTTCCGGCCTGCTACGGCTGGCTCTCACTTGACCGCCGCGGTCAGTGGCGCATGCGCAGGGAAGCGGTCACGCATGCTGGCCTGGTCAATTTCCTCAATCGTCAATACGGGCACGACGAACACGGCAACTTCTTCGTGCAGAACGGCCCGCAGCGGGTTTTTGTCGAGCTCGAGTACACGCCCTGGGTGCTGCGGCTGAGTTCTGAAAACACCCTGCTGACACATACTGGCGACACGGTTGAGGAAATACACGGCGCGGCATTCGACGAAGAGGGCAATCTGCTGCTTGAATGCCTGGACGGCATCGCCCTCCTCTGCGACCGCGATTTGCCCGCGCTGCTCGCCTGCCTGCGCCAGCCCGGCGGGGAGGCGGCCAATGATGCCGACCTGCTTGATCTGCTCGACCAGGCACCAGGAACATCGAGCCAGATCTCGCTGGAATGGAACGGCAAGCGCATCCCCGTTGGCGTGCTGCGGCGGTGCGAAGTGGCTCTGCGTTATGGCTTTGTGGCGAGCCCGGTCCA
This sequence comes from Propionivibrio sp., assembly GCF_049316945.1. Lineage (GTDB taxonomy): Bacteria > Pseudomonadota > Gammaproteobacteria > Burkholderiales > Rhodocyclaceae > Propionivibrio. The sequence continues at coordinate 10,977 of NZ_JBMOJE010000076.1, read as the reverse complement.
GTCTTCTGCTCCTGGCCCCGACCTTCCTATCACGGAATAAACTGCCACACGATCTCATCGCTGCGCTTGACGCCAGCCGTCATGGCACGACACAGCGCAATGAACTCACGCATACCAGCCGTCTGGAATTTCCGCTTGTGCCAGAGAAAATGGAAATGCCGCAGCAAATCGAGTTCCGGCGTTTCAATGGCCACCAGACTGCCGCGCCGAAAAGCTTCGCGTAGCGCCAGTCTTGAGATGCAGCCGATGCCAAGGCCGAACTCGACGGCCCGCTTGATGGCTTCGGTGTGCTCCAGTTCCAGACGCACTTTCAACTCGGCATGGTGATGTCGCAATGCCTGATCGAGCGTCTCGCGCGTCCCCGAACCGGGCTCGCGAACGATCCAGTGCTCGTCCGCAAGTTCGGCCAGCGTCGCCTTTCCCTGGCCCGCCAAGGGATGCGACGGCGCGCAAAATACCACCAGTTCATCTTCCACCCACGGTTCGACCACCAGGTCGGGATGCCGGCAATTGCCTTCGATCAGCCCCAGATCGAGTTCGTAACGCGCGACCTGATCGATGATCGTCGCCGTGTTGTGCACCTGCAACTGGGCGGAACTCTCGGGATGACGCTTGAGATAGTCGGCAACGATCAAGGTTGCCAGGTAATTGCCGATGGTCAGCGTGGCGCCGATGCGCAGCTTGCCGAAACCGGCATGCCCTTGCAACCCGTTCTCGATCGCCTGGGCCCGCTCGATCAGTTCCACCGCTTGCGGCAGCAGGGATTGCCCGGACTCGTTGAGACGCAAGGCCTTGCCGACCCGGTCAAAAAGCTGCGTAGCGTAGAGCCGCTCCAGTTCGCCAAGCGCCGTACTGGTCGCTGACTGCGAGAGCGAAAGCGCCAGCGCTGCGCGTGAAACGCTCTCCTGCCGGGCCACCGCCACAAATACCGCCATCTGACGCAAGGTGAATCTCATATCTACTCCATGGATATTTGTTATCAATACAATCAATTTTACAGATAATGTAGCGGGTACTACTATTCATCGCATCTAACGGGCATGGCTTTGATAGGCAGCCCAAGTAATGAAAGCCTTGCCCGTCACCCTCACCCCCGCCCCCTCTCCCAGAGGGCGAGGGGAGGTTCGAGAGTCGCTAGCGCGACTTCCACACTAAAACTGTTGCGGAACGAAATCATGAGCAATCTTTCCACCCAGCGCGTCCTTTCCGTACACCACTGGAACGATAGCCTGTTCAGCTTCCGCACCACACGCGACGCCGGGCTACGCTTCATCAACGGCCAGTTTGTGATGCTTGGCCTTGAGCAGGAAGATCGTCCGGGTCGTCCGCTAACCCGCGCCTACAGCATCGCCAGCGCCAATCACGAAGAGTTTCTGGAGTTCTTCAGCATCAAGGTGCCGAATGGGCCGCTGACTTCAAAACTTCAGCACCTCTCGGTTGGTGATCCTATCGTGGTCAGCCGCAAGCCTACCGGCACACTGGTTCTGCGCGACCTGAAACCGGGCCGGAATCTTTACATGCTGGCCACCGGCACCGGCCTCGCTCCCTTCATCAGTCTGATTCAGGACCCTGAATGCTATGAGCGCTTCGAGAAGGTCGTGCTCATCCACGGCGTGCGCACGGTGAGCGAACTGGCTTACCGCGACTTCATCAGCGACGAACTCCCAAGTCATGAGTATTTCGCCGATCTGGTGCGCGACAAGCTGATTTATTACCCGACCGTCACCCGCGAACCATTCCCGAACCAGGGGCGGATCACACACCTGATTGAAAACGGCAAGCTGTTTGCAGACATTGGCCTGCCGCCGCTCGATCCGGCGCACGACCGCGTCATGATCTGTGGCAGCCCGTCCATGATCAAGGATTGCTGCACGCTGCTCGACCAACGTGGCTTCAAGGTTTCGCCGCACATCGGCGCGATGGGCGACTACGTTATCGAGCGCGCTTTCGTCGAGAAATAATCCGGCTAAAATGGCGGCACCGGGTCATGCTTGGCAACAAGCGTGACCCGTCTCTTTTTACGGAGCCGCCACCGCGCAATGAGCAAGATCATCGAAGTACGCATCCCGAAATACCCTGAGTGCTGGACGTCCTGCGGCAATTGCGGCGGCGAAGTCGTCGTTGACGACATATTGGTGCTGCCGGGAGACAGGGTCGCGCGCGATGACACCTTGATCGTGCTTGAAACCGGCAAGGTCGCACTCGACATCCCCGCACCGAACGCCGGACGGGTGCTTGAGCTGTTTGTGACGGCCGGCGACAAGCCCGTCGAAGGCATGATTTTCCTGACGCTCGAAGTAGGCCAAGGCTGATTCAACGCGTCCTGACGGCTCTGCCCAGCGTGTACAATGACGCCCTTTCCCCTGTCAGGAGTGCACCATGAACGTCTCTCTCGTTCTCACCGTTATCGGAGATGATCGTCCGGGTCTGGTTGAACAGCTTGCCACCGCCATCAGTCAGCACCAGGGCAACTGGCTGGAGTCATCGATGTCGAACCTGGCCGGAAAATTTGCCGGAATCGTCTGTGTCAGCATCCCCGATGCGCAACTCGAACAACTCAAGGCAGCGCTTGCCGGTTTGCCCGGCCTGCGCATAACGTCAGAAGTATCCGTAGCCACCGAATCCAAGGTGGGTAACCGGCGCTTGAAACTCTCGCTGGTCGGCCATGACCGCATCGGCATCGTGCGTGAGGTATCCCAGGTTCTCGCCCGACACGCAGTTAACGTCGAAGATCTCAGCACGCATACGGCCAGCGCACCCATGTCGGCCGAGATACTTTTCCATGCCACGGCCGAACTGACGGCCTTGTCTACGCTTGACACCCGCGCCCTGACCAGTGATCTGGAACTTATCTCGAACGACCTGATGGTCGATATCACGCTGGACGAAACCATCCGCACTTGACCTGCATTCACACCCAGAGCCCTGTGTTTCGCAGACCTCATGAGGCAGCTACGATCATGACTTCGCTCATACAAACTGACCTGCAACGCCCGTAAAATGGCGATCTATGGACGACGTGCCGTGTAACCCGCATCAACATTGGCTCTCAGGGCAATAGCTTTCAAGATCACCGTCCTGCGTGGCTTGCAGACCATCTTCAATTAATTTTTCCGGGCTGAAATATCAACCTGGTTGAATTCAAGGCTCAGGTATCGTTCCGCCCAAACCGTGTGCTCTCGGGTAAACTGCGCCTGTTGGCTGCGATCCTGTTGTCGGCCACTCATTCGTCCGTTTCGATTTCCCTGGAAGGTGCTGCTTTATGGCTCAATATGTATTCACGATGAACCGCGTGGGCAAGATCGTCCCGCCCAAGCGCCAGATCATCAAAGACATTTCTCTTTCGTTTTTTCCCGGTGCCAAGATCGGCCTGCTCGGCCTCAACGGCTCGGGCAAATCGACGGTGCTGCGCATCATGGCCGGCATTGACAAGGACATCATTGGCGAAGCCACGCCGATGCCCGGCCTGCACATCGGCTATCTGCCGCAGGAACCGCAGCTTGATCCGGCATTGACCGTACGCCAGGAAGTCGAATCCGGCATGGGTGAAATCATGCAGGCACAGGAAAAACTGGATCAGGTTTACGCCGCCTATGCCGAACCCGACGCCGATTTCGACAAGCTGGCCGAAGAACAGGCGCGCCTGGAGGCCATCATCGCCACCACCGGTTCCGACCTCGCCAGCCAGCTCGAACTCGCCGCCGACGCACTGCGCCTGCCCCCGTGGGACGCTTCGATAAAAACCCTGTCCGGCGGAGAAAAGCGCCGCGTTGCCCTGTGCAAACTGTTGCTCTCCAAGCCCGACATGCTGCTGCTCGATGAGCCGACCAACCACCTTGACGCCGAATCGGTCGAGTGGCTGGAGCAATTCCTGGTGCGCTTCCCCGGCACCGTAGTCGCTGTCACCCACGACCGCTACTTCCTCGACAACGCCGCCGAGTGGATTCTCGAACTTGACCGAGGTCAAGGCATCCCCTGGAAGGGTAACTATTCAAGCTGGCTGGAGCAGAAGGAAGCTCGCCTGGAAACCGAATCCAAACAGGAATCCGGCCGCATCAAGACGATGAAGCAGGAACTGGAGTGGGTACGGCAAAATCCCAAGGCACGGCAAGCCAAGAGCAAGGCGCGTCTGGTCCGCTTCGAGGAACTTTCCAGCGTCGAATACCAGAAACGCAACGAAACCCAGGAAATCTTCATTCCGGTCGGCGAACGCCTGGGCAGCAAGGTCATCGAATTCAAGAATGTCAGCAAGGCCTTCGGTGACCGCCTGCTGATGGACAAGCTCAGTTTCAACGTCCCGCCCGGCGCCATCGTCGGCATCATCGGCCCGAACGGCGCCGGCAAATCGACCCTCTTCCGCATGCTGACCGGCCAGGAAAAGCCGGATTCTGGCGAAGTCGAAATCGGCACCACTGTGCAGCTCGCCTACGTGGATCAAAGTCGCGACTGCCTGGACGGAAACAAGACCGTATTCGAGGAAATCTCCGGCGGCTCTGACATTCTCACCGTCGGCAAGTACGAAACGCCGTCACGCGCCTACATCGGGCGCTTCAACTTCAAGGGTTCGGATCAGCAGAAGCATGTCGGCCAGCTCTCCGGCGGCGAGCGTGGCCGGTTGCACATGGCCAAAACGCTGATTGCCGGCGGCAATGTCCTGCTGCTCGATGAACCCTCAAACGATCTGGACGTCGAAACCTTGCGCGCACTGGAAGATGCATTGCTGGAATTTGGTGGTAGCGTCATGGTCATCTCCCACGATCGCTGGTTCCTCGACCGCATCTGTACGCACATCCTGGCCTGCGAAGGCGACTCGCAGTGGAGCTTCTTCAGTGGCAACTACCATGAGTACGAAGAAGACAAGGTTCGCCGACTGGGCGAAGAAGGCGCAAAGCCGAAGCGGATTCGCTACAAGCCCGTAACGCGCTGAAGCTTATTCACTCGCCCAATGAAAAAGACCTGCAGAAGAACTGCAGGTCTCTTTTTATTCCCCAAAATCCGGCGTATCGCCGGAAATTAGTGGACTCTTTCAGGCTTGCCGCGCCGCTGGCGCAACAAACCAATAATCAGTGGTCTGCCCTCAGGCTGGCGGCGAAAGCCACTTCCATGCTTTCGGGAAACTGGAACCGGGTAAAAGCGCGGTGAATCTCGTCGCCATTCTCACCGGCACTATGATCCTGAAAGCGGATACCAAGCGGGCGACCGTTTGTAGCCAGGGTCGAGAAAGCAAAGCGCCAGCGCTGGACTTCGGCAAGCCGCTCACGCAACTCACGTTCATTACTGATTGCAACACCGGCTTGTTTCAGAGAATCCAGGAATTGGTCAAAGGATTCAGTGCTCAGGCTTCCCATTTTTGTCTCCGTTTAGTATGGCGGTTTGCCGCCCATGTGAGCAATAACGCGCCTTCCTGAAAGCGGTTGACACAATTTTTCAAGAAGTTGGAATCCACTATTCAGCCCCCGAGCAATTACGGACGAAGCGCTGCATCAAGGGTTTAGAATGCGGGTTTTGCACCAGACCTCCTTCATGACCACCAACCGCAAGCATCTGGAACTTCTGGCCCCGGCCAAAAACCTCGAATTCGGCAGGGAAGCCATCATCCATGGAGCCGACGCGGTCTATATCGGCGGCCCGGCCTTCGGCGCCCGCGCCAACGCCGGCAATCCGGTCAAAGATATCGAGCAATTGGCAAGCCACGCCCATCGCTTCAACGCTCGCGTGCTGGTGGCGCTGAATACCATCCTCAAAGACGATGAACTGGAACAAGCCAGGCGGCTGGTCTGGCAACTCTACGAGGCCGGTGCCGACGCACTGATCGTGCAGGACATGGGCTTGCTGGAGCTCGACCTGCCACCGATTCAGTTGCACGCCAGCACGCAGACCGACATACGCTCGCTTGAAAAAGCACAGTTTCTCGAAGCGGTCGGTTTTTCGCAAATTGTTCTGGCGCGCGAGCTCTCGCTTGAGCAGATTCGAAAAATTGCCGCGCACACCACCGCGACACTCGAGTTTTTCGTACACGGTTCGCTGTGCGTGAGCTACAGCGGCCTGTGCAACATCAGCCACGCCCAGACCGGGCGCAGTGCGAACCGGGGCGATTGCTCGCAAGCCTGCCGATTGCCCTATTCCCTGGCCGACCAGGAAGGCCAGATCATCGCTGAGGACAAGCACCTTCTGTCGATCAAAGACAACGACCAGAGCGACAACCTGCGTGCGCTGATCGACGCCGGAATCAGCTCCTTCAAGATCGAAGGTCGGCTGAAGGATCTTTCCTACGTCAAGAACATCACGGCCTATTACCGCCGGCTGCTCGACGAATTTCTCCTGGAACAGCCCGATTACCGGCGCACTTCCTCAGGCCGCAGCACCTTCCTGTTCACCCCGCAAACCGAGAAATCTTTCAACCGCGGCTCGACCGACTACTTCCTGAATGATCGCAAGGCAGATATTGGTGCTTTTGATTCGCCGAAGTTCGTTGGCGAGAAAATCGGCGAGGTCATCAAGTTGGGGCGAGACAGTTTTGACGTAATTAGCAGTTCGCCCCTGCATAACGGCGACGGAATTACCTGCTTCAACGCCGATCACGAACTGGTCGGCATGCGCATCAACCGAGCCGAACCGGCAGGTTCAGGCTACCGTGCATACCCGATACTTCACGATGGCAGGCTACCATCCGATCTGCTGGTGGGCACGACGATCTATCGTAATCACGATCAAGCGTTCGAGCGCCAACTGGAGAAAAAGTCGGCCGAGCGGCGAGTTCCCGTGCACATGCGTCTTGAGGAAACGCCGGACGGTTTTGCCCTGCATCTCAGCGACGATGAAGGTGTCAGCGCCGTTGCCCACCTCGCCCACGCCAAAGAAGCCGCGCAGAATGCCGAGCTTGCGCTGACCACCCTGCGCGAGAACCTGGACAAACTTGGCAACACCATTTACAGCGTCGAAGCGATTGATCTTGATATCAACGCATCGTGGTTCGTGCCAGCCTCCGCACTCAATGCGCTGCGCCGTAACGCTGTCGAAGCGCTTGACGCCGCAAGGATCGCCGCCTACAAACGGCCTGCGCGCATCGCCCCCATCGAGCCTCCCGCCCCCTACCCGGAAGGCAACCTCAGCTATCTGGGCAACGTTTTCAACGAGAAAGCACGCACCTTTTACGAAAAACACGGGGTCCGCGTAATCGAGCCGGCTTACGAGTGTCACGCGGAAAAAGGCGACGTGTCGCTGATGATCACCAAGCACTGCCTGCGTTACAGCTTCAACCTCTGCCCGAAGCAGGTCAAGGGTATCCGCCCTGACCCGATGATCCTGATCAACGGCAATGAAAAACTGACCCTGCGCTTTGACTGCAAACCCTGTGAAATGCACGTCATCGGCAAACTGAAAAAAAACCGGACGATTCAGTTGGTGGTCAAATAGCTCCGGATTACGACGCGCGACTCAGTAATGCGGCGGGATTTCGTCACGCAAACTGTGCGGCTCGGCTGGCTCGGCATTGGTCAGCATCTGTCCGTAGAGATGGCGCAACTGCGCCTGCAGCAAATCGAGTTGCTGTTGTTGCCGATACACCGTGCGATTGAGTTCATCGACCAGATCTTCGGTCAGGCTCGTCTTGATTTCCAGTTCGGTCAGGCGGTCTTTCATGGCTCGGTCTTTCAGTGGCAGAGGCAAGGGATAAACATTTGAAATGTAATTGGCGAATCTGCTGCGGCCCATGCTTGGCAACATAGCGCGATCATGAGTCAACAGACTATAATTTTGCAGCCATCAAGAAAAGGATAGTGTAATGTCGCTTTTGCCATGCCGCGCTTGTGGTCATCAGGTAGATATTTCGGCACTCGCCTGCCCAGAATGTGGCGCTACCGATCCGGCCAAGAAAATTAGCCGACAGCAGCGCGATGCGATCAGTTTTTTCATTCAACTGGTCTTTTGGCTCAGCCTGGTCGGCTTTGGTGGCTGGTACGTTGTGCACACCGTAGTTCCTACAATCAAACAATTTATCGTCAAGCCGCAAACCGATCAAGCGCAGAGTGGTCGCGAATAGGCGCATATTCCTGGAGGGTGAAAGTTTGCGCAGCGCTTGCATTGCGGCTGCGATTATTCCGCAGTCTGCTCCGTTGTTTCAATTTTCGTACTGAGCATTTCGCTACGCGTCTCCGGCGTTTCCAGGCTGATCCGGCCAAGCTTGCCATCGCGGTAATCCTGCAACAGAACGATCGAGGCTTTCTCAAAATCGGGAGCTCCACCGCGCATGAGCAAGGCACGTCTCTTGGCAACCCCTTCAACGACCGCCACCCCATCGATCCCTTCAACCGGGAAACCATAACGCGCAGAAAGCAGCGCCGGGTAGCGAGCTAGCAAAAGGTTGGCCAAGAAAACCGCCACCTCCTCGTCGATAATCGCGTTTCGGCCAACGGCGTGGCTCGCAGCGAGCATCAGTCCATCGCTCGCGTATTCGATTTTTGGCCACATCAGGCCCGGCGTATCGGTGATCGACTGACGGACGCTGATCTGATGCATCTGCTGCGATTTGGTCACCGCCGGCTCATCGCCGACCTTGGCGATCTTGCGTTTGACCAGCGCATTCATCAACGTCGATTTGCCGACGTTGGGAATCCCCATGATCATCATGCGCAGTTGCTTGGTGTTGTCGTTACGGTGCGGCGCGAGGCGCTGACACAAGGCAGTAATACGCGCCACCTCACCCTTGTTCTTGCTTGAGATGGCAACGGCTTTCACACCCTCCTGCCGATTGTAGAAGTCAATCCAGGCCCGTGTTGCTTCAGGATCAGCGAGATCGGCCTTGTTCAGCACCTTTAGACAAGGGCGCTGGCGGTGCAAGCGAAGTTCGCGCACTACCGGATTGGTGCTGGCTTCGGGCAGGCGAGCGTCCAACACCTCGATCACCACATCAATCGCTGCCATGGTTTCGGCCGCTTTCTTGCGCGCCGAGGTCATGTGACCGGGATACCACTGAATAGCCATGAAGAATCAGCACCTGTGAAAAGGTCGCCATTATCCCATTTGTTCGACCAGCCCGCGTCATTGCGTTTACAATGCTTGATTATCGTGAACACGCATCAGGAAACTCGTGCCGCTCATCCCGGAAATCAAGCCCGAGCAGTCCATCGAGTTGCTGAAAGAGCTTCACATCCTGACACGCGATGGCAAACTCAATCAGGACAGTCGCCGCAAGCTGAAGCAGGTATACCACCTCTTCAACTTCATTGAACCGCTGCTCGCCGAACTGTTCGCCGACAACCCTGACGTGACTCTGGCCGACCACGGAGCCGGCAAGTCTTACCTTGGTTTCATCCTCTACGACCTGTTCTTCAAGTCCAGGGCTGGCGGCCAGATTTTCGGCATCGAGACGCGTCCCGAATTGGTTGAAAAGTCCTGCCAACTGGCTCAGCGGCTGCATTTTGAACGGATGAGCTTCCTCAATCTCACCGTCGAAGACTCCATCACATCACCCGCCCTGCCTGAGCGAATCGACATCGTCACGGCACTGCACGCTTGCAATACAGCCACTGACGACGCCATCCGTTTTGCCCTGCACAAACAGGCCAGGTTCATCGTTCTTGTTCCCTGCTGCCAAGCCGAGGTCGCCGCCGTGCTGCGCAAGAACAAGAACGCCTCTTTTTCGAAAACCCCGCTCTCGGAACTCTGGCGCCACCCGATCCATACCCGCGAGTTCGGTAGCCACCTGACAAATGCTCTGCGCTGTCTGCAGCTTGAAGCACACGGCTATCAGGTGACGGTAACCGAACTGGTAGGATGGGAGCACTCAATGAAAAACGAACTGATCATCGCCAGACAATCCGGCCAAATACGCAATAACGCCGTGACGCGGCTAGAGCAAATCCTGCACGAACTGAATCTCGATGAATTGCGTGATCGGTTTATATTCTCGGAAGTAAACGGCTGAATGCCGCTATCTTAAAAAGGAAAGACCATGGAAAACTGGATCACCCGCATCGTGGCCCTAATGTGCGCCGGGGGTAGTACTGCATTGTTCTGGATGGTCGGCGTATTCGTCGCCGTGCCTTGGCGCGAAGGGCGAATGCTGTCACTTGCGACAGTAGAACTTCAGGTAATCATTATTCCGCTGTTGCTTGGACTCGCCGTGGCTTGGGGCGCTCTGCATATCTTCGCGATTGCGGATCGCGATGCAAACCCGATGATTCATGCGGCGATTCGCGTCCTGCTGGTCATCGCCGCCATCGCCGCCATAATCGGCGGAATGTCATGGACTCAAGCGAACTTCGTCTGATTCGTAAACCGGAAATCGCCCGGCCCGGAGCTAATCAAGCTGTCGTATTGATCCGCGCACCCACCGTCTGCCCGTTGGTATTGACCGTAGGCCGGCTTGCTGCCTCGGTTCGGGCACGGTCGGCCGCCTCACTCTCCTTAACAGGCTGACTGCTCTGCGCCTGCTGTGTTCCCTGAGCCTGCTGGGATTGCTGCGACTGTTGGGTTTGTTGCGCCGGCTGAACCTGCTCAGGCTGACGTGTACGCGCCTGCGCCTGGATACTTGCGGCCAAGGCCGCACTAGCGCTTGAAGAAACTGAACCGACTTCCATGACTGATTCTCCCTGCTCAGATATTGGTCAAGCCAGAACAGCCCGACGAACCATCATAGATCATTGTAGCGCCGTTTGCTCAAATAGCTGACTCGATCACAACCCTGGCCATGACAAAGGCTCACTGGCGAATGCGCCAACCGGAGCCTGAAAAGTCATAGTATTCAGCCAATCGTCGTGGCTAAATCAATCCCTTCCATGCTTCCTCATTTTTTGAGTTCAATCATGAATACAAAGCTCAGACGCTGGACACTGATCATTGGCGGCACCTTCATCGTTGCAACAATTGCCGGCTTTGCCAATCGCATATTGGCGATTCATTCGGAAAGCTGATCAGGAAATGAGACATTATCGCTCCTCGCAAACCGTTGCCGTTGCTTGGTCCTAGACGTATGAA
>NZ_JBMOJE010000075.1:0-26103 GCF_049316945.1 Propionivibrio sp. | reverse complement strand
GTTATGCCCAATCGGGATGGCGAAAAAGGGGAAGTTATTTCGTAGGCGTTCCTAATTGACCGCAAGGCCAGGTTTGACGCGTGCTTAGCCCTCACCCCAACCCTCTCCCGCAGGAGAGGGGGTTTGCACCCTTCTCCCTGCGGGAGAAGGGCCGGGGATGAGGGCTTGCGACGTTGGCATCACATCCAACTGAGCTTTTCAGACTGAATTCCTTCAGCACTTCAACTGATCCAGCAGTTGCGTTTCCAGTTTGATCCGGCTTGAACTTTTGTCCAGATCGCCGCCACTGATCAGAAAGGTATCCTCGATTCGCTCACCGAGCGTGGCGATTTTTGCCGTGTGAAGATTGGCACCGCGTGCCGCCAGCGTCATGGCAACGGTATAAAGCAGGCCGGGGCGGTCGGAAGCGCTGATCGAGAGAACAAAAAGAAGGCCTTTTTCGTCCGGCTGCAGCGTGACCAGCGGCTGGATGGTGACCTGTGGCTGGATCGGGAAATGTTTCACCTGGCGTGAAATGCGCCCGCTGGCCGGCGCTTCTGGCGGAGCCTGTCGGGTGAGCCGATCGGTCAGTTCATGCTCGATGTAGTTGATCATGTCCCGGTCACTGTCGCGGCCACTGACGTCGTGCAGCATGAAACTGTCGAGCGCATAGCCATTTCGCGTCGTGTGAATCTTGGCGTCCATGATGTTGTATCCGGCGCGGCTGAAGAAGCCGACCAGCCGGGCAAACAGATCGTGCTGATCGAGGGTGTAGGCCATCACTTCAAGGCCGTCGCCATGCGGGTTGATACGGGCCTTGACGACCGGTTGTTTGCTGTCCGTACGGTAATGCAGGGCGCGCGCGTGCCAGGCGATTTCTTCCGCCGAATGGCGCAGGAAGTAAACAGTATCGAGTTGGTTCCACAAGCGTTCATGCGCTTTTTCCGGAACCGCAAAATAGCGCAACAGGCGCATTGCTTCCTCTTGCCGTTCCTGAATGATGCCTTGCGTTACCGGTGCCTGGCTACCGGAACGTAGCAGACGACGGGTCTGGTTGAAGAGTTGCTCAAGCAACTGGCCTTTCCAGCTATTCCAGACCTTGGGACTGGTGCCGCGAATGTCAGCCACGGAGAACAGGTAGAGCGCGGTGAGGTGGCGTTCGTCCATGACGGTTGCAGCAAAAGCACCAAGCACATCGGGGTCCGATATGTCCTGTTTCTGTGCCACGCTCGACATGACAAGATGCTGGAGTACGAGCCACACAACCAGTTCGCTGTCTTCTGCGCAGAGGCCGTGACTGGCGCAGAATTCCTGTGCGTCAACGGCACCAAGTTCCGAGTGACCGCCGCCACGTCCCTTGGCGATATCGTGGAAGAGGGCGGCGATGTAGAGCAGCCAGGGCCGATCAAATTCGCTGATCAACTGGCTGCAGAACGGGTACTCGTGGCCGAATTCTGATTCGGAGAACCGGCGCAGGTTACGAAGCACCTGCATGGTGTGCTGATCGACGGTGTAGGCATGGAAAAGATCGTGCTGCATCTGGCCGACGATGGCGCCGAAGTTGGGCAGGTAGCGGCCAAGGATGTCAAACTGGTTCATCCGCCGAAATTCATGCAACACGCCTCGCGGTTGCTTGAATATCTCGATGAAACGTGCCTTGTTTTCAGGGTTCTGGCGGAAATCATCGTCGATCAGGTTGCGTGCCCGCCACAATGCGCGAATCGTGCGTGCCGTCATGCCTTTCAGCTCGGGGTGCTGCTGCATGAGCAGGAAAGCTTCGAGGATGGCCGCAGGCGTTTCGTTGAAAACGTTTTCGTCGATTACGTCGAGCAACTGGTGCGTGTTCTGGAAACGCTCATTGATCGTCTGCGGAGCTTGTTCCGGTAACGGGAAAATCGCGGTTCCCATGTTCTGCAGGAGAATCGTGTTGAGCTGGGTAACCGTTTTAGCCGTCCGGTAATACTCTTGCATCAATTGCTCGCTGGCCCGCCGAGTCGGTGTCGCCTCAAAACCGAGTTGCTTGGCAAGTGCCGTCTGATAGTCAAACAAAAGGCGGTCTTCACGACGGCCAACGTGGAGGTGCAACTGGATGCGCAAGCGCTGCAAGAATCCTTCGCACCGCTCCAGTCCCTTGGCTTCGTCATGGGTTATGAAACCGTGACGTTCCAGATCCTGCCAGCTATTGCCAAAGCCCGCCGCTTGGGCGATCCACAGAATGCTTTGCAGGTCGCGCAATCCGCCGGGGCTTTCCTTGCAGTTCGGTTCCAGACTGTAGGGCGATTCCTGAAAGCGCATGTAGCGCTCGTCCTGCTCCATCCGCTTGGCGTGGAAAAACGCCTGCGGATCAAGCCTGTTCCTGAATTCAGAAGTGAATCTCGCAAAAAGTGTTTCGTCTCCGGTGAGCAGTCTGGCTTCCACTAACGCCGTCTGAACCGTCAGATCGCCGGCAGCCTCTCCAAGGCACTCCTCGACTGTACGTACGCTGTGGCCAATTTCCAGCCCGATATCCCAGAACAGTCCAACCAGTTGCTCAAGCAGTTCGGTGAGCGAAGCGTCGGGTGACTCCGGAAGCAGCAGCAGCAAATCAACATCGGAAGCGGGATACAACTCGCCGCGCCCGAAGCCGCCGACTGCCACCAGAGCCAGCGACTCCGGAAAGCACAGTTCTTTCCAAAGTTCGCGCAGCACTTCGTCAATCAGTTGGCAGCGTTCGTGGAGCAGGCGGGCAGGGTCCGGATCGCTGAGATAGTGCTCACGAACGGCGGCTTGCCCTGACTGCAGGCGCGATTTGTAACGGGCGAGAAGGTCGATGCGAGCCGCCGAGTCGATTTTCATGAGCATGACTTGATCCATTCCGGCGGCTTGCGCGTGCCGTCGGAGAGGGTTAGAACCTCATATCCGGTTTCGGTGACGAGAATGGTGTGTTCCCATTGCGCCGACAGGCTGTGGTCTTTGGTGACAATCGTCCAGCCATCCGCCAGTTCGCGAATCGCCGCCTTGCCGGCGTTGATCATTGGCTCGATGGTGAAAATCATGTTGGCTTCCAGTTTGACACCGGTGCCGGCCTTGCCATAGTGCACAACCTGTGGATCTTCATGAAATTTGGCACCGATTCCGTGGCCGCAAAATTCGCGCACGACTGAGAAACCGGATTTTTCAGCATGGCGCTGGATGGCGTTGCCAATGTCGCCGAGATGGGCGCCCGCCCTGACCTGCGCGATACCCAGCCACAGGCATTCGAAAGTGACCTCACACAGCCGTTTGGCCTGAATCGAGGCTTCGCCGACATGGAACATGCGGCTGGTATCCCCATGATAGCCCGCCTTGATGGTAGTGATGTCAAGGTTGACGATGTCGCCGTTCTTCAGTTGTTTTTCGCCGGGAACGCCGTGACAGACCTGATGATTAACCGAGGTGCAGATTGATTTCGGATACGGCTTGTAGCCGGAGGGCGCGTAGTCAAGCGGGGCCGGAATGCAGCCCTGGATATCGACCATGTAGTCGTGGCACAACTTGTCCAACTCGCCGGTGGTAACGCCCGGTTTGACAAAAGGGGTGATGTAATCGAGCACTTCGGCAGCCAGAAGGCCAGCAACCCGCATTTTTTCGATTTCGTCAGGAGATTTCAGTGTAATGCTCATGTTTATTGGTGGCCGGGCGGATGGAGTGAAGTGGCGAAGGATAAAGTAAGGTGCTCGCTAAGGCAATTTACAGCCTTATAGGTTCGGGCATCCATCCCGACACGCTTGATGCAAGTGCGTAAACCGACAGCAACAACTCAGAGGCTGTGAAAAAATACCTAGCCCCCACCGCAAAGGCGCAAAGGGGCAAAGAAAACGCAGAGGAACCCCATTATCTATAATGGTTTTCTTTGCGAAACCTTTGCTTCTTTGCGCCTTTGCGGGCGCGTAGCCTGGCCTCGGGCCATGGATTTTTAATATTTTCACCGGCTCTCAGTAGCGCTGAAATTGGAATTTCACCCCGTCCGATGGTACAATCGCCGGGTTTTACTGACCTGTGTCGGTGAAACATGAATGATGAATGCGTGCCATGTCGGCACGCGAGGCGTGCCGGTAACGGTTCGTCAACTACTCACATTCGCCTGTTCAAGGGTGCCCGTCAATTATTCAAGACGGGCGTAGGTGGGCGAATGGTGGTTTAACCCTGATATGAAAGAAAGACTATGTCCGTAACTATGCGTCAAATGCTGGAGGCCGGTGTGCACTTCGGCCACCAAACCCGTTTCTGGAATCCCAAGATGGCTCAGTACATCTTTGGTGCCCGCAGCAAGATCCACATCGTCAATCTCGAGAAGACGTTGGCCAAGTACAACGAAGCCATGTCTTTCGTGCGCAAGCTGTCATCCAACAAGGGCAATATCCTGTTCGTCAGCACCAAGCGCCAGGCACGTGAGATCATCGCCGAAGAAGCCAGCCGTTCCGGTTCGTCGTATGTTGACCAGCGCTGGCTGGGCGGCATGCTAACCAACTTCAAGACCATCAAGCAGTCGACCAAACGCTTGAAGGACATGGAAGTGATGACTGAAGATGGCTCACTTGAGAAGCTTGGCAAGAAGGAAGCGCTGATGACCCAGCGCGAACTGATCAAGCTGCAAAAATCCATCGGCGGCATCAAGGAAATGAATGTATTGCCGGATGCCCTGTTCGTGATCGACGTCGGTTATCACAAAATCGCCATCACTGAAGCCAACAAGCTTGGTATACCGGTCATCGCGGTGGTTGATACCAATCACTCACCGGAAGGCATTGATTACGTCATTCCGGGTAACGATGACTCTTCCAGCGCGATCCGTTTGTACGCGCGCGGCGTTGCTGACGCGATTCTTGAGGGCCGTAGCCAATTTGTTGAGGAAATCGTTGCAGCAGCAGCTTCAGGCGACGAGTTTTTCGAAGAAGCCTCACAGTAATCCCCGAGCTTTGTTTTCCGCTGTATGACAAGTGCGGCCGGAAAGCTTTTGTTTGAAATGATTTGAATGAGGTGCGGCCGGTGATACCGGCCGTGTCCGCAAGTGGAGAGAAAAATGGCGGCAATTACCGCAAGCATGGTGGCAGAACTACGCGCAAAGACCGACGCGCCGATGATGGAATGCAAAAAGGCCCTGACTGAAGCCGAGGGTGACCTGGGCAAGGCCGAAGAAATTCTGCGTGTAAAGCTGGGCAACAAGGCCACCAAAGCCGCTGCCCGGGTAACCGCTGAAGGCGTGGTTGGCATCAGCATTTCGGATGATGGCAAGCTGGGCGCTATCCTCGAAATCAACTGCGAGACCGATTTTGTTGCCAAAAATGACGAGTTCTTGCAACTGACCAAGGGTTGTGTCGAACTCGTGGCCGGCAAGAACCCGGCTGACGTTGCTGCGCTGTCGGCATTGCCGATGGCTGACGGAACCGTTGAATCGACCCGCACCGCGCTGGTTGGCAAGATCGGCGAGAATCTGTCGGTACGACGTTTCGCGCGTGTCGAAGCCAAGGGCAAACTGGTGTCGTATATCCACGGAGGCTCCAAAATTGGGGTGTTGCTGGATCTGGTTGGTGGCGACGAACAACTGGGCAAGGACCTGGCCATGCATATCGCTGCGTTAAAGCCAAAATCGCTGGATGCGACGGGTGTTCCTGCCGAACTGATCGAGAGTGAGCGTCGTGTTGCCATCGAAAAGGCCAAGGAAGCAGCGGCTGAAGGCAAGGTAATTCCGGCTGACATCATGGCCAAGCGCATTGAAGGTTCGGTGCAGAAGTTCCTGAATGAAGTGACGCTTCTTGGTCAGACCTTTGTCAAAGACGACAAGCTGACTATCGAAAAGTTGCTCAAGTCCAAGAGTGCTTCGGTTGCCGGCTTTACGCTGTACGTAGTTGGTGAAGGGATGGAGAAGCGCTCCAACGACTTCGCCGCCGAAGTTGCTGCTCAGGCAGCGGCTGCACAGAAGTAAAAGAAAGGGTTCTGACTGCCATGACTGACGCTACTACCCCAAAATTCAAACGTATCCTGCTCAAGATCTCGGGTGAAGCCCTGATGGGTGCTGATGCTTACGGCATCAACCGTCAGACAATTTCCGAGATCGTCGCCGAGGTCAAGAGCGTTGTCGATATGGGGGTACAGGTCGGCGTTGTCATCGGCGGGGGCAATATTTTTCGTGGTGTTGCTCCCGCCGCCAACGGCATGGATCGTGCACAAGCTGACTACATGGGTATGCTGGCCACCGTAATGAACGGTCTGGCTTTGCAGGATGCAATGCGCATCGCCGGAATGGTTGCCCGCGTGCAGTCGGCACTGAATATCGAACAGGTCGTCGAACCCTATATTCGAGGTCGAGCCATCCGTTATCTGGAGCAGGGCAGGACGGTCATTTTTGCTGGTGGCACCGGCAATCCGTTTTTTACGACCGATACGGCAGCGGCTTTGCGTGGCGCCGAAATTGGTGCGGAAATCGTACTCAAGGCAACCAAGGTTGATGGTATTTATTCAGCCGATCCAAAGAAGGATCCGTTGGCGACAAGGTACGACCGGATCAGTTTTGATGAGGCCATTTCGAGGAACCTGGCAGTGATGGACTCGACAGCCTTTGCGCTGTGCCGTGACCAGAAGCTGCCGATCAACGTCTTCTCGATTTTCAAGCGGGGGGCGCTGAAGCGCGTTGTGCTTGGCGAGAGTGAAGGTACGCTGGTCTATTGCTGAGGGAAATTGACATGTCAATTGCAGATGTGAAAAGCACTACCGAACACAAGATGCAGAAGTCGCTTGAGGCACTCAGGATCGATCTGGCCAAGGTTCGTACCGGGCGTGCCCATATCGGTTTGCTGGATCATGTCCAGGTTGAATATTATGGCTCGATGGTGCCGGTCAATACCATTGCCAACATCACCATGATCGATTCTCGTACGCTGGGTGTTCAGGCTTGGGAGAAAAACATGGCACCAAAGGTCGAGAAAGCCATTCGGGATTCCGATCTTGGTCTGAATCCGGCTTCGCAAGGCGAACTCATACGCGTTCCGATGCCTGCGTTGACTGAAGAACGGCGTCGTGATCTGATCAAGGTCGTCAAGCACGAGTGTGAAAACGCACGTATTGCCATGCGTAATCTGCGCCGTGATGCCAATGCGACACTCAAAGACCTGCTCAAGAACAAGGCCTGTTCCGAAGATGATGAGCGTCGTGCGCAGGAAGACATTCAGAAGCTCACCGACAAGCATGTCGCTGAAGTTGACAAACAGTTCGCCCAAAAAGAAATCGAGTTGATGGCCGTTTGAAGACTGCCCAAAGGATACGCTAGATGGCGATCTTCACCAGTTCTACCAAGGATATCCCCGAAGCTGCGGCAGTGCCGCGACATGTCGCCATTATCATGGATGGCAACGGACGCTGGGCCAAGAAGCGCTTTTTGCCGCGCTTTGCCGGGCATCGCCGTGGTGTCGAGACGGTGCGCGATACGGTCAAGTATTGCCTGGAGCATGGCATCGAGTACCTGACACTCTTTGCTTTCAGTTCGGAAAACTGGCGCCGCCCCGAGGAGGAAGTTACGCTTCTCATGCAGCTTTTTGTTCGTGCCTTGCAAAAGGAAGTTACCAGGCTGGATCGTAATGGCGTGCGTCTGAAAATTGTGGGTGATTTGTCACGCTTTGATCCCGAATTGCAGTCGCTGATTCACGCCTCGGAGCAGAAAACAGCCAGCAATGAAAAACTGACGCTGACCGTTGCCGCCAATTATGGCGGCCGCTGGGATATTCTTCAGGCTGTCAACCGCATGGCCATTGAAAATCCTGACAAGCAGGGAGAGTGGAGCGAAGCCGACCTGGCGAATTATCTCGCCATGAATTACGCACCGGAGCCAGACCTCTTCATTCGTACCGGCGGGGAAGAGCGGGTCAGTAACTTTCTGCTTTGGCAATTGGCCTATGCCGAATTTTATTTTACCGATACTCTCTGGCCAGAGTTTGACACGGCGGCTTTCGGTGCGGCAATAGCCTCGTATCAACACCGTGAACGTCGTTTCGGGCGAACGAGTGAGCAACTGATCGGCAATCCTCCTGCCGTCGTGCCTGATGAAATCACCCCTGATAGCGCAGATTCGATACGCCTGATGGATGTGAAAATCAATGCTTAAAACGCGGATCATTACCGCGCTCCTTCTTTTTGCTGTATTTTTTTCGGCACTTTTTTATCTGCCACCACTCGGTTGGGTCATATTCGCAACCGCGGTTGCCGCCGTTGCCGCTTGGGAGTGGGGGGCGCTGATGGGATTAGGCGCTTTGCCAAGGCTCGCCTTGGGTGCGGCTTTATCATTGATTTGTACGGCTGTCGGTGCGTTGGATCCTGTGGCGCTGGGTGTGCAGAGTATTGGCAGCAATTTTTCTGAAACGGCTTGGCTTCTGGGGCGCTGGTTCTATCTTCCGGCGGCAGTTTTCTGGTTGCTTGTGGTTCCTTTGTGGCTGAGATATCGCTGGACATTGCCTAAATCCGCGCTCGGATTGGCTATTGGCCTGTTGCTTATCCTGCCGACCTGGCTGGCATTGGTTCAACTGAGGCAAGCGGGTGCGCTGGCGCTAATCGCTATCATGGCAACCGTCTGGGTGGCGGACATCGCCGCTTATTCATTCGGACGAACCCTCGGCAGACACAAACTGGCACCTGGAATCAGCCCGGGCAAGACCTGGGAAGGTGCGCTTGGCGGTGGCGTCGCCGTGATCGTTTACGGCTTCATCCTCGCGCCAAAACTGCCTGCGGCTCTTTCTGAAAATTACGCTTTGCTGCTCCTCGTCCTTGTCCTCCTGACGGTGATCAGTGTCATTGGCGACTTGTTCGAGTCGCTACTCAAACGCGAGGCCGGGCTGAAAGACAGCAGCAACATCCTGCCCGGTCACGGCGGTGTGCTTGATCGCATTGACAGCCTGACCTCGACCCTGCCGCTGGTAGCCCTTGTCTGGCTGACCACCTTGCATTGACCGCTGGCGATAACCTTGCAAAAACTCACAATTCTCGGATCAACCGGTTCTATCGGCGTCAATACGCTGGATGTCATCCGGCGCCATGCGCAACGTTATCAGGTGATCGCCCTCTGTGCGCATAACCAGATCGACCGCCTGTTCGATCAATGCCTTGAGTTTCAACCGCGTTTTGCCGTAGTGCGTGATGCTGAATTGGCGCTGGAGTTAGGTCGCCGTCTGGCGGCTGTCGCTTGTCCAACTTGCGTGGAGTACGGACCTGATGCCCTGGTGCGGATGGCCGAACTGCCGGAAGTCGACGCGGTAATGGCGGCCATTGTCGGTGCTGCCGGCCTGCAACCCACTCTGGCTGCTGCGGTCGCCGGCAAGAAAGTCCTGTTGGCGAACAAGGAAGTCCTGGTCATGGCGGGGCCGGTCTTCATGCGCGCCGTGAAAGAAAATGGTGCAACTTTACTGCCGATTGACAGTGAACATAATGCTATATTTCAATCACTTCCACATGATTATTCAGGTGATTTGTTAAAGAGCGGAGTGCACAGTTTATTGCTCACAGCATCCGGTGGACCGTTTCTCAATACTCTGATCAGCGACTTGGAGCGAGTAACTCCAGAACAGGCCTGCGCACATCCCAACTGGGTCATGGGGCGAAAAATTTCGGTTGATTCGGCGACCATGATGAACAAAGGGCTCGAGATGATCGAGGCTCACTGGCTGTTCAACGTTCCAGCGGAGCAGATCGAGGTCGTCATTCATCCGCAGAGTGTCATCCACTCGCTGGTGCAGTACGTCGATGGTTCGGTAATTGCTGAGCTAGGAAATCCGGACATGCGCACGCCGATAGCTCACGCCCTGGCTTATCCGGAGCGAATCGCCGCAGGCGTTGAGCCGCTCAATCTGTTCAAAATTGCTTCATTGCATTTTGAACGACCAGACTTTGAGCGTTTCCCCTGTCTTGCTCTGGCATACCGCGCGTTACGTAAGGGCGAAAGTGCGCTGGCGGCTCTCAATGCTGCCAATGAGGTTGCTGTTCAGGCTTTTCTCGATGGCAAGATCGGCTTTACAGTGATCCCGAAAATCATTGCGACGGTCATGGACAAGTCGCCGGTAACGGTCATGACCACTCTCGTGGATGTACTGGCCGCCGATAGTGCGGCACGCCAGATAGCCGAGCAAGTCATCGATGAGATGGCTTCAGCATGAGTAATTTTCTTTACTATCTGGTGGCGTTTGCTCTGGTTCTAGGCGTACTGATTATCGCCCACGAGTATGGGCACTACCTCGTGGCGCGCTGGGTCGGCGTCAAGGTATTACGATTTTCGGTGGGTTTTGGTCGGGCGTTATGGTCGAAACGGATCGGAAGTGATGGTACGGAATGGGCCATCGGAATGTTTCCCCTGGGTGGCTACGTCAAGATGCTGGATGAGCGGGAGGGCGAAGTCGCTCCCGAGGAATTGCATCGCAGCTTCAACCGGCAGAGCGTGTGGCGACGAATGGCGATCGTTGCTGCCGGTCCTGCAGCCAATTTGCTGTTGGCGATACTCGTGTACTGGGGACTCTTCTGGTACGGTACGGAAGAACTGAAACCGATTCTGGGTACGCCGGTCGCTGCAAGTCCCGCCGCTGCAGCCGGTATCGAAAACGGTGAGCGGGTTATCAAAGTTGGAGGAGAACTGGTTCAAAGCTGGCAGGACATGCGCTGGGTATTGCTTCGTCGGGCGGTTGATCAGGATTCGATCGAGTTCGAGGTGATCAATCCGCACAATGAAATCACACTTCGCCACCTTGATGTTTCCTCTGCCAGAGAAGGTGGCTGGGAGGGTGATGCACTGTCTAAACTAGGGATCAATTTTTACCGCCCCATGATTCCCCCGGTGCTTGGAAAAATCAGCCCGGACAGTGCCGCTGCTGCTGCTGGCCTGAGTCCGGGAGATGAGATCCTGGCGATTGACGACAAGCCAATCAACACTTGGCAGGATGTCGTCCTTACCGTCCGCAGTTCGCCGGGGAAGCCCATGGAATTTGAAGTCAGGCGTAATGGCGAACAGTATGTCATCAAAATAACGCCTGCCATGGTAGAGGAAGGTGGACGTGATATCGGCCGGATTGGTGCCTCCGTCAAGGATACCGGCGCTTCGAGAAGCGACATGATGATTACGGTTCGTTACGGACCACTATCCGCGCTGGGCAAGGCCATCTATGAGACCTGGGATAAGTCAGTGTTCAGCCTGGTCATGATCGGAAAAATGATTACCGGCGAAGTGTCCTGGCGCAATATCAGCGGTCCGGTAACGATTGCAGACTATGCCGGCCAGTCCGCAAAGCTCGGTATCGGCTATTACCTCAAGTTCATGGCGTTAGTCAGTATCAGTCTCGCCGTGTTGAATTTGCTGCCTATTCCGATTCTGGATGGTGGGCATTTGCTGTATTATGTTGTGGAAATCATAAAGCGTGGGCCCCTTTCGGAGCGCAGCATGGAAATTGGCCAGCAAATCGGGCTGGCGCTGCTGCTGATGCTAATGGCGTTTGCTTTCTACAATGACATCAATCGATTGATTTCCGGCTGACCCTATGAAGAAAAACCTGCTAGCAGGTCTGATCGCCACACTTTTCGTTTCTGGCGCATCCGCTTTCGAACCATTCACCGTACAGGATATTCGTGTCGACGGCATTCAGCGCACTGAAGCTGGTACGGTGTTCAGCTATCTCCCGGTCAAAGTCGGGGATACCATGACCGACGAAAAGGCGGCGCAAGCGATCAAGGCCTTGTTCGCCACTGGTTTTTTCAAGGACGTGCGCATCGAGATTGATGGCGGGGTCGTCATTGTGGCGGTAGAAGAGCGCCCGGCCATCGCGCAGATTGACTTTGTCGGTCTCAAGGAATTCGATAAGGATCAACTGACCAAAGGCTTGAAGGAATCCGGATTCGCTGTCTCACGCTCCTTTGACCGCAGCATGCTCGAAAGAGCCGAGCAGGAATTGAAGCGCCAGTATCTAACACGCGGCAAATATGGGGTCACGATCACGACGACGGTCACACCCCTTGAGCGCAACCGTGTGTCGATCAACTTCAATATTGACGAAGGCGATGCCTCCAAGATCAAGCAAATCAACATTGTCGGAGCACAAGCTTTCAAGGACAAGGACTTGCAGGCGCTTTTCCAGTTGCAAACACCGAACTGGATCAGTTGGTACACAAAAAACGATCAATATTCCAAACAGAAACTCGCCGCTGACCTTGAGGCCTTGCGCTCTTACTACCTGAATCGCGGCTATCTTGAATTCAACATCGAATCAACCCAGGTATCGATCAGTCCCGACAAGAAGGATATCTATATTACGGTAAGCGTTTCCGAGGGGGAGCGCTACATCGTGTCCTCGGTAAAGCTGGCCGGTGAACTCATCCTGCCGGAAGAAGAATTCAGGAAGGCAATGAAGGTCAAGCCGGGCGACGTGTTTTCCCGTGAAAATTTGAATGAAAGCACCAAAGCCATCAGCGACAAGCTCTCGGCGAAGGGCTATGCGTTCGCCAACGTCAATGCAGCGCCTGAACTGGACAAGGAGAAAAGGCAGGTCGCATTCACGGTATTCGTCGATCCGGGAAAACGTGCTTACGTTCGCCGTATCAACATAACTGGCAATACAAAGACCCGTGACGAGGTGATCCGGCAGGAAGTTCGTCAAATGGAAGGCGCCTGGTACGACGATGAGCGGGTGAAGCTCTCAAGAGAGCGTATCGACAAGACCAACTACTTTGGCGAGGTCAATGTCGAAACGCCACCGGTGCCTGGAACAACTGATCAGGTCGATGTCAATATCAATGTGACAGAGAAATCCACCGGCAATATCTCTCTGGGCGCAGGTTATTCCCAGTCCGAAAAGGTTGTTCTCTCGGGTTCCATATCGCAGGCCAACATATTTGGTAGTGGTAAGTTTTTATCTTTACAACTTAACACTGGCAAGATAAACCGAACCATCGGGGTGAACTATACCAACCCTTACTTTACGGTCGATGGCATCAGTCAGGGTTTTGATTTCTACCACAGAAAATCCAATCCGGAGTCACTTGGCTACGCTTTTCAGACAACGTCAACGGGCGGCGGCATTCGTTTTGGCATTCCAATTGCCGAGAAACAGTCACTAAGCTTTGGTTTGGCAATCGATCAGACCGATGTGGGAATCAATCCTTCCGACACTACATATCCGCCACCGAATCAGTATTTGAGATTCAACAATGAGTTTTGCGGTACGGGTAGTTCAGTCATCCCAGCTACAACAGACCCCTCTTACCTGGCATACCTCTACAACACTCCATCATCATGCAGCAACATAACGCTGCCGGCGACGGTCGGCTGGGTCAGTGATACCAAAGATAGCGCACTTAACCCTACCCGCGGTGCACTGCAAAGAGCCGTATTTGAGGTGGCCCTACCTGGTGGGGACCTCAAGTACTATAAAGCAACCTATCAGCACCAGCGGTTTTTCCCGGTGACCCGAAGCATGGTGCTCATGCTTAACGGAGAGCTTGGATACACCAAAGGCATGTCTGGCCAGGAAGTGCCTTTCTACAAGAACTTCTACGCCGGTGGTGTAGGGTCCGTTCGCGGTTACGATACGGCGAGTCTCGGACCTTACGAGGATTCAAATGGCAATCAGGTACGGCTCGGCGGTACGCGTCGCGTCGTCTTCAATGCTGAACTTTCCATGCCCCTGCCGGGATTTGGAGTAGATAAATCGGTGCGTTTTGGCCCATTCTTTGATGCCGGCCAGGTGTATGGTGAAGGAACTTCAACTGCAGGAGTATGCGTCCAGGGTAGTGTATGCGACCAAGGTCCAGTCCGGATGTCGGCAGGTCTTGCGGCGACCTGGATATCTCCATTTGGTCCGCTTAAATTCAGTTTGGCGCAGCCGCTTAATAGCCAGGATGGTGATAAACTTCAGCGGTTCCAGTTCCAGATGGGACAGACCTTTTAACTTAGGAGAAATAGCTTGAACACGAAAATTGCCACGTTGCTGGTCGCGTTGATGGCTTCGCTGCCAGTGTCTTACGCGTCGGCATCGGATACATTAAAGGTTGGTTACGTCAATACCCAGCGTATATTCCGTGATGCGCCCACTGCAGTTAAGGCGGCAAAGAAGATCGAAGTGGAATTTTCAAAACGCGATCAGGATTTGCAAGGTCTAGCCAAGCGACTCCAGACATTGCAGGAGTCTCTTGAGAAAAACGCGGTGACGATGTCTGAATCAGAGCGCCGTGTGAAAGAAAAAGACCTGAATGAGATGTCCCGCGAGTTTCAACGCAAGCAGCGTGAGTTCCGTGAAGATCTGAACCTGCGTCAGAACGAAGAGAACGCCGCAATCATCGAGAAGGCGAACAAGGCGATCAAGCAACTTGCCGAAAGCGAGAAATATGATCTGATCGTCCAGGATGTTGTCTGGGTCAGTCCGAAACTTGACGTGACGGACAAAATCATCAAGGCATTATCCGAAGCCAAGTAACTGGCGTGCCTACGCATGGTGGTATGCGGCTCGACGAAATCGTCACCCGTCTTGGCGGATCGCTAAAGGGTGACGGTTCGGTTGTTGTCTCACAAGTTGGCAGCTTGGCTTCAGCCTCTGTCGGGCAGATTGCATTTCTTGTCAACCCGAAATATCGGCAGCAGTTGCAGACCACCCAGGCGACCGCGGTTATCGTGCCGCCACAGTTTGCCGGGGAGACGATGCTGCCGCGCATTGTCCATCAAAACGCCTACGCCTATTACGCTCGTGTTGTAGGCTTGCTCAATCCACAAGACCAGCGTCCGCTTGGCGTTCACCCGTCAGCCGTTGTCCAAAGCCATGTCCCTGCCTCGGCACGTATCGGCGAAAACGTAGTGATCGGTGAAAACGTGGTGATTGGCGAAAACGTCACCCTGTATCCTGGCTGTGTCGTTGGCGATGATGTTTCAATCGGAGATGATTCGCTGCTCTATCCAAATTCCGTGGTCTATCGTCATTGTGTGATCGGCCAACGGGCCGTCATTCAGGCGGGAGCGGTTATCGGTAGCGACGGATTCGGTTTCGCCAAGGAAGGTGAACGCTGGATCAAGATTCCGCAAATTGGGCGCGTTGTAATCGGTGATGATGTCGAAATTGGCGCCAATACTTCGATCGACCGTGGTGCGCTGGACGATACGGTGATTGGTGACGGGGTGAAACTCGACAATCAGATCCAGATTGCACACAACGTGGTTATCGGAGAACACGCGGCAATGGCCGGTTGTGTTGGCATCGCGGGCAGCACAAAGATCGGACGCCGCTGTACGGTCGGTGGTGCCGGGATGATCGTCGGCCATCTCGAACTTGCTGATGATGTACATATTTCGGCCGGTACGATGGTAACCAAGAGTCTGCGAAAGCCAGGGCAGTACACCAGTATTTTTCCGCTCGAAGCGCACCAGGAGTGGCTGCATAACGCAGCCCAGATCAAACGTCTGGCCAAGCTTGCCGAACGGGTTTCCGAACTTGAGAAAAAACTCGAACAAATGGAGAAAACATCATGAATTCAATGGATATTAAAGAAATTATTGAACACCTTCCGCATCGTTATCCATTCCTGCTGGTTGATCGTGTTGTGGACTTTGAGGCCGGTAAATCAATCCATGCCTACAAGAATATTACGATCAACGAACCGTTTTTCGCTGGCCATTTTCCGCATCACCCGGTGATGCCTGGCGTGCTCATCATGGAGGCGCTGGCTCAGGCAGCCGGTATTCTCTCGTTCAAAACCATGGGTGTGAAACCCGACAATAATTCACTTTTTTTCTTTGTCGGCATTGACAATGCCCGTTTTAAAAAACCGGTATCCGCTGGCGACCAACTCCATTTGCACGTCGAGATACTGCGCCAGATGCGCGGTATCTGGAAATACAAGGCGGAAGCCCGCGTTGATGGAGAAATTGTTGCCGGGGCCGAGTTGATGTGTGCCCAGCGCGAAGTGGTGTGATTGCGGGAAGATAACCTTGAGTTCAGCCACGATTCACCCTAGCGCAATCATTCACCCGGATGCCCGTCTTGGCTCCAATGTCTCGGTCGGTCCCTATTCGATCATTGGTGAGCATGTCGAGATCGGCGAAAATACGAGCATCGGCCCGCATGTGGTTATTTCCGGCCATACACGGATCGGCCGGGATAACCGGATTTTTCAGTTCAACTCGATCGGCGAAGTGCCACAGGACAAGAAATATGCAGGTGAGCCGACGCGCCTTGAAATCGGTGACCGCAATACCATCCGCGAGTTTTGCACGTTCAACCTCGGCACGGCGCAGGATTCGGGTGTAACCAGACTGGGTGACGACAACTGGATCATGGCCTACGTGCATATCGCCCATGACTGCCAGGTCGGAAACCGCACTACCTTTGCCAACAATGCTCAACTTGCCGGGCACGTCCACATTGATGACTGGGCAATACTTGGCGGCTATACCGGTGTTCACCAGTTCTGCCGTATCGGGGCGCATACCATGACGGCTGTAGGTACCGTGGTACTGCAGGACATTCCGCCCTTCGTGATGGCGGCTGGCAATACGGCAAGCCCTTTTGGCATCAACGCCGAGGGTCTGAAGCGCCGTGGTTTCTCGGCGGAAGCACTGTTGGCCTTGAAACGTGCCTATCGGACGCTCTACAAGTCTGGTTTGATGCTTGAAGAGGCGCGTGCCAAGCTCGAAGAAGAGGTCAAGGCCCATCCTGAAATTCAACCTATTCTCGATTTTCTTGCGGTTTCAAAGCGCGGCATCATCCGATGATGGCTGGGGTTGTTCGTATCGCCATGGTGGCAGGCGAGGCTTCTGGAGATCTGCTGGCTAGCCACCTGATCCAGGCGCTCAAGGCCAAATTGCCCGACGCCGTGTTTTACGGTATCGGTGGCCCGAAAATGGCAGGGCAAGGCTTCAAGGCTTGGCATCCGCTCGAAAAACTCGCGGTGCGAGGTTACGTCGAAGTACTTCGGCATTACCGCGAAATTTCAGCTATTCGCAGCGACTTGAAACGCCGCCTGTTGGCCGACCCGCCGGATGTCTTCATTGGCGTCGATGCGCCGGACTTCAATCTGGCGCTGGAAAAAGTACTGAAACAGCGTGGAATCCCCACTATCCATTACGTCAGCCCGTCGATCTGGGCCTGGCGTGGCAAGCGCATTCACAAGATCGGCGCCGCTGTTTCGCGAATATTGGCCCTCTTTCCTTTTGAGCCGGCACTCTACGAGAAACAGGGGATTCCCGTCACTTACGTGGGGCATCCGTTGGCCGACATGTTACCGGTTGAGGACGGTCGAAGTGGAGCGCGTGAATTGCTGGATTTGCCAGCGCAACAGCCTGTTTTTGCGTTGCTGCCAGGTAGTCGGCAATCCGAACTGCAGTATATGGCGGATACCTTTATCGCGACTGCACAGGAAATCCACAAGAAACTGCCAAACGCACTTTTTCTCGTTCCAATGGCCACAAGAGAAACTCGCTTGTTGTTCGAAACCGCGCTTTATCGATGCGACGCGCGCGAACTGCCGATTCGCATGTTGTTCGGCCATGCGCATGAGGCCATGATGGCCTCCGACGCGGTACTCGTCGCCAGTGGTACTGCAACTCTTGAAGCAGCGTTGCTAAAACGACCGATGGCCATCGTCTACAAGATGGCGCCATTCTCCTATCGCATGATGCGGGGCATGGGGTATCTGCCTTATGTTGGCTTGCCCAACATCCTCGCCGGAAGATTCGTTGTGCCCGAATTCATTCAGGATGACGCTACACCGGAAAATCTGGCTCAGGCATTGCTAAATCTCTACGCAGACAAGGCTGCCTGCGCGCGTATCCGTCAAACGTTCAGTGAAATTCACTTGCAACTCAAACAAAACACGGCTGAAAAAGCCGCTGCAGCGATCCTCGACTGCCTGCCTGTTGCAGTGCGCAACAATGCTCTTGCTTCTGCAGCCTGAAGGTCTGGTCTGCGGAGTTGACGAGGCGGGGCGTGGTCCTCTGGCTGGGCCGGTGGTAGCGGCGGCAGTAATTCTCGATCCGGACAATCCAATCGTCGATCTCAACGACTCCAAGAAACTCTCGGCCAAACGTCGTGAAGTGTTGGCCATCGAGATTCGCAAAAAGGCGCTGGCATGGGCCGTCGCCGAGGCCAGTGTCGAGGAAATCGACCGCATCAATATTTTGCAGGCGAGCCTGCTCGCCATGCGGCGCGCCGTCGAAGCGCTCGGCATCCAGCCTGAGCATGCGCTGATCGATGGCAATCGCTGCCCGTTGTTGCCCTGTACGGCGCAAGCCATTATCGGTGGCGATGGCAAGGTGGCATCGATTGCGGCGGCCTCCATTCTCGCCAAAACCGTTCGTGACGCCGGCATGAAGGAACTCCACGCTGTTTATCCAATGTATGGTTTCGATCGGCACATGGGTTATCCCACCACGTTGCACCTAAAAGCATTGCGGGATCATGGGGTGAGTCCGGTGCATCGGCGCAGCTATGCGCCAGTCGCGCAACTATTGTTGTTATGAGACAGATCGCTTCGCGTGAAAACCCGCATTTCAAGGCGCTCAGGAAGCTCTGCCAGAGCGGCCGCGAACGGCGCAAGACGGGGCAGGTTGTACTCGACGGCATGCACCTGATCGAAGCCTACGCCATCCATTATGGCCAGCCGGCAGAAATTGTCGTTAGCGAAAGCGGAGCCCTGCACGGTGAAATCGCCGATTACCTTGCCGATGACGGCGCTCGCTGCACCACCATCGTACTGGCTGACGCGCTGTTCGCCGATCTGGCAACGGTCGAAACCCCAAGTGGCATCATGGCGATTGTTTCTCAGCCACGCCCGGCACATGGACTGAATCAGGAAATCGATGCGCTATTGCTCGATGGCGTACAGGATCCAGGGAATGTCGGCTCGATCCTGCGTAGCGCAGCTGCCGCAGGTTTTCGGCAAATACTGTTGTCGACGGACAGTGCTCAAGCCTGGTCGCCAAAGACATTACGCGCGGCGATGGGTGCGCATTTCCAGCTCGACATTCACGAAAGTGCCGATCTGCCGGGATTTCTTGGCGGCTATCAGGGGCAGGGCGTGGCCACTACTCTCGACGCCACTACTTCGCTCTATGCCGCCAATCTCAAAGGCCCTCTGGCCTGGGTTTTCGGCAGCGAAGGGCAGGGAGTGCGACCCGAAGTCGCCGCTGCGTCGCGGTTGAAGGTTCGCATACCGATGCCGGGAGCAACCGAATCGCTTAACGTAGCGGCGGCGGCGGCGGTGTGCCTGTTCGAGACGGTCCGCCAGCGTCAGTAGTCATTCTGCCTAATGGCAGTGACGCTGTCAGGCAACTGAATCAGACCGCATGGCCGCCAGGATTGAATCTTTCTAAAAGGGGGTCAAGCCTTGACGCGCATCAATCGCGCTTTTTCACGATCCCAATCGCGCTCTTTTTCGGTTTCGCGCTTGTCGTGCTGCTTCTTGCCTTTGGCCAGGCCGATTTCAACCTTGATTCGGCCGCGAACGAAGTGCAGATTCAATGGCAAAATCGTGTAACCGGCTCGCTCTACCTGACCAATCAGCTTGCTGATCTGGTTGGCATGGAGCAACAGTTTGCGTGTGCGGATCGGGTCAGGATTGACGTGGGTTGACGCTTCAGGCAAGGCGGTGATGTGCATTCCGAAGATGAAAACTTCTCCACTACGGATAACGACATAGGATTCCTTGATGTTCGCCCGTCCAGCCCGGATCGCCTTGACTTCCCAGCCCTGTAGCGAAATGCCCGCCTCGAATTTTTCTTCGACGAAGTAGTCGTGAAAGGCTTTCTTGTTGGCGATGATGCTCATGGTGCGGC
Source organism: Propionivibrio sp. (assembly GCF_049316945.1). GTDB lineage: Bacteria > Pseudomonadota > Gammaproteobacteria > Burkholderiales > Rhodocyclaceae > Propionivibrio. The sequence continues at coordinate 6,329 of NZ_JBMOJE010000075.1, read as the reverse complement.
TCTCATAGGTTATGGCGCGAGGATGCTAGAATGCCGGATTCTACAGGATTCACGGGGTTCGGCTGAAGATGGCCATGGTTGAAAAATCAGTACTGATCGAGCGCTCGGCGCAAGAAATGTTCGATCTCGTGGACGGTGTGGAAGACTACCCCAGGTTTTTACCCTGGTGCAGCCAGACTCGGGTTGAGTTCCGGGATGAAAAAAAAACGGTAGCCACGCTGCACATCAACTATCACAGCGTCAAATCGCACTTCACCACCGAAAACGAGAAGGATATCCCGCTGAGAATGACTATCAAACTGGTTGATGGCCCGTTTCGCCGTCTCGAAGGGTTGTGGCACTTCTTGCCGCTGGCCGACAATGCCTGCAAAATCGAATTCCGGCTTTCCTATGAATTTTCCAGCAAAATGTTCGAAAAAGTAATCGGCCCTGTGTTTGGCAAGATTGCCAATACGTTCGTTGATGCGTTTGTAAGACGTGCCGACGAGGTCTATGGAGTTATAAATGCCTGAACTGATCAGCATCGAAGTGGTTTATCCGCTACTGGAAAAGCAGGAGATTTTTTCCGTCAAGTTGCCGGCGGGTGCAACCGTTCGTCAGGCTATTGAAGCCTCCGGCGTTCTGCAAAAATATCCCGAGATTGATATTGCGAAAAACAAGATTGGCGTCTTTGCCAAGCTTGCCAAGCCCGATGCGCCATTACGTGACCGTGATCGGGTGGAAATTTACCGGCCATTGATTGCCGACCCGAAGGAAGTACGCAAGCAACGGGCGGCAGAAGGCAAGGTAATGAAGAAGGGTGCGGGCGAAGTGGAGAGCGAATAAGGAGGCGATCTCAGACTTATTTGCAGTTGGATTGCACGGCCTGACGCGCTTTGGAAATTTCCTGGTCGCGCTGTGCATCTTCCATGAAATAGCGTTCGCCCTTGTCGTCACGCTGGACGATACGTTCGCCGGATTCAAGAGACTGCAGGTAGCGACGCGATTTTTCGCAGTTCTCCTTCTTGTCGGCTGACGCCGCTTGCTCTTTGCTTGCCTTCTCCGAACTTTCCTGAGATTCTTTCTGGCGTTTGCGGAAATCCAATTCTCGATCAGCCGTTGTTTTTTGTGTCGCGGAACTTTCCGCAGGGGGCTCCGACTCGATTTTTCGCTGCTGACGGACATTTCCGACAGGTGGTTTGTCAGACATGATGGTTTTGCCGTTTTCATCTTTCCACTGGTAGATCTGGGCGTTCACCGCCGTAGCGAGGAGGAGGGCGGCAACCGTAAGGGCTATGCGTTTCATGGTCATCCTGACTATATTGAGCATGCTGTATAATACGTTTTTGTAACCCCGGATTATAGGCCATGCGTTTAATTCAAAGGGCGTTAACGTTTGATGACGTCCTCCTTGTTCCAGCACACTCCCTCGTTCTGCCCCGCGATGTCAGTCTTCGAACCTGCCTGACGCGCAACATCACTCTCAATATGCCTCTGGTGTCCGCCGCCATGGATACCGTGACCGAAGGTCGCCTTGCCATTGCTTTGGCGCAAGAGGGCGGTATCGGTATTGTGCATAAAAATCTAAGTCCGAAAGCGCAGGCGATTGAAGTCGCGAAGGTCAAGCGCTTTGAATCAGGCATTCTGAAAGACCCGATTACCGTTCCGCCGACCATGTCGGTACGCGAAGTCCTCGAACTGACCCGTTTGCACAAGATTTCCGGTTTCCCCGTGCTGGAAGGCAAACTTGTGGTCGGCATCGTGACCAACCGCGACTTGCGCTTCGAGACCAACCTCGACCAGCCGGTACGCAACATCATGACGCCGCGCGAACGGCTGGTCACGGTGAAGGAGGGCGCTACGGTAGAGGAAGGCAAGGCGTTGATCCACAAGCATCGCCTCGAGCGGGTGCTGGTGGTCAATGATTCTTTCGAGTTGCGTGGCCTGATTACCGTCAAGGACATCATCAAGACAACCGAGCACCCGTATGCCAGCAAGGATGCTTCCGGGCGTCTGTGTGTTGGTGCGGCAATCGGCGTGGGTGCTGGAACCGAAGAGCGTGCGCAATTGCTCGCCGAAGCCGGTGTGGACGTGCTGGTCGTTGATACGGCGCACGGTCACTCGCAAGGGGTATTGGACCGCGTGCAATGGGTAAAGAAGAACTTGCCGATGGTTCAGGTTATCGGTGGCAACATCGCCACGGCTGAAGCCGCGCGGGCACTGGTCGATCATGGCGCAGACGGTGTCAAGGTAGGCATCGGTCCGGGGTCCATCTGTACGACACGGATTGTGGCCGGGGTTGGTGTTCCGCAGATTACTGCGATCCAGATGGTTTCTGACGCACTCAAGGGCACCGGGGTGCCGATGATTGCCGATGGTGGAATCCGCTATTCCGGGGATATCTGCAAGGCCATTGCGGCTGGCGGCAATGCCGTCATGCTCGGCGGTCTTTTTGCCGGAACCGAAGAAGCGCCGGGTGAAGTTGAACTCTTCCAGGGCCGGTCTTACAAATCCTATCGCGGCATGGGTTCGATCGGCGCCATGGCTGCCGGTGCCGCCGACCGTTACTTTCAGGACAGTACCGCCAACGTTGACAAACTTGTTCCCGAAGGTATCGAAGGGCGTGTGCCTTACAAGGGATCGGTACTGGCGGTGATTCACCAGTTGATGGGCGGTCTGCGCTCTTCGATGGGCTACCTTGGCTGCGCGACGATAGAAGAAATGCACGAGCGTGCCTCCTTTGTCGAGATTACCTCGGCAGGTGTGCGCGAGTCTCATGTGCACGACGTACAGATCACCAAGGAAGCACCGAATTATCACGTTGAATAGTCAAGTGCAGTCCAACCAGGGCGGCTCATTGGCCGCCCTTATTCATTCAAGGCTTGAAAATGGCTCACCAGAAAATACTCATCCTCGATTTCGGTTCCCAGGTTTCCCAACTCATTGCCCGACGTGTGCGCGAGCAACAGGTCTATTGCGAACTGCATCCGTTTGACGTCAGCGAAGATTTTGTCCGCCAGTTCAAGCCGCAAGGCATCATCCTTTCCGGCGGACCAAACTCGGTGTACGAGGCCGAGCAATGGCATGCGCCGCAGGTGGTTTTTGAGCTGGGCGTGCCGGTTCTGGGAATCTGCTACGGCATGCAGACGATGGCTCAGCAACTGGGTGGCAAGGTCGAGAGTTCCGGCAAGCGCGAATTCGGTTATGCGGAACTGCGTGCCCGAGGGCATTCGGAGCTATTCAAGGGAATTCAGGATCGCTGCAACGACGAGGGCCATGGCCTGCTTGACGTGTGGATGAGCCACGGCGACAAGGTCACCGAATTGCCGCCTGGCTTCAAGGTCATCGCCAGCAACGAATCGTGTCCGATCGCCGCCATGGCGGATGAGACGCGCAAGTTCTACGCCGTCCAGTTCCATCCGGAAGTCACGCACACACTCAAGGGCAAGGAAATGTTCGCCCACTTTGTGCACGAGATATGTGCTTGTGGCCATGACTGGAACATGCCGGACTACGTGAACGAAGCCATCGATAAGGTGCGCGCCCAGGTCGGCAAGGAACAGGTCATTCTCGGCCTCTCTGGCGGTGTCGACTCATCCGTCGTAGCCGCGCTCCTGCATCGCGCCATCGGTGACCAATTGACCTGTGTCTTCGTCGATAACGGCCTGCTGCGTCTGAACGAAGCGGAGCAGGTCATGAAGACCTTCGCCAGCAACCTCGGTGTCAAGGTCATTCACGTCGATGCCACCGAACAGTTCATGGGACATCTCCAGGGCGTTACCGATCCTGAAGCCAAGCGCAAGATCATCGGTCGCGAGTTCGTCGAGGTGTTTCAGGTCGAATCAAAAAAACTGGCAGAAAGCGGGGAAGCGGCCAAATGGCTGGCCCAAGGCACGATTTATCCGGATGTGATCGAGTCGGCCGGCAGCAAGACCAAGAAGGCGCACACCATCAAGAGTCACCACAACGTCGGCGGCTTGCCGGAAACACTCAATCTGAAGTTGCTCGAACCGCTACGCGAACTGTTCAAGGACGAAGTGCGCGAACTGGGCGTCGCGCTCGGGCTTCCGCATGAGATGGTCTATCGCCATCCGTTCCCCGGCCCCGGCCTTGGTGTCCGTATTCTCGGTGAAGTGAAGAAAGAATTTACCGATCTGCTGCGTCGTGCCGACGCCATTTTCATCGACGAACTGCGGGCTGCGGGCTGGTACGAGAAAACCAGCCAGGCTTTTGCCGTCTTCCTGCCGGTGAAGAGCGTTGGCGTCATGGGCGATGGTCGCACCTACGAATACGTTGTTGCCTTGCGTGCCGTGGACACCCAGGACTTCATGACCGCGCATTGGTCCGAACTGCCGCACAGCCTGCTTGGCAAGGTGTCCAATCGCATCATCAACGAAGTGCGCGGGATCAATCGGGTCGTCTACGATATTTCCGGGAAACCTCCGGCGACCATCGAGTGGGAGTAGTCTAACGATTTGCGGCGTCTTGCGGCTCGTTACATCAGACAATCACCAACCCCTTGCTGTTGCTTGATTCTACCCAATAAAACCCGCTTCTGCTAGCGCCAACTAGCGCCAAGAAGCGGGTTTTTTTATGGGTAGTTCTAAAGGTAGACCGAAACGCGAGTATTATAATTTTCCCCGATACCCTCTATTTATAACGCAGAAAAAAAGCATCTAAACATCACTTGAAGCCAGTGTTATCAACGATTACAAAGGAATTGGAGGTATCGGTTTAGGCGAGGTATCAAAAAATCAATATGAATAAAAAAATGCCTTCTTATATTTTTTCAAATGAACTTAACATCATGATTCGTTGGAGTAATTTATGTTAACCGATACCCGTATTCGTAATCTAAAACCAAAAGATAAATTATACAAAGTCTTTGATCGGGATGGTCTGTACGTGGTTGTCTCAACCGCTGGCGGTGTTTCGCTCAGGTATAACTTCCGGCTCAATGGACGAAACGAAACGCTGACGATTGGAAAATACGGGGTAGGTGGGATAACACTGGCCGAAGCTCGCGTGTTATTGCATGAAGCGAAGAAGATGCTTGCTGAAGGTAAGTCACCGGCACAGGAGAAGGCGCGCATCAAAGAAAATGCCAGCGACTCAAAAACATTCGGGGAATGGGCGCAAGAATGGCTCAAAGGCTATGAAATGGCCGACTCAACCCGGAATATGCGGCAGGCCGCCTACAACCGTGACCTGAAACCATTTTTTGAGAATCGACACCTGCATGAAATAGACCACAACGACCTGAGAAAATTAACTGATTCAATCGTCGCAAGGGGCGCCCCTGCAACGGCTGTGCATGTTCGTGAGGTATTGATGCAGGTATATCGGTGGGCCAATGAGCGGGGGCAGAAGGTAGAGAACCCGGCTGATCTGGTCAAGCCGAATTCGATTGCTAAATTTGAATCAAGGGATAGGTCACTGTCGCCCGAAGAGATCGGAGTGATGCACGAATACCTGGAACGGGTCGGAACAACCCCGTCGATTCGTGCTGCCGTCAGGCTGTTACTGCTGACGATGGTGCGCAAGTCAGAATTGACTGAAGCAACATGGGATGAAATTGATTTTGTAAAATCGCTCTGGACAATCCCAAAGGAGCGGATGAAGCGGCGCAACCCGCATAATGTATACCTGTCAAATCAGGCTACGGACATTATCATGGCGCTGAAGGCATTTGCAGGGGGGTCAGACTACCTTTTCCCGTCGCGCTATGATCCCGATAAGCCAATGTCGCACGCAACGCTGAATGTGGTCACGACGCTAACATTTAAACTAGCGCAGAAAGACGGAAAAGACCTTGGGAAGTTTGGCCCGCATGACTTGCGCCGAACCGCTTCAACGATGTTGCATGAGGCCGGATACAACACAGACTGGATAGAGAAGTGTCTGGCGCACGAACAAAAAGGCATCCGCGCCGTCTACAACAAGGCCGAGTATCGAGAGCAGCGGCAGGCCATGATGCAGGATTGGGCGGATATGATCGACAGTCTCACGAAGCGAAGCGAAGCGACAAATCTTCATAACTTGCTGTCCGGATGCTTTTCTTTCTTCCATCCAGTCTTGAATCTCCCGCAAATCCCATGCCACGTTTCGGCGGTTCAGGGCGATTCGCTTAGGGAAGTCGCCGCGCGCCTCCATGTCGTTAATCGTCCGGTCGGCAAGTGGGATCATTCTGAGAAGTTCTTTTTTACCGATAAATCGTGGAAGCGCATTATTCTGGTTCATTTTTGTTCTCCATAATCCTTCGTTCATTCGAGTGCGTCCTATCCCGTTCGCAACGCGGGCAGCCGCCGTGGTGCTCGCAACTGGCCGAAGCGTGCGTCGGCGTACCGTCA
>NZ_JBMOJE010000074.1:0-26580 GCF_049316945.1 Propionivibrio sp. | reverse complement strand
TGCGTGCTCTACACCGCAGCATGGGCTAAAGGGTTTCATCAGCATTGGATAAGGTTATAAATGACGGTCACCTTTGACTACTTTACCTACGAAGGCGTTCCCGGCCGCTACTTCGCCTGCGTGGCGAACAAAGCCAATCTGTCCGAGTTGCGCTGTGCAACGATGTACCGCGATGCCAAGAAGCTCCCGCTTGGCGCATGCGTGCCGCTTGAAAAGTGCCTCGGATGCCCGATCGGGGCTTTGCACGCGGGCGACAAAGCCCCGCAAGCCAAAGAGCGACCCGTTGGCACCCTGATCTGTTCCCGGTGCCACCATCCGGCCGCGCGCATCATCTGCGGTGGGGTTTGTGTCAGTTGCTACAACCGCGAACGTGAAATGATCAAGGGAAAGAATGGCAAGGGCGTTCCCCCGCGGCCAGTCGAGCGGTTTTGGGATGATGAAGCCGGCGATTGCCGCGTTCCATTCACGCATCGCGTTGAACTCACGTTTTCAGTGCTTGGAGTCGTTCGCCCGGTGATCTACCGCAACGTCGCCGATACATTTGAAGCTGTCCTGCGCACCGTGCGCGGCCGGCGCGACACCGTTACTTTCGGTTTTCATTCTGCCGTTAAGGCGCCAATGCAAATGTCTCTATGGGGTGGAATGTGAGTGTCGACAAAGAAGAGAAGCGCTTTTACCGAAAGACCAATCACGCCTGCCGTATCTGCTTCGCACGGGTATTCGCCTATGTGGACGAGGCCGGCGAGCATCACGTCGAATGCTCGAACTGCGGCCTGACCAAGCATAGCCACAAGCCGGAAACCATCTGCGCCTGCGGCTACAAGCTGCGCGCCAAAGGGAAGGCGGCATCAAAGTGGCCGAATGCCGGATTCCGGTGCCAACTAAACCCAAACATTACCCCTGAAATACCGTCGCAAATCATCGTAGTTCATCAAGGAGATTCACAATGAAACCGAAGGAAAAAGCAGCAAAGAAATACGCGGCCATCATCGAAGGCTACGCAGCCGGGTTTGCCAACGGCGTCAATGCAGGCCGGGAAGTGATCGCCAGCGAAATACTGCAAGTTTTAGGCTCCGCGCGCCACTTGGGCGAACGGAATCTTTCCCGCTACGCTGATGCGCTTCTGGCTGAACTGGAAGATAACCTGTACGAGCTCAAGTTCCCGGAAGAGGCTGAAGCCGAAGAGGAAGCCGAAGAGGAAGCCGACAAGGATTGCCCGGAAGGCTTCGACAAGAGTTGTGCAGGTTGCGAGTGCGCGGCTTGATTCAAAGTTCCGTCGAGGCTGTCGTGACTTCACAATAAAGGCTTGTCGCGGCTAGGGATGCCCCTGAACGCTGTTCCGCATAAACAGCCCGCCGCGACTCCCTTTCATGCCAAGGAGCAACAATGACCAATCCCCGCTTCACCATGAATCTTAGTTACCTGTTTAGCAAGTCGGACTGAGCGTGGCACTCCCCGAAAGCCAGTGGGTAATCATCCGCACCTATTACGAGCGCGGATTCAAACTCGCAGAGATAATCGCAAGGGACGATGTTGATATAAAAAGCGCCGGATCAATAAGCAAGCGAGCGAAGGCCGAAGGATGGATTTTCGGCGGAAAGAAAAAAGAAATAATCGAAGAAGTCAAGGCAAAACAGTTCCTTAGCGATCTGATAAAAGAAAAAGAAAAAATGCACCCCTTAGAAAGAAACGTTCACGACACGATTGTTTCCGAAAGGCTCAAGACGACCGTCTACTTCAAGGGCGTCAACATGTTGGTAGCGGAAATCACCGAAAGAAAACTGCGGTCTGATGATGAAACAGCCAGCTATCAAGACCTGAACGCGGCCGCCACGGCTATCACCAAGGCGCAAGAGAACATTCTCGGCAAGCAACCCGATACCGTGATCAATAACACCAACGCCATGCAATCGAACGCTGGCGTGATCGAAGTTACCCCTGACCAGATTCGCCACATCAACAAACTATTCAATGACGCTTGCTGACGAAACAATCTTCGCAGCGTTCAAGATGAAGTTGCTCTGTGACTTCGGCGCCTTCGTCCGGTACTTCTTCAAGGCGCAATACAGCAAGTCATTCATGCCGGCGCCTTACCAGCAGAATATCGTTGACGCGCTAACCAAGGTCGTTACCGGCGAGACTACCAGGCTGATTATCAACATACCGCCACGGTATGCAAAGACAGAAATAGCCGTGAAGATGTTCGTCGCTTGGTGCCTGGCGAACAGCCCGACCGCCAAGTTCATTCACCTTTCGTACTCGGATGACCTGGCGCTGGACAATTCGAGCGCTATCCGTGATCTGGTCAAGTCCGATGAGTTTCATCGGTTTTTCCCGACCGAGCTAAGGGCGGATTCCGATTCAAAAAAGAAGTGGTGGACCAAGTCTGGCGGCGGGCTTTATGCAACAGCGGCAGGCGGTGCGATAACCGGCTTTGGTGCGGGCGGTATGGGCAGAGTACGGGTAGGCACAGGGAGCCCGGCTGATTCTTTTGCGGGCTGCATTTTGGTTGACGATCCGATAAAACCGGATGATGCCTTCAGCGACACCATGCGCGACCGCATCAATCGCCGATTCAACAACACCATCGCCTCGCGCACCAACTCACCAGAGACGCCGATCATCATCATTATGCAGCGCTTGCATGAGAATGATATGACCGGATTCCTGCTAAATGGCGGCAGTGGCGAGGTATGGGAGCATCTATGCCTGCCAGCAATCACTGAGGACGGCGAGGCGCTATGGCCTGAGAAGCACAGTATTGAGCGGCTACGGCAAATGGAAGGCGCTGACCCCTACACCTTCGCCGGCCAGTACATGCAGATTCCATCCCCGTTGTCGGGCGGCCTGTTCAAGCCAGACAATATCCAGATTATCCCGGCGCTTCCTGTTGAGCCTATCGAATGGGTACGCGGATGGGACTTCGCCAGCACAACGACCGGCGACTACACGGCAGGAGTCAAGCTTGGCAGGATGCGCGACGGGCGCCTGATCATTGCCGATGTGGTACGCATCAGGGTAGGTCCGGATGAGCGAGACAAGGCACTGGTCAATACCACGGCCAGCGACGGTTACGACTGCAAGCAATCCATCCCGCAAGACCCAGGACAAGCTGGCGTAACGCAGGTGAAGTACCTGACCCGGCAACTGGCCGGGTACCGGGTGCATTCCTCGACGGAAACAGGAAACAAGGTAGTTCGGGCAGAGCCGATCGCCAGCCAGATGAATGTCGGCAACGTGATGATGCTAAAGGCGGAATGGAATGCGGCGTTTGTTTCTGAATTGCGCATGTTCCCGAATGGGACCTTTGACGACATGTGCGATAGTTTATCTCGCGCCTACGCCATGTTCATTGGCCGCAACCCGTCCGAAATCTTCATCCCGGACATGAGCATCAAGGATCAGCTATCGGCCTCGGGTACCTGTGGGCGCTGCGCCGAGTTCGACCGCGAGGCTGGTATGTGCGGTGCGAACTTCGGGCTGCAGGTACAAGCGGACGACATCGGATGCAGTTTGTTTATTCCGGGGTAGCTATTCGGTCGTGACGCGACACTTTCGCCATGACCTCCGACAACGCCAGACAAACCGCATTCGACCCTCGCGCCCCGCAAGACGAGCGCACTGACGCCTTGGGCGAACTGCAGAAAAGCCACACGCAGCCATCGGTGATGAGCGCTGAAGTCTTCGCGCAAATGATCGAAATGGCCGACATGAACAAGTCGATCAGCCAGAACGTCGTTCCATTCCCCGGTACCAATCAAGGCAAGCCCGGCATGCAGTCGGTGCGCCTCGATGATCGCCAGCTTGGCCTGCAGGGCGAGTATTGGGAAAAGCCGGCATCGATGAGCTTTGACGCCTTGCGCGCGATGGTTGATCAGACGCCGATTCTGAACGCCGTGGTGATGACACGCATTCGTCAAGTGCAACGATTCTGCCGCGTGCAGGAGGGCGGTAGCGGCCTCGGATTCATGGTCAAGCATATTGATAAAGAACACTCGATTAGCAAGACTGAGCAGGACAGCATAGGCATGCTGAACCGCTTTATGAGCAATTGCGGATGGGAGTTCAACCCGCGCGAGCGCAAGAAGCTGCACCGTGATAGTTTCGCCGGCTTCATGGGCAAGGCAGTACGTGATTCACTGGTGCTGGACTCATGCGCAATCGAAACCGAAATGAAGCGCGACCGGAAGCTGGGCATTGACGGCCTGACGGTTGTTGACGGTTCCACGATTCGCCTGACGCCGGAAACTGGCTACAAGGGCGACCCGGAGATTTTCGCGCTGCAGGTGATTCAAGGCGGCATCCGCACGGCCTACACCAATGACGACCTGATCTATGAGCCGCGCAACCCGCGCAGCGACATCATGGTCGGCGGCTATGGCCTCGGTGAGACTGAACTGCTGGTACGTGTGGTGACTGGCTTCCTGAATGCCATGAGCCACAACATCAGCGGCTTCGACAAGAACGCCATTCCCAAGGGCGTTTTGCATCTATCCGGTGACTACTCGCAAGATGACCTGACCGCCTTCCGGCGCTACTGGAACAGCATGGTCAAGGGCGCCAATAGCCATTGGTCGGTACCGGTACTGATTTCCAAGGATCAAGAGAGCAAAGCCAGCTTCGAGAAGTTCGGAGTGGAATTTGATGATATGGCGTTCTCGAAATGGATGACATTCCTAGCCTCGCTGATATGCGCCATCTACGGCATGAGCCCGGCTGAAGTGAATTTCGATTCATTCACGGCCGGCAGTACCTCGGCGCTGGGCGGCAACGATACCGCGGAGAAGCTGGCCGCCTCCAAGGATAGCGGCCTGCGTCCTATCCTGAGCTACTTCGAGAATCTATTCACGGATTACATCACTTGCGACTTCTCCGAGAAATACGTTTTCCGCTGGGAAGGGCTCGATGAAGAAGATACGGAAGTCAAGGACAAGCGCGCCGGCCTGATTCTGACCGTCAATGAAATGCGCGCGCAAGAGGGTTACGACAAGATGGACGGCAAGCTGGGCGATGCTCCCTTGAATCCTTCGCTTATCGGGCCGTGGATGCAGATCATGCAGGCTGAACAGCCGGAAGACTTCGGCGGGCAGGAAGAAGGCCAGCCGGGCGAAGAGCAGGCGCCCGGCGGTGACCCGGCGGAAGAACAGCAGGCGCCCGGCGAAGGACAGGATGAAGAACAAGAAGAGCCAGCGGCTGGATTCGGCGGCGCTGAGAGCGGCAAGGACTTTGGCGCCGGTAGCCCGGATGATGAGCCGGCGGCTAAAGAAGAAGATAAGCCAGACGACGAAGAAAAGCCGCTTGCCAAGTCGCTAGAGCCTGACGACTTCGGTACCCGCACCAACACCATCTATCGGCTAGGCGACCTATGAAGCCAGTAACAAGCCTCAATCAATCCACTGGCGAGGTTGCCAAGCCTAGCGTACTGGCCGGCGACTCGATCTACTACAAGCACCCGGAAACAGGCTATGCGCACCACGGCGCTGTCGCGGCGATCGGCAAGCACGGCATGCTGGTTGATGCAGAGGGCGGCGGCGAGCACAAGGTCAAGTGGGACGCCTACATCGCCCACAAGGCACGAGCAGAGCGAAAACTGACCATTGTTGATCGCGGTGAAGATGGTTCGATCATGGAGGACGAGAATGGAAAGCGCGTATTCGTGCATGGCGCCCTTGAGGATTACTTGCCTCCAACGCCTGAAGAGCCGCTTGAGAAGTCGCTGGCTTCGCTTTTGGATACCGATATTGTCGCGGCCATTACCCGGCTGCGCGAGGACCAAGCCGCACAGTTTCAAGGGCTTTGCGCGGCGATAGCGCTGATGGCTGAACGAATCGGCGACACGTCCGCCGTTCAGCAAACCTTGCTGGCCGTACTCGCTGAAGCGCGCAAGCCGCAGGATGTGGCTATTCACTTGCCGGAAAGCCTGATGCAGAAGTCAGAGCCGGCCAATGTGCAGGTAGATGTTCATGTACCGGCCATGCCGCAGCAAGCGGCCCCTATCATCAATGTCGAGGCGCCGATTATCAATGTCGCAGCAGCAGAAGCCCCCGAGATTGTGCTGAACATCCCCGCGCAACCGGCGCCGATCGTTAATTTCTCCCCTCACATTGATGTGCAGGTACCGGAATCCCCTGCCCCCATCGTCAATGTGACTATCCCGCCGAAGAACACGGTGACCACAATCGAACGCGACAAAGAGGGCAACATGATCCGCGCCAAGCAAACAGAATCGGCGTATTGAAATGATGCGCCACTTCAAACGCCACGTTAACGACGTCGTATTCAACTCTGACATGCTGGCGATACGCTTTACGCTGTCAGTTGCGGCGTTGATTATCGGGGCTGGACTGGCCTTTCCGTCGGATGTATTTCAGGAGTCAATGCAGGTGTCCGTGGGATCAGGAATCAATTCCCTTTCCCCGATGGGGCAGATCGCGCCTGATTGGGCGTGGGCGATTTGCTTCCTGACGCAAGGCGGCATGACGATGTTCTCGTTGCTCGCAAACTACCAAAACAAGTGGCTAGTGTGGCTCGATGCCGCCTTCGGTGTGACTCTATGGACGTTATCGGTAGGAGCCTGCTACATCGCTTATTGGGGCGGATTCTATCAGGTCATGGAGAATTACTCGCCGGCTGTGATGGGCGGAAACCTTTCTTTTGTCGCTGCCAGTTGGTGGGTATTTGTTCGCTACCACAGCGGCGCGGATGTCGAACAAAACAGACACCGCAAGGGTCGTCGAGCTACGGATCGCATGCCGTGAACGAAATCGAACCCAACAACCTTATAGGAATCATTTCCGGCATTGCCGGAGCGCTGATCAGCATTGGTGTCGGCGCACGCGAGTACATGAAGCGCGAGCGCATGGGCAATGCCTCGCAAGGTGCAGAGATTCGGGGTATCGCTGCCGGTGGAACGATCCTGGAGAATCTGGTCAAGGAAGTAGAACGGCTTTCCAAGCGCATCGAAGCACTCGAAAAACAGGTAAGCGAACTGACCGACAAGCTGGCCAACGTCCGGATGATCGCTGTCGATTGCTACTCGCTGGCCGTCGAGTGCCAAGGCGACAAGCGTGAGCAGTTGCTCGAACACATCAAACAAATAATCAAGGACGCCTGATATGAGCCGCTTTACCGAATGCTTGCCACATATCCTCGCCTTCGAGGGCGGTTACGTTAATAACCCGGCTGATCGGGGTGGCGCGACGAACAAGGGAATCACCCAATCCACATACAACGAGCACAACCGGATCAAGGGCGTGACGCTCGAATCCGTGAAGGACATTACCGATTCCGAGGTCGAGGAGATTTACTACGAGCGCTACTGGCAAGCCTGTAGCTGCGACGAGTTACACACGCCCCTCGACCTCGTCCTGTTTGATTCTGCGGTACAGCATGGCGTAGCACGCGCATCGAAGTGGCTGCAGCGTGTGGTTGGCACCATCGCCGATGGAAAGATCGGAGACGCTACGCTGTTCGCACTGAACCAGATGGTTCGCGACAACCGGCTGGACGAGACGATTGACAGATACCTTGCGGCACGCATGGCGTTCTATGTGCAGATCGTCGTCAATGATCCAAGTCAACGTGTTTTCGCAAAGGGTTGGAAGAATCGTCTTGCTGCGCTTGAGGCGGCGATCAAATGAACGCGGAAGACTTCGTGACGATCTTTGCCGCCATAGGTTTCCTGGCAATGGCATTCATGCTGGGCAGGATGAATTGACATGACCATCAAAGACCTTTTAACCGGAAAAGACAACAAGACGCCCGACCTCGGACGCTGGTCGTGGGCAGTCAGTACCCTATCTGTTATAGCTGGCGGAATATGGAATGCCGCGCATGGAAGTGCGATTGACCTGATGAGCTTCGCTCAATCAATCGGCGTCATCGTTGCAGCACATGGCGGCGCACTGTGGGCTAAAAAAGACACTGAGCCTGAGGTGAAAGAATGAACCCCCTCCTACTCATCAAGTTCGGCCCCTACGTGGTCATCGCCCTGCTCGTTGCGGCCTGGGGCGTGCAGACCGCTCGCCTGTCCAGTTCCAAACTTGAACTGGCGAACTACAGGATCGAGCAACAAGAGATCGTTCAACGCCAGATCGATGTAGCAAACAAACAACGAAAGGATGCCAGTGATGCCTATAAAGCCCAATCGCAGCAACTCGCGCTATCTATCAAAGCTGGCGACGTTCTCAAGCGGTGCGTTGCTGCTGGGAAGTGCGGGGTGCAGCAGCAACCCCGTGATTGTACCGGCATCCGTCTATCGGCCTCCATCAGCCCTGATGCAGCCAGCGCCCAGCCAGTACCTCTTGCCGGAAACGATGCAGCGATCAACGACTGCGCCGTGACAACCCTGCAACTGAACACCCTGCAAGCTGATATTGAAAAACAACCAAACTACTAAAGGAGCAATAAATCATGGCTAAATTCGTTCATTCAGACGTACTAGACGGCGGTCTATCCGCCATCAAAACCGCAGCGACCAAGATGTTCCTCATCTCGGCCTACACCGCAGGCGACAGCTACGCCACTGTCACCGCGGCCAAGCTAAACGCCGGTGTGACTATGGCGACGGGCGACTTCACGCTGTCCAGCACAGGCAACAACCGCGTGCTTACTGTTGCCGGCAGCAAGACCGACGCGGTGACTGTCTCCGCCCTCGGCACGCCTGACCTGCATATTGCCTTCACCGATGGCACGGCCAAGGTGCTGTGGGTCACGGACGAGACCAGTAATCAGCCGATCACCTCGGGCAACACCATCAACTTCCCGAGCGGTCTGACCTACACCAGCAACCAGCCGACTTGAGCCTGACATGACGACCGCCTTCCCGACTGCACTTGACGTATTGGCCAATCCGCTATCCACGGACTTGATGACCGCGCATGCCGCGCAGCATGGCAACGCCAACGACGCGATTGAAGCGATTGAAGCCAAGATTGGCATCACCGGATCGGCGGACACCACATCGCTGGAGTACCGGCTGGCGAACAAGACCGCCCTAACCGTACCCAACACCCCCGCTGGAAATATCGCAGCAACGAATGTTCAAGCGGCGATCAACGAACTGGATGGCGAGAAAGCATCGAAGGTATCCCCGACATTCACTGGTGGATTAGCTAGGTCAGACTCATCGCGCTTAACTCCAAACTGGGACGAAGCGCAGTTCATGGCGTATTCAAATGCGAATTCCGTCTGTGATTTCGCATCGATGGCATTCCATGTTCAAGACAACGGAAAAGCGCCGCAGCTTGGCTATAACGGGACGCTAGGAAAATTCGGTCAGTGGGATAGCACAGGAACGAGCGCAAACCTGACTTGGGACATAGATGCCCCAATGACCGGGCTGGTCAAAGCTACGTCGGGGAATCTTACTGCTGCTGTTGCGGGGGTGGATTACGTAACACCAACAACGACATCGGGGATTTTGGCAAAGGGGTCAATTGCTACTGATTATTCAGTATCGAATGCCGCGCTGAATGCAGGCATTGGATACTCAAACATTCAGCAAGTGGACGCCTCCCGCACAATTAACAATCGCTTACATGAGTTTATATGGAGTGCTGGATCATTTGCCGGCCGATTCCTGAATGACGCTTACAGCGCAGCAGCAAATTGGATGGCTGTCACAGGGGGGCAGGCGGAAGGGGTTTCGTCCATCAACTTCTACGCTCCTGTCGGTATAAAAGTATCTCCCGCAACCGCTTGGCAGATTGACCTCACGGCAGGTGTTGGTGCAGCTCCAAACTACATCGATATAGCGAGCGGCGGGTACTACGACCTTTCGTATGGGGCTGGTTTGATCGCCATTAACGACAACCTACTTGACGGATCGCTTGGACTTTTCATCTGTGGGGGGGGTACGACAATCCTCGTATCGAGTACGCACCCAACACTGCATTCAATATCGCCAAACAATCCCAACACGATCAATCTTTTCTACCAAGGCGGCGGTGTGGACAGATACCGAATCCAGAACAATACAGCCGTCCAAAGGACGGTTTTCATCGGAACGATCAAAACCCGACCCACCCCATAAGGATAACAAAAATGAGAGTTGAAATAGAACACCAAGAACACACCGGAAGCCCCCTTGTTACTGCAAAGATTTATGAGGGCGATGAGTTGCTTGAAACCCTGACGCTATGTGGAACAGACGACATGGACGATGCAGATTTCGAGACAATGGCTTTGGAAACTTATGCCGCGCATCAAGTCCCTTTCGTTATCAAGCCTCCGACACAAGCCGAAGTCATTGCCAAATACGAATCCGCCCTCGACGCTCACCTTGACTCCGTAGCAAGACTGCACCGATACGATAACCGTTTCACCTTCGCCCTACGTGCTGGATTCGATGGCCCCTACCGCGCTGAAGCAGTCCTGTTCGCGCAATGGATGGACGCTTGCAATGTCGCTGCGTATGCGCTGATTGCTGAAGTTAAAGCAGGAGCCGCTATGCCGACGATTGAAGAATTCATTGCAGGGCTTCCAGCTTTCACGCCATGAACCGCACCAACTTTGAGCATCTTGTTCTTGCCTTGATCCTGCAAGCTATCCCCGGTTTCCTTTGGGGGGACTGGATCATTGGGGCCATCTTCGCTAGTGCAGTATTCCTTGGACGTGAACACGCCCAACGGGAATATCACATTGGCGATCCGAGCAAACTGGTGGGCTATGAAGCATTAGACTTTTGGAACTGGAAACTCGATGCCCTACTTGATCTGTTTATGCCTGTTGCTGGTGTGTGGAGTGTGGCTTTTCTGCTCTGGCTGCAAAATCGTTGAACGTGATTTGAGGGACTACTAGCGATGGCACTCGCCTACAACAGTTCGATAGCTTACGGAGACTCGTCGTATTTCTTTGACGGCGTGCCGAACTTTGTCGACCTCGTTGTAGCCAGTTCATCACAAGCATCTGCCAGTTCGACGGGTCCAACAGCACAGCACCATGCTTTAGTTGGTACGGCAGTCTCGCAGTCAGCGGCGTCCTTGACAGGCGCAGTTACTCAAATACAAAACCCCGTTGTTGATAACTCATCACAGGCGAATGCAAGTGCAACGGGCATAGTTTCACAAGCACAGGTTCTTGTTTCCCCCAGTTCGTCGCAGGACAACGCCGCAGCATCGGGTGCACTCATATCCGCCATATCAATATCGCTTGTCGCTGCAAACAGCACTCAGCCAAGCGCAAGTTCGACAGGCGCGATCACGCTGGACCACGTCTTGATCCACGCGCCGAGCGTGCAGGACAGCATCGCCGCAGCCTCGCCAATTGTTCAGACGTACATTCTGGCAGCAGCGAACGCAACTCAGAATGCCTACCCGCAGAACGTGATAGTCACTCAGACGCAGCAACTTCTCGGCACAGGGTGCGCCCAACAGCCGTTCTCAGGCGTGGGGGCGATTCGTGCGTCCTTCATTTCCAGCGAAGACATTGCCGCCATCGCCAGCGCCGTATGGGCGAACACCACCGGCACCGCCATGACGATCAAGCTGGCCGAAATCTGGGGCCGCCTGGGGCTCGACGCCAGCAAGCCGCTGGTCACCGGAAATACCTCGATTACCTTTGGCGAGATTGCGATGGCGATGAGCGAGTCGGCAGGATCAGTCACCGTGACGCGGAAATGATTAACCTACGCGCAGTCGCCCGGATTGGCATCGGCTTTGGCCGGCGTCAAATGGCGGCGATTGGTCTGGCCATCTCCGAGGCCATTGCCAAACCTGTTGGGCGCGATCTTGCGCGCCTCGGCGGCGGCGGCGAACCGCGCGTAATGGAGCTGCACCGCCTGCACATCCTCAAGCGACGGCAGCGCGCGGAAGATGAAATTATGCTCATGCTGCTTTCGTGACGGCACCATAGCATGATGAACAATGAAACCATCCTGATTGATATTGGCCCCTTGTCGTGCTCCTGTACGGATCATCTCATGGAGGAAATGCACAAAGCCCTGTCCGAAGACGACGACGGTCTGTTTCGCCCGCATGAGTCCATCTACGTTCGCCAGTTGATCGAGGAAATAACCGGGCATGGGGCGAATGCGCTGTCCGGGCTTAGTACCGATTTGACCGGATGGCTATCGAAGCGCGCCGCCGGATTGTCGATCGCGGTACCGGCGCCGGAAGCCTTCGTCGCATGGTCCCCATTCAAGGCCGAAGCCGTATTCAAATATCTGGCCGGAAAGGCAATGGAGACCTGGGCGGCATCGGATTACGTGCTGCTGGTCGACTATCTCGTCCACGCCTACTTTCCGACGACCTTCCCTGAGCAAGTCGCTGAATTGGCCGTCAAGCAAGCGGCGGTCATGGGCAAGGTGCAGGCCGTGTCCGAAAGCCTGACAGCGGCGCAAGCTGGCGCACTGCTGGCGCATTTCTCGCAAGGCTTCACCGGCATTGCGCTTGATCTGGCGCATATCAATTATTCGGTCATTGATTACGGCATGGCGAACTGCTGCGAGCATGTGACCGGGTTTTCCGACTCGGTCAAGTACCGGCTGAAGCGCACCATTCTGGAGCATGAGAAGAGCGTCAGGCTCGAAGGCAAGCAACCGCCTCACGCCCTGCAGACTAAAATGTTTGATCAGTTCGGCGAGTTGAACCGAGACTGGCGCCGGCTGGCGCTGACTGAGGCCGGGGAAATGGCAAATCAGGGATTCGTCGCGTCAATGCCGGTAGGCAAGAAGTTGAAGCGGCTTGAGCAGTATGTCGGCGCATGCCCGTTCTGCAAGAAGATCGACGGCCGGATTGTCACCATTGTTGAGCCCGACAAGAAAGACAAGAATTGGGATACGGAAATCTGGCAGGGGAAGGACAATGTAGGGCGATCGGCATCGCCGTATAAGCGTGTCGGCGGCCAGTTGATCAAGCGCACCAAGTCCGAAATGTGGGCGCTGCCTGCCGGGCTTGCGCATCCGCATTGCCGTGGCCTATGGATTCCGGTATCAGGACCGGCCAGCGATGATGAATTTACGATGTGGTTGTCTGATCACTTTCACCCGAAGGCAGCAGAGGCTATTCCAAAAGAGAAGATCGAGGCGCGCAACGAGTGAGCCAGACCCGCAAAGCCTCCTTCATCGAGTCGCTGGCGAACATCGCGGTAGGCTATGCCGTGGCAATCGCAAGCCAGTTGCTGATCTTCCCGCTGTTTGGTATCCATATCCCGCTGTCTGACAATCTTCTGATAGGCGGGTACTTCACGATCATTTCGCTTTTTCGTTCGTTCGCTATTCGGCGATGGTTCAATGGGATGAGGTTCGGCGCGTCGTGACTCCACCATTGGGGCATGACTCCAAAAATCCTATTCTTCAAGGCCGCCCCGACCACGGCGCTAAAAACGCACGTCAAGGCGCATCTACGCAACGGCAAGCCAGTAATTGACTACGAGCGCAAGCCGCTTTATGTCAGTCGACAGGTGCTGAACGGGCAGAAACTGCACGATTGGGCCGTATCGCAAGGATTTAAGGCAGTCACACCGCCACACAAGATGCACGTCACGGTCGCTTACAGTCGATCGCCGGTTCATCATGGGTCTATTGATGCGGATGACGGCCATCTTGTTGCCAAACCAAGTCATTTAGCTCACTTGGGAGAAGATAACGATGTTGTGATGCACGTCGACAACGATTCGTTGCACGACCGGCATTCATACATGCTTTCAATGGGCGCGTCTTGGGGCTTCAAAACCGATGGCTACAACCCGCATGTCAGCATCAGCTATAAAAACCAGCCGATACCTCCGGACGCACAGCCGTTCGATGATGTCCTGCATCTTGGACCGGAAATTGTAGAGCCGTTACAGATAGGGTGGGGTAGGGAAGTAGCGAAAGAGTCTGTTGATGCGCCGAAGATGATCAAGGCGATATTCTTGAAGGGTGGCAAGCGGTGGGGGCAAGGGCTGCATGAAGTGGTAATAACTGGAAGTGACGGAATACCTAGAAAGCATTGGGTAGCAACGTCAAACAAAGTTGCGCACGATGGCGTATCTCAGATTATGTTGTCTTCTGAGGTTTTGCACTCAAAAGATGATGCTCATGGTTTCCGTGTTGCCGTAGAAGAAATTGCCAAAGCAAGATATGCAAATAAGCCACCAGTCCCGGTAACGATCAACTCTACGAACGAGGTTGTGTTTATATCATGGTCAAGCGCGAAGCACGTTTTACGCGACGGGCTTCCTGATTGGAGAACTTCTCTTGCAGCATTGCATATGGAAGCGCTTGCCGCTGCTTCTGAAAAGACTGGCGAGGCGCTTGATTACAAAGGTCGGAAAGACCCTAGCGGCGCTGAATTTTACCGATCAGACGCAATCATTGATGGCGAGTCGTTCGACGTAAAAATAACCGTTCGCATACATTCGGACGGAAGGCGATATTACGACCATATTGTTGTCGAAAAGAAAAGCCCCACAGGGCTACCGGAGAGTGGGGAGAAGATAACTTCTACCGCGACACCTACTCCGCCGTTTGCGGGGCTTAATGAAAGTATCAACCAAACCGAAGAGAAAATCAACAAGTCCATCACCCTGATTTTCCCCAACGGCAACGAGCATGCGCTGGGCGCCGGGCAGTTCTCGTTCGATGATTCTCTGCTGAAGGCGCTTGAAGCCGGGCAACGGTGGATATCCGTTCATCCGAACGGCCCAGGCACCAAGGGCGTTCCGGTAATGATCCAGGAGTCCGGTCATGGCTCTGGCGTCTATCACGTCATTGGCGGCGCCGGCGGCAAGCTGAACTACCTGAAATTGCATGGCGTGAAAAGCGAGTCAAGTTACAAGCAGCATCTGTCAGAAAAGAAGATCGCGAAAGCCGCGCAGAAGAAGGTGCTCAAGGCGCGCGACAAGGAACTCGGCATTGACAAGGGCAAGGAACAGGCCCGCACGTCAGTCAAGAGCCAACTACACGAACATCAGAAGGAATTCATCAATCATGTCGCTGCCAAAATGGGATGGAAGGATGAAGAACTCAAGGCGAAAATCCCTGAGAACGTCTCCGATGTAACGCGCAACAAGCTGGAACAGCGCCACCATAGCGAACTGTTGAACAAGGCAAATGCTGCCGTCGAACTGCAAAACCAGAACCTGCTGACCGATGCGCAGGCGCGGGAAGAGGCCGGCGGCGTGGCGACTGATCCCGACGAGCATACCCCGGACGATAAGCTGACGGTCGCCGACTTGGACGATTCCCGGCCGCAGGGAAAGTCCGGATTGGGATTTTCCGCGAACTATGCTGAACGCGCCGAAGAACAAGGCGCCAGCGAGGAAGTGATCAAGAAAGAGGCCGACGCCAAAAAAGAAGTTCGGCAAGCGAATATGTCCGACTCGCAGAAGGCTGCAATCAAGACGCGCGGCGACAAGACGCAGCAGATCAAGGCGGAAATCGAATCAATCCGCGAACCGATTACCGCCAACGTCAAAGCCGTTCTGGCCTCTGCCGTAGATGCCGTCGATATGATCAAGGCGAAAAATGAACTCAGAGCCGCCACCAAGGCAGCGCAGGCTGCGAACAAGGACATTGACGCCGCTACTGAGGTAAAGGCGTACAACATCGAGGTATCGGCGGCCAGTGAGGATGAAATAGCCGACAACCTTGAGGCTGACTTGCGCACTATCCGCACCAAGGCATTCTTGTCGGCCATCAAGAAGGAAACGAGCGCGCCGGAAAAGGAACTGCGGCAGCATGTCGGCGCGGGCGCCTTCAACAGCATCAATGCGCTGGCCTTGACCGCTGGCGGCAGTGCGCTGGTTGATCGTTCCGTGATTGATGTGCTGGGCATGGAAGGCGCGGCGCGCGTACTGGCTCGCCGGCTGCATGCTGATCTCCCTGCGGACGAAATGGAAAAGCTGACCGCCGGCATGGAAGACTGGCACGTCCATCACTACATGGAATCGTCAAAAGCGGCCATGCAGGAAGCGCAGGAACTGCACGACACGGCCAAGGAAATCAGTTTAGGGGAAGCGAGCCACGGCGCCGATTTTGAAGCCGCCAGAGAGCTACTGCACCGCAAGAAAGCCTGTATCGAAGAGGCACACAAGATACTCGGTACCGCGCTGGGCGAAATGGAAGCGAACGCGGCGCTGGTCACGGCGCTGAAGTCTGGCCGCAACGACAAGCCGCTAGAGGTGCCGCTGGGCAACATCGCCGACGAGGATGCCATACGGCAAGCGCGAGCGATCGGCCTGCAGCGCGGCGACTACTCGATTGATAGGGTGGCTGGCAATCAGGTATTGACCGTTACCCCGGAAGGCATGGACCGCCTATCAAAGCCGGTCGATCGGGAAGAACTGGCACGCACAAAGAACACGCTGGACATTCTCAACGGCGGGCAGGATGAGGATGACTGGCTACCGCAAGGATTCGCCAAGCGGCCTGATCTGGCAATGAACCTGAAGCCGGGTGTGGCCGCTACACTGGCACGCCCCTTTGCGCCGGAAGCCGGCAACCTGCAACAGTCGCTGCGTGACTACATCGGCGGCCGGGCGGCAGATGGCGACTCGCCGGGCGACATTGTTGCAGATATTCAGTCGAGCGATTTTTTCCAGAAGTCGGGCGACAACGACGCTTACCGCGAGGCACTGGATACCGTGGCGCCATTAAAGGGGAAAGACGGCAAGATGGCACGGGCCGAATCCCTGACCGATAGCTTCAACGAAATGGCGGATTCCTTCGTCAAGCGCGAGTACGGCGGCACTATCTCCACCTTGCAGCGCCAGCAGTTTGAACCGGATGCCGTGGCGCAAGACGCCCTGCACCGGGCGCTGGCTGACGAGCCATCCGGCGTGGCCGCATATAAACCGATTGGCGAACTGTCAAACGAAGACCAGCGAACGCTGCGTGAACACTTCTACGCCAACGTGGCGCATGAGTCGC
The DNA here is from genome assembly GCF_049316945.1 of Propionivibrio sp. GTDB lineage: Bacteria > Pseudomonadota > Gammaproteobacteria > Burkholderiales > Rhodocyclaceae > Propionivibrio. The sequence goes on along the minus strand of NZ_JBMOJE010000074.1, from coordinate 9,728 downwards.
CAGAAGCGGCCGGGCTGCGCGAGCGGCTGGAAAAGATTGGCGCCAGCGAACCGGAAAAAGAATCGCAGGATATGTTCGGCGATATGTCCGTCAATCCTGAGTGGAACGACTGGAAGGCGCAACGCGACACGCTGGCCGAAGAAGTTGGCGCGGCTTCGCTCGATTGGCAGAAATACGCAGGGTCAATGGGCGGCCATGAGAATGCCTACGCATCGATGCAAGACCTGATCAAGTCAAAGGTAGCAAAGTCGTTCCATGAGAACCATAACAAGCTCGCACCGGGCGCACCGCTGAAACTTGGCCGTCAAGTTATTCGCGGCAACTTGAACCACTTGGATGCCGTCGATCCGGAAGCACGAAAGGCACGCGAGGCCAAAGAGCGCGAATTGACCGATAGCTTGCGCGAGCGAAACAACGGCAAGTACGCCAGTGGCAGCGTCAGCGACAAGCTGGATGCCGAGCGCGAACGCCGGGCCGGGTTCGAGCAGTCGCAAATGGGCTTCTTCTCGACCGAGGAAGAGCCCGATATGTTCGGCGACAAGCCAAAGGCAGAAAAGCCGCTGGGCAAGGATGAGCGCTACACGCTGGGCCATGCCGCTGAACGCACCATCGCCGGGATGATGCCGCTAGTTGGGCATAACTTCAAGCCGGGGCAACCCGTCAAGATTTTCAATCCGACGATGAGCGGGCCGGATGGGATCATGCGGCAACGGGCGATCAAGATAATCGAGAAAAACAAGCGCGTAATACTTGCAGCCGGCGCCGGAAGCGGAAAAACGGCGATGTTTTTGGGGGCTTTCTCACACCTTCAATCGCAAGGAAAGGTTAAAAAAGGCGTCGTTATATGCCCAAGCATCGTTCAGGGCCAAGTAGGGGCAGAAGCCTTGCGCTTCATGCAACCCGGTAAGTACAAGTGGCACTGTGACCCCGGCGGTTCATTTGAGGATCGTCTGGCAGCTTACAAAGACCCGGACACTCATTTTTCAGTGGTTACTCATCAGTCGTTCCGTGACGACGTGCTGAAAATGGCAGCAATGAAAACAGGCGAAGAAAGCAGTGCCATCGCCGATAGGATGGAAGGAATGCCTCGATCAGAGCGTTCAACTTTCGTCAAATCAGTTCTTGATCACCACGGAATCAACTTCGACTTCTCTGCGACCGACGAAGGCCACGGACTTTTAGACCGCGTAGGTAAAGACAATTCGAGAATGTCGAATGTTATTGGCGGCGTGACTGACAACACTGGATACACGGTTTCTGCAACGGCTGACCCGGTAAAAAACGACATATCCGAAGCATTCAGCCACTTGGAAAAAATGGACCCGGCTCGATACAACGACCGGAACGCATTTATGCGGCGTTATGGAGTGGATACCGCCGGCGCTAAGGACGCTCTAAAGCGGGAACTGATTCGCCACGTCCTTCCGTTCCAGATTTCTTCGGGGAAAAAAGTAGATAAGCGTGAGATAAAGGTATCGCCGTCCGAGTCGCAAACAAAGGCACTGGACGAGCTCGACAAGAACATTGGCAAGGCACGCATGGCGCGTATGGAAGGCAAGGTCGACGTGGAAGCCATGAAGTCCATTTCGCCAAGCCAGTTCAAGGATGCACCAGAAGCCGAGCATGAGGCCATCGCAAAAGAACTATCTCGCAGCCTCGGTATCATCAAGGGCTCTGCCGTCCGCAATATACTGGACTCAAGCCCGGACTCGGCAAAGATTGATGCGCTGTCGAAGATTGCCGGCGAGCGCAAAGGCAAGCCCGGCGTGGTCTTTGCGCACTCGCTGGCAGCGGTCGAGAACATCAAGGCAAGGCTGGAAAAGGATGGTCACCGAGTAATGACGCTGACCGGCGCTGATTCATCTGCTGACAAGGCGGCAAAGATTCGCGGGTTCAATCCTGACAAGGGAGAACGTACTCACGACATTCTTGTAGCATCTGACGCCGGCAGCACAGGAGCAAACCTCCAATCGGGAAATTGGTTAGCTCAGTACGAGACGCCCCTAACGGCAATGTGCCATGCCCAGCGCCGAGCGCGAATAGATCGTATCGGCCAGAAGCAGGATGTAGAACTGCTGGACCTTGTGAGCAACCATGCAAGTGATACGAAGGCCAGAGAGAGGTTGAAAACAAAGTACGAACTTCGTGAACTTATGTCTTCGCCGATGGGGAATTTGGATGACACAGGCTTGGCGCATTGGCTGCACCAGAGAAAAGTGCAGCAACAGAATTCAATGCTTTAAGCGATGCCCGGAGAGCCAATAAGCATGCGGTTCTCCGGGTTATTTCTTTAATTCTTCAATGCGTTGTAGAGCCTCAAAGAAGGCTTCTCGCAAGCAATCGCCTCATGGTTGGCCTTGGCAATCTCAACAAGCATGGCAACTTGAGCGGATTGAGCCTCTTCAACAGCGGCGCGGATTTTGCTGAAGTCGTATTCGCAAGCGATTGTTTCCGACCCGACGTTAAGGCAAAGCGTCAAGCGTCCAAGCTGGGCAAAGGCATTGCGAACATCAATGGCGGCACTTTTGGCCTTTTCGGTAGCCTCTTCATACCGGCCGCGTGCTTCATAGTCCATGAGATTTTTCCTGATAGTCAAAAACACGATACTACCTCTTGTCTGAATTCGATTCAGGCAAGATAGATTCACGACCCTCGTCGTGACGCCACTATCGCAGCATGGAAACAAAAATACTTTTTCTCAAGGGCGGCAAGGCGGGCGCACCCGGCCTGTATGAACGCCTGATTGTCGGCAAGGATGGCGTCAAGCGGACGCACTGGATAAGGGGCGCAAAGCCGCAGAAGATAGCGCATAATGATGCGCAACTCTTCCTGCTCGACAACCTCTATGCGCCACTTGAAACTCGTCCCGGCACCAAGCCCGAGCAAAAGCGGGAAGGGCTCAATGCCCTCGCATCGCTTCAGCGACGGATCAATCTTCTTCGGGATCGTGGAGGATCAGCCGCCACCTTACTTGGCGCGCGTTTGCATGCCGGATTCGTTGCCAGTGGCGGAAACCAGCTTGTCGGCCAACACATATCCTCGACTGGTGATCTAGCCGCCCTCGCACAAGTCTATCGTGATCCACGCTTCGAGACATTCCGTGTAATTTACCTCAAGGGCGACGAGGTTGTCGGCGAGGCGGCGTACAGTTCCCGACTGCCGGGAGCCGTGCAGTTGCCGGACAACTTCCTGACACTGATCGAGGCCGACAAGGCACGGTTTGGCTCAAACGGCTACTACCTGCTGCACAATCACCCTGCAGGATTTTCCAGACCGTCAATAGCCGACGAGAATCTGACGGGAGAAATCAATTCTGCTGTCTCAGGAATGCGCGGACACGTCATTGTCGACCACCATGAATATAGCGTAATCGCCAAGAACGGCGATACCAGCGTGCATCAAGAACCGGCACTGTCCGGGCCGGATTATCACGCCTCCCCGTCAATGGGACACCCCCTGCTGGGCGTCAAGATACGCACACCGAAAGATGCCGCCATCGCGGCCAAAGCCCTGCAGGCCGGCAACAAGTCGGGCGCGCCGGTATTGGTTATGACCAAGGGACAATTTGCCGAAGTCGATTTGATCGCCTCGGTACCGGATGCCTTGCTGCAAAAGATGATGGGCAAAACTGACCGGGCTAAAGCATGGCTGCGCGGCATTGGCCGGGCCTCGGGCTCAGGATCAAGCCGGTTCCTGATGCTCAGTGATGCCGACTTCAAAAAACACACGAAGGAATTCACTGATCTAGTTGATAAAGGTCTGGTGACTGACGTTGTTTCCGAAAGCGGAGTGTCGTTTCGAGAACGCCATTATTCTTACCAAGGGCTTATCGCCAAGGATGTTTTCGACTCGATCAAGCCGGGGCGGAAAGTGGCGGAGCATGAAGGGGATGCTGGCCGGCTTCCCGGCGCCTACCCGGACAACCTAGCCACGGCGGTTACCGGCACCAATGTTTCGACGCTTTACAAGGCCGGGTTATCTGCTGGCGAAGAACTTGTTCCACTCAATCCAGCAACAGACAAAAAACCGCAAATGGTTTCGCCTGCGTATCGAGCGGCAAAGCGGGACGGCAACGGGGTAGCTGCCGGCGTGGTAGTTACCGCAGCCATCCGGCAAAAAGTAATCAATGAAATTCGCTCAAAGCTGATCCCCGGCATCCCCGTTGTATTTGTCCCTGTAATGCATAAGGATCAAGGCGAAAGCGGGAATATGATTCCTCGCGCCTACGCCAAGGCGCTGGCAAAACTGATTCCGGGTGAAGTCGAGCAAGGGATAACAAAAACGTCCGGATACGCCAATACAGGCGCTACCTTGGACGACCGCGCCAACAACGAGCAAACCTTTGTCGGCGAAGTCAGGAAAGGCGTTCAGTATGTTGTAGTGGACGATACTTTCACCAGCGGCAGCACGGTATCTGCACTCACGGCACACATTCAGTCGCACGGCGGGATGGTTTCTGCCATTACGGCACTGGCCGCCGGAAAGTATCAAAACTACCTGCGCCATCGACCACAAGATGCCGCTAAAATGCTTGCAAAACTCGGCTTATCGGAGGTAGAATTTGAGCATGAAACGCGAATCCCAATCAACGCCATTACCGGCTCAGAAATCTACCGCCTCGCCAACTTGGATGGGGATAGGTGTAGTCTCGAAACTGTACGAAAAAGATTTTCCAAACGAGCGCGAATTCCTGCTGGCGGAAGCCAAGCGCGGGGATTTGGAAATCGAAGCGTACTTCAAAGCGAATCCGCAAGCCTTGGCTCACCTCAAATAACACCTCCCAAGCCGCTTACCAAAGCGGTGCTGTTTTTCAAGAAATCATTGCCTTCTGGCCCCATTAACAACGGGGCCGATTTGCGCGCCCAAAGCTATACAAAAGGGGGCGCTATGCTCGCTATTCCAGAAAACACACGCATCCTATTCTTCAAGTCGCACATCAGCGCTTACACCACCAGGGGCGGCACGTTCGTTCCTGCGCATGACGACAAGCGCACCAAGCGGGTTGTGTCGAAGGATACGCATACGCCTGACTTGTTCTCCCTTCCTGCGCACACTCCGGATAGCCATGAATGGCGGCACGAAAATAAAGGACAGTTTAATGAGTCAGCAACCCTTTATGACAGCAAAAACAATCCTAGGGCAAAGATAAATAAATCTGGAAAAAATTGGCTAGATTCAAGCGGGAAAACGCACGACTCCGAGGGCGCAGCAAAGGTTTGGCATGAGCGGAGCATGCAGCACAATGATGAAAATGATACAAAACGCCGCAGCACAAAAGATTTCACGCCGGTACCGAAGGCTGGCAGCAAGCCGATTGTTGATACGCCGAAGAAGAATGCCGAATTAGCCGAGGTAACAGACGAATTCGCGTCAAGAATCGCTGACTTCGATAACCACAAGGACAAGGGACTTTCAACGCATTCCCTTAAATTCATGGCGGATAAAGCGCACGCCTTGATTGACACTTCTTTAGCATCGGGAAAGATAGACGAGGCACAAGCCCACAAATGGGGCTTGCTGGTGGATGAGCGCATGGGTCTTCCGAGCGGGCGTCTATCTGTCGCGCTAAAACGCGGCGATCTCGGCGCGGCGCTGAAAGTCCTTGAGCCACTGAGTTACTACGAAGCCAGCGAGGCTTTGCTACGCGTTGGATTCAGCCTTGGATTCCACAAGACAAAAACCACGAAAGCATTGATAGCTGATGTTCAAAATCAGCTTGTTCGCGCATCAAATAAGAAAACGGACGGGTACGGCCTTCGTACAATGGCAAAATCCCTCCCCATCCTCTTCCTGAAATCCCACGTCAAGCAATTCACCCGGCAGGACGGCACGATCGTCAAGGAACACGACGACAAGCGCACGAAGAAGATGCAGGCGGCGCCGGTCGGGCGCGAGCCGGCCAAGCAGGACGAACCTGCAGCCAGCAAGTACGGACACCACAATGTTGAAGAGGGCGATTCAATCCAGTTCAAGGCCGGCGAGTTCTCCGGTTCCGGCAAGGTTAAATCATCCGGCAAGGATGGCGCGGTCGTCTCGGATTCGTCCGGGCGCGACCACAACGTCCATTGGAACGAAGTCTCTGGCCGTGGCGAAGCGAAGAAGGAAGAAGGTAGCGGCACTATGACCAGCGGGAAGAATCTCGGATGGAAGAGCCTGCCGACAAAGGTTGTCTCGCGCGACGAAGGCCAGAAGATGATCGATGCGGAACATGCCAAAGACGCGGCAAAAGCCAATGGCGGCAAGAAGAAGTTCTTCGACCCAAGCGAAGTGGAAAGCCTGCCGCACAAGGATACTGTGAAGCAGTCCGTATTCAAGGATTGGGCAGGCGCGGCCAAGATCGGCCCGGCCGCACTGGAAGAGTACAACGGCTTGCTAGGCGAAATGTCCAAGTCCTGCGGATTCGAAACAGGCAAGGGCAGTCCGGACAACATGACCGACGAGCAACTGGACAACGATACATCTTACCTGTTCATGGGGCCAATGAAGCAGGAAGGGAAAAGCACGCGCAAGGTCAACGTCGATTATCACGGCGACTGGTCACAACTGAAAGACTTGGTGCGCGCCACCGTAGCCGTTCGCGGGATTGAGGATGTGCATAAGACACTGGCCTGGCTAAAGGCGGCGGGTCTGGAATTCGCACAGAAGCCGAAGGACAACATGACCAACGGCACCAAGGACGGCTACCGGGATCTTAATTTGATCCTGAAACTGCCCGAGACGGGAATGCTTGTCGAGTTGCAGATTGCCGTCAAGCAGATCAGCAAGGTCAAAGGGGAGGCGCACTCGTTCTACAATGACAACGTGGCACTGGACCAGAAGCGCAAGGAAGCCAACAGGGCCACGGCAGAAAAGAATTCAGTCGGCGAGCCGAAGGCGCCTTACGTCGACAACGAGGAACTTGAAGCGAACTGGTCGGACAAGGGCGATTTCAAGACATTCATGGCGAACCGGGCATCGCAGAACAAAATCTACGGCGGCGCTTGGTCCAAGGTGCCGGGGATTGAGCAGATACTGAAAGCGCTATCTTGGGCGCGTGGTAAGATGATCCTGTTCCTAAAAGGAGGCAAGAAACATGGGCTTTTACATTGAAAACGACGGCGCGCTTTACCGCACGCTGGGTGGAATGACCGAGAATCCGGACGATATTTACAAGCCGGGTACCGGGTGGATTGAGTACAAAGGCGACCTCCCAAAACCTCCGGGCTGGGGTGAGCGTATTCTGGTCAAGGATGCCGAAGCGATGATGGCGCGCATGGATGCCAGTTTCAAAGATCGAGACGCCCCTGCTGCAAAACCTGAATGACACAAGCCGCCTCCGGGCGGTTTTTGCATTTCTATCGCGCCATTTATCCTACGTTCCTCGCTATTTAATCCGGTCGTGACGCCAGAATGTCTGAATGGAAAATAAAACTGAAGACAGCGTAACGAGGCTCAGCGAGTTAATGAGGGGGTATCTTTCAAAGATTTCCCCTTGCTCGACAGAGTGTCCTGAAACCCATATTTCGAGGGATTTTTATCCTCGCATGATCAGTGGGATAGTTTTTGATTCGCGTCGACTGTGTCAGCACGAAACATCTGTTCAGCCATCTCTATCCCTCTAATCGCTTCGTGCGTGGCGTCTTTGTCGGGGAAGTTGTCGACCTGATTTTCAATGACTCGCTTGGCGCGGGAAATGGCAACCCTTGCGTCTTCTGCGGAAATAACACCCTTCTCCTTTAATACTTGCAGGGTGTTGATGGCGATTGCGAAAGTCGCCATAGCGAAACCTGCCGCGCCTGATGCCGCGTCTATCGTGTCATCGACTGCTCATTTAGTCCTCAAATGGCTTGTGATTATACGGGTATACAAGTCCGGTTTAAGCCCATTCAATACAGTCGTGACGCCAGCATTGGTTATGCTGAATTACGCAATAACCGATTCATGAGCATGACATGAACCAAATTGCAGCATTCAACTTTCAGGACTTCATCTTTATGGCCGGCGACAAGCTGGTCACGGATTCTCGAAGTGTTGCCAAAGCATTCAACAAAGCGCACAAGAACGTGCTGCGGATCATTGATGGAATGCGGGACAGCAACAACCCTATCATTCAAGAACATCATCGGCTCAATTTTGAGCCCATGATCTTTACCGTAAAAACAGGCAAAGGGGCATCAAGGACGATTTCCGGGTACAGCATGACCCGCGATGGGTTTGCCGAGTTGGCAATGAGTTTTACCGGGGATGCTTCCCGAGCCATACGAATCCAGTTCATCAAAGCCTTCAACGCAATGGCTGACTTCATCCGCAACGGCCAAATGAACTTGTGGAAGCAAATGCAGGACTGGACCGCTCGCAATGCAACATCTTCAATCCGCGCCTCTTTTGGTTCGCACCTGATGCTTTACCGGAAAAAAGACCTTCCTGTTCTCAGAAGCGAGTACGCCATCCTCAAAGACAAGATTCAACCCGATATGTTTGCGATAAAATAATGGAAACCACAATGGACACAAATGCAAAACCATCGACCGGCCGCATCAAGGCGTGCACCACCGTCAATCGTGAACTGCGCCGGGCAATGAATAGCCGGGCGGCGGAACTTGCCAACATGATCATGGCGAAGGCAATGGCCGGCGACTCCACGGCGATGTTGGCCGCGAGCAATCTGCTTCTGGCGGCAAACGTCGAATAGCCATGTCGTGACGCCACCATGAGGGCTACCCTTTTGATGGTGGCCTCATGCTCAATCTCTCCCGCCTTGGTGCCGTTCGGTGCCTGTTCTTCAAATCTGAGCAATACAGCCTGATCGAAATGCCGGTGCAAGTCGGCGCCTCCGTCGATAAGCATGGTCACGTCAAGGCGGCGCATACCCGCATTCAAAAGGTGCGCGTAGCCAAGCCGCCGGTTGCTGTTCGCCAATCCTCGTTGTTCGATGATGAGCCCGAGCAGAAGGCGACGAAGAAGTCCGCGCTTGATATTGCATCAGTAGCAAACCATGCGAAGGCAATGGGCGCGATTCGTGGATACCTCGAATCCTCTAAGCTGCCCGGATTTGCCGTCATGGTCGACGGAGATATTCAGTCAATGCACTCGACTGTAAAGCGCGCCGTTACGTGGGCTGAAGGAAATGCGCCAGATTCCATCGTGCAGAAAATCTCTGTGACCGATGCGGACAAGATCGAGCAGACAGCGAAAGCAACGCCAGCGGCAGGGATTGAATTCAATCTTGCTCCTGTCGATGACCATATTCCCGACTCCGGGCAAAAGGTCGAGACTTCAGGAGGATCATCTGGCGGATCAGGAAAGCCGCCTCCGAAAAAGCCGCCGGTAACTACTGGCGGCGATGGTGAAGAATCTCAGGAAGAGAATATAGAACATGGAAAGGATGCGATGCGGAAAGTCGTATCCATAAAGGATGACGTAAAGCACGCAATGTACCGGAATGGCCTTGGGTGGGTAGATTTCCCATTTGGATACGAAGGAGACAAACCGAATTCAAAAGGACGGCGCAAGGGAGCGAAAGGCGTTTCCCATATTATCGAGGCAAGAATGCGAAAGGACGGATTGACTTATGACGAAGCCGTTGCGTTTCTTGATAATGTAGTTGTTTGCATTGCCATCGGTTCGCATTCTGAATCGCGCTACAAAGATACGAAACGAAACATTGAGGGAACAAAATCTGTTGTCATTCTTAACAATGTAGAAGTCGTTCTCATGCGTGATGATGGTTCTGACGCATGGTTGATGAC
>NZ_JBMOJE010000073.1:0-26703 GCF_049316945.1 Propionivibrio sp. | reverse complement strand
TGCTCTGCAAGGCGCTTCAAAAGGTGATCTACAGTGGGTATTCCTTGCAAGGCAGCCCGGTAGGGTGCGCAAATTCTTTTCTTTGCGCACGCGGAATCCCCCGCGTGCATCGATGTGTTTGATCCGCCTGAATGTGCGCAACGCTTCGCGTTTCACACCCTACAAAATTGCAGGTGGGCATAACGAATCGATGGGGTCAGACTCCATCGATCCACCAAGTGGTATTTGTTTAACACCAGCATCATTCGAGTCTGCCCTTATCAATTTGCGATCGGTTTTTGGCTCCGCCATTTAAAGTGCCTGGGCGCATCTTTCCTGACCGCTTCAAGCTCAGACGAATTTCGGAAACGCCCCTTTAATACCGCTCAAGACGAATCGATGGGGTCAGACTCCATCGATCCACCAAGTGGTATTTGTTTAACACCAGCATCATTCGAGTCTGCCCTTATCAATTTGCGATCGGTTTTTGGCTCCGCCATTTAAAGTGCCTGGGCGCATCTTTCCTGGCCGCTTCAAGCTCAGACGAATTTCGGAAACGCCCCTTTAATACCGCTCAAGATGAACTGGATGCCGAGCGCAAGGGTAATCAGACCGAATACCTTGGTCAGAACGTCCATGCCGGTATCTTTCAGTATCCGGATGATGATTGGCGAATATCTGAACGACACATAGATCAGGATTGTCATGCAGACAATCGCACCCAGCAACTTGGCTTCCAGGGTTTCGGAGTGATTGATGCCCTGGGTAAACAGGATGACCGTAGACATGGTGCCGGCACCGGTTGTCAGCGGAATGGAGATCGGGATAATTGCCGTCGAGAGGATTCTGGCGAATGAATCGTCAGTTTCAATAACAACTGCCTCCTGACTTGAATTCATCATCCCCAATCCGGTATTGAGCAAAAGGAGGCCGCCAGCCATTCTGAAAGCGTCGATACTGATTTCAAAGAAGTTGAGGATGGTCATGCCGGTAAGCATCGCAACCATCATGGTGATGAACGAGGTCAGCGAGGCAACAAAGCAGAGCCGGTGTTGCTCTGCCACGCTGCGCCCCTTGCACAAGGCCAGATAAAGCGGGATTGCCGGGATGTTATTGGCTACCGCGATCAAACCGAGGAGGTAGTGTTGAAACGATTGTTCCTGCATGGCAAGGCTCCCATGAAAAGTTCTTTGCGGTTTGTTTAAACATTACCATTTTGTCGGCATCGGCGTCTATCGAGTGTGGAATTGATACAAGGGGCTGGGCGAAATGAATCGCGGCACTACGGAGTAGTGCTCTGCAAGGCGCTTCAAAAGGTGATCTACAGTGGGTATTCCTTGCAAGGCAGTATCCATGCGGATCATCAGGCATGCCACGCCAAGATTGCCTAAGCGCGAGGCCTCCCGAGCTCTTCCAACTCACTACGAACAAGCAAAGCCCCTTCCTGCATAGTGGTAAAATGTCCAGTTCGCAGGCTTCACGCCGAATTGTGGGTTATCGATGCCATTGAAGTTCGCCACGCAAGCAGGGAGCAAGCTTCGGCAATTCAGCCTGAGAACCCAGATCGGATTGGCGGCCGGGTTGGTTCTGAGCGTTCTGCTCCTGACCCAGGCATTGCTGCTGTTTTCTGCTGCCCGCGACGAGTTGAAACAAAGCCTGTCGGGGCAGCTTGAGGTTCTGGTCAGCCGTGTAGCCACCGAACTGGATGAGAAGGTTCTATTGCGCATCTCCATTCTGGAGTCCATGGCCAGCAAGTTTCCTTTGGCTTCCCTGAATAACAGCGCCGAGGTCGAGCGCTATTTCCGCGATTCGCCAAGTCTTTCAACCCTGATCGACGATTTTCATCTGTTTTCTGCGGAAGGCATTTTGCTCGTCGATTGGCCGATCGCTCCCGGGCGGCGGGGGCTGGACATGACGGAGCGTGATTACATCCAGGGCGTGATCACCAAGGGGCAGGCAACCCTCTCGAAGCCGATTCTGGGAAAAGCGACCAAACAACCCATGGTCGTGATTGCGGCGCCAATCCGCAATGGCGAAGGCAAACTGGTTGGAATTCTCGGGGGCGTAGTCAACCTGCACAAGTCGCGCCTTCTCGAACCATTGATATCCACTCGGGTCGGGCAGTCCGGTTATTTCTATCTGGTCGGCCCGGATCGGCTGACAATCATGCACCCCGACCCGGCCAGGGTACTCAAGCCAATAACCGACCCGGGCGTGAATCCGGCGCTTGATCGGGTCCTGAATAACGGCTTCGAAGGTATCTGTTCGGGCGGCCGTTGCCACTGGCGGAGTTTGAGCAACAGCTGCATCGGGCTTGAGGCATGGCTTTGAGTTCACAGCGCAGGGAGCCGACCAGCGAGGAAATCACTAACGCCGAAGCCCTTTTCTTCGAGGGAAATCGCCTTTGGACTGATGGCGATACCGCCCAGGCGGAAGCGTGTTTTCGCGAGGCGATCAGGCAGGTGCCCGACTTTGCCGAAGTCCATGCCAACCTCGGCTTGTTGCTGGACCAAGCGGGCAGGCAAGTCGAGGCCGAGATCCATTACTTGCATGCCCTCGCCTGCCATCCCGATGACGGGCAAACCCGTCTCAATCTGGGCGTCATGCTGGCTGCACAAAAACGCTTTGCGGAGGCTGCAGCGGCTTATCGGCAGGCGCTCAGCCTGATGCCGGATTCACCTTCCGGCTGGTCTAATCTGGGGGTGTTGCAAGCGTGCCTGAAGCAGGAAGTCGAGGCCGAGTCGAGTTATCGCCGGGCGATTGAGCTGGATGCCGATTACGCCTTGGCCAGGTTCAATTTCAGCTACCTGTTGCTGCGCCAGGGACGGTTCGAAGAAGGCTGGCGCTGCCTTGAGGCGCGCAACCGGTATCGCCCTCTGGAAACCTGTCTGCCGTGTCCGCGCTGGCAAGGTGAGCCGGTGCACGGCAAATCGTTGTTGATCGGCATCGAGGCCGGTCATGGCGACATGATTCAGTTCTGTCGCTACGCGGCGGTATTGAAAGCGCAGGGCGCCAGACAGATCAGCGTCATCTGTCATCCGGCCTTGAAGTCACTGTTCGCCACCCTGGATGGCGTCGATCATGTCATCGCCCTTGATGAGCCGCCGCCAGTAGCCGATTGGGACTTCTGGACGCCGCCGCTCAGCATCCCGTTCCATTGCCAGACTCGCCTCGATTCGATTCCGGCCAACTTGCCCTACCTGCGCGCCGACAGGAAGAAGGTCGAGCACTGGTCTGCCGTGCTGGGCAGGGAAAGCGTTCCCGCAGAGCTGCGCGTCGGCCTGGTCTGGAAAGGCAATCCACGCTTCGAGAACGATGCGGAGCGATCGCTTCACAGTCTGGAAGTACTGGCTCCATTGGGCGCAAGCGCCGGTGCGCGCTTCTTCAGCTTGCAAAAAGGGGCGGGCGAGGATGAGGCAGACAATCCGCCAGCCGGCCTGCCTGTAGTCAATCTGGGTCCGCAGATAGCCGACTTTGCCGATACGGCGGCGATTATCGAAAATCTGGATCTGGTGATCTCTGTCGATACCGCCGTTGCCCATCTGGCGGGTGCCTTGGGCAAAGCTTGCTGGGTGCTCCTTCCTGACTACAAAACCGATTGGCGCTGGCTGACCGGGCGCAGCGATTCACCCTGGTATCCCGGCGTGATGCGTCTCTTCCGTCAGCACCGCATGGGAGACTGGACGACGCTGGTTGGCGAAGTGAGCAGTGCCTTGCAGACCCTGGCAGCGAAACCTCGATCCTGACTTCAGGCCTCGGTCGTTGAGCCTCCTGAAAATACCCCATATGGGGTAACTGCTTTATGCACAATTGGGTTTTTATTACCCGTGCTTGGGCAGGTACTCTTTGTACAGTTTGGCAGGTATTTAAAAACTGCATCCAACATGCCTCGTCGAGATAAATGTTTCCCGTTTTTCCTATTCGGAGATCGAAATATGCTCAAAAACAAGTTCACCAAATCGGAATCTGCAACTCACCGTAACAGCCATGACCGACGGCGTGATGAAGTTGAGGTGCCCTTTGTCGGACGTGAGCGCCGAAAAAGGGTTGAGCGCAGGTTGCCTGTCGTAGAGGAAAACGCCGTTTCACTTGCCGAATGGTTAAATGTCTGGTCGCCTTTATAGAAAAGGAAAAGAGGAAGAACCCCACTTATCGTGGGGTAGGCGCAACGCAATAACAGCGGTTATCGCATGAGATTTGACTTGCTGCTTTTGACAACAAGTTCATGGAAAAACTCTAGGAGGTTATGTGGCAAACAAATTTAAAACCACATGGTTCTGGACTTCCCTGGGGACATTTGATGGTCAAAAAGGGTTTTTCATAAAAGAAAAAGTAGCCAGGGTTTCACAACGATATATCGATTTGAATGAATTTTCCCAGAACTTGCAAGATGTATATGAACAGCTTGATTCAGCGGGTTACGATGTCATCAATGTTGTGCCGATCTCGATGGGAACGTCGGAATTATGCACTCGTCAATCCGACGGAAATGGATCGTCCGTAGGTGATGTCGGCTTCAGTATCACCAGAGGCGCCGTGGTTGTTGGAAAAAGACGTGATGGCTGAGCCAGTGGTGCACCTCTGGATTCCGGGTCAAGCCCGGAATGACGGGGCTATCCATGGATTTCACCATGTCTGACTACTAGCTCGTTTTCCGTCCCAGCACGCTCCGCACTTTGTCAATCAGATCATCGACGTAGGTGAATACCACCGGAATCACCAGCAGACTGAGGAAGGTCGAAGTGATCAGGCCGCCGATGACGACGATGGACATCGGTGCCCGGAAGCTTGGGTCGGTGCCGATACCCAGGGCAATCGGCATCATCCCGGCACCCATCGCCACGGTTGTCATGATGATCGGCCGGGCGCGCTTGCGGCAGGCGTCGAGTAGCGCATGCCAACGATCCAGGCCGTACTCGCGACGAGCCAGCACGACGTAGTCGATGAGCAGGATGGAGTTCTTGGTGGCGATTCCCATCAGCATGATCAGGCCGATCATCGACGGCATCGACAGCGCCGTCTGTGTGATAAACAGGGCGAGGAAAGCGCCCGGCACCGAGAGCACCAGCGCCGCCAGGATGGTCACTGGCTGGACGAAATCCTTGAACAGCAGGACCAGCACGATATAGATGCAGAGCACGCCGGTGGCCATGGCCAGGGCGAAGCTGGCGAACAGCTCGCCCATCGCTTCCGCATCGCCCACCGTGGTCTGCAGCACGCCCGGTGGCAGGTTTTGCAGGCTGGGCAGCGCCAGTGCCTGCTTCTCCACCTCGCCGAGTGGCTGGTTGTTCAACTCGATCTCGAAATTGATGTTGCGCAGGCGGTCGTAGCGGTCGATCTCGGCCGGCCCGCCGGCCAGGGTCAGGCTGGCCACGTTGGCGATCATCACCGGGCCATGCTTGCCGGGCACCGTCAGGCGCTCGAGCAGGCTCAGGTCCTGGCGTGCCGCTGCCGGCAGCTTGACGACGATGGGCACCTGGCGCTGCGCCAGATTGAGCTTGGCCAGGCCCTGGTCGTAGTCGCCGGCGGTGGCGATGCGCAAGGTGTCGGCGATGGCCGCCGAGGTCACGCCGAGGTCGGCCATGCGCGCGAAATCGGGGCGGATGACCAGTTCCGGGCGGACCAGGCTGGCCGTCGTCGTGACATTGCCGATGCCGGGAATGGTGCGCAACTCGCGCCCGACCAGTTGCGCGTGTTCGGCCAGCACCGCACCGTTCTCGCTGGCCAGCACCAACACGTATTTCTCGTTAGCCCCAGCCAGGCCGACCTTGACCTGGACGCCGGGCAGTTCAGCCAGCGCCTCGCGCAGTTCGCGCTCGATGCTCTGCTTCTTGACCCCGCCACGCTCCAGGCGCGGCGTCAGATTGATCGTCAGCGTGGCCTTGCGCACCTCCGCCGCGCCGCGCACGGCAAAAGGATCGCTACCTGCCGCGCCACCGCCGATGGCGGTGTACACCAGCTTCACCTGCGGATTCTTTTCGACGAGAAGGCGCGCCTTCTCCGCCGCAGCAAGGGTTTCCTCAAAGGTGCTGCCCGGCGCCAGAGAGAGATAAGCCTGCGTTTGCGACGAGTCGTCCGCTGGCAGGAAGCCGGTCGCCAGCAACGGCACCAGGGCGAAAGAACCGAAAAAGAAAATGGCTGCAGCGAGCATGGTCAGCACGCGATGCTGCAGGCACCAGGTCACCCAGCCGGTGTACAGGGCCAGCCAGCCCGGTTCGGAATGCTCCTTGCCGAGCGGTTTCAGAATGTAGGCGGCCATCATCGGCGTCAGCATCCGCGCCACGACCAGCGAGAAGAATACGGCGATCGCCGCGGTCCATCCGAACTGCACGAAGAACTTGCCGGCAACGCCGCCCATGAAGGCCGTCGGCAGGAAGACGGCGATCAGCGTGAAGGTCGTGGCGATGACCGCCAGGCCGATCTCGTCAGCCGCCTCCATCGCCGCCTGGTAGGGCGTCTTGCCCATGCGCAGGTGGCGGATGATGTTCTCGATCTCGACGATGGCGTCATCGACCAGGATGCCGACGATCAGCGACAGCGAGAGCAGGGTCACGACATTGAGCGTGAAGCCCATCAGATACATCACTGCGAAAGCCGGGATGATCGATAGCGGCAGCGCGGTGGCCGAGACAAGTGTGGCGCGCCAGTCACGCAGGAAGAGCCAGACGACGATGACGGCGAGGATGGCGCCCTCGATCAGCAGCGACATTGAGCCTTCGAAATTCTCGCGCACCGGATCGACGAAATTGTAGGCCTCGGTGATCGAGATATCCGGGTAGTCCGCCTTCAGCCTTTCCAGCGTGATCTTCACGTTGTCGGCGACCTCTACCTCGCCGGCGCCGCGGCTGCGGGTGATTTCGAAACCGACCACCGGCTGGCCATTGAGCAAGGCCGCCGAGCGGACTTCGGCCACGCTGTCACTGACCGTCGCCACCTGATCGAGGCGAATCTTGCGGCCGTCGGAAAGAACGATGTCCATCGCCGCCAGTTCGGCCGCCGACTGCACTGTGGCAATGGTGCGCACCGACTGCTCGACGCCGCCGATATCGGAGCGCCCGCCGGAAGCCTCCTGCTGGATCTGGCGCAACTGCCGGGAAATGTCGGCGGCTGTGGCATTGAGCGCAAGCAGCCGGGCCGGATCGAGTTCGACATGCACTTCGCGCGTCACTCCACCAACCCGGGCCACCGCACCGACGCCGCGCACGCTGAGAATGCGCTTGGTCACCGTGTTATCGACGAACCACGACAGCGCCTCGTCGTCCATTCGGCTCGAGGCCACCGTGTAGGTCAGGATGGGCGCGCCGGTGACACTCATCTTGCTGACCACCGGGTCATTGAGGTCGCCCGGCAGGTCGGAGCGGATGCGGGAAACGGCGTCGCGCACGTCGTCGACGGCTTCCTGCGTCGGCTTCTCCAGACGGAATTCGACGGTGACGATGGCCGTGCCATCCTGCACCTTGGTGTAGATGTGCTTGATGCCCTGCAGCGTCGCAACCGAGTTCTCGATCTTGCGCGCCACCTCGGTTTCCATCTGGGCTGGGGCGGCACCCGGCAGCGAGGCGGTCACCGTCACCGTCGGCAAATCGATGTCCATGAATTGCTGGATCTTCATCGCCTTGAAGGCGAGCAGGCCGGCCAGCGTGAGCAGCAGGAACAGCAGGATGGCCGGAATCGGATTCCGGATCGACCATGAGGAGACGTTGATCACGGCCTGAAGTTGCCTTCGACGACTTTCACCAGATCGCCGTCGGCCAGGAAGCCGGCGCCGTTCTCGACGACGCGTGCATCCGGCGCCAGGCCGGAAACGATCTCCAGGCGCTCGCCGACCCGGCGGCCGGGCACGACCTTGACCTGCGCCACGCGGTCCGCCGCCTCAAGCCGGAACACGTAAGCAAAACCCTCGCGCAACACCACCGCCGTCTGCGGCAGCGTCAGCGCCGGACTGCGCGCCAGTTCGAACTCGCCACGGGCGAACATCCCGGCCCGCACCGCCGAGGTTTTCGGCAGATCGACATAGACCAAGCCATTGCGGGTCTGCGGATCGACGCTCGGTGCCACGGCGCGAACTGTCCCCTTGACATTCTCGCCCCCCGGACTGATCAACGCCGCCACTTGCCCCGGCTTGAGGCTGGCCAGGTCGGCCGACGGCACTTCGGCCCGCCACTCCAAGCGGCCGCCTCGAATCAGCCGGAACAGTTCCTGCCCGGCCTGGGTCAGCGAACCGACCGTCGCGCTGCGCGCTGAAATCACGCCTGCGTCGGGCGCCAGCACCGCCGTCTTGCTCATCTTGACAGCGGCGGCTAGCTGGCGCGCCTGAGCGGCAGCCAGGCGTGCCACCGCCGTGTTCTGGGCGGTCTGGTACTGGGTATTCAGTTGCGTGCTGTAGAAGCCCTTTTCGCGCAGTTCGTGAGCCCGTGCCGCATTGCCTTTCGCCTCGCTCGCGCTGGCCTGCAATTCGGCCACCGCAGCCTGCGCCTCGGCCAATTCGCTGGCCACGATATCGCTGGCGATACGCGCGAGAACCTGCCCCTTGTTCACCACATCACCGACCTGTACCAGAACCTCGGTGATCCGGTAATTGCTGATCTCCGGCCCGATCACCGCCTCCTGCCAGGCGACGACGTTGCCATTGGCTGGCAGCACCTTCGGCCAGTCAAAGGTCTGCGGCGCAACCAGGGTGACCGTCAGCGCCGGCCTGGCCGCGCCCTTCGCGGCCAGGGCCGGCGGAATTTCGCGGCCGGCAGCGAAAAGCAAAAAGGCACCGGCCGCCATCAAGGCCACCAGCACCAGTGCCATAAGAACCTTACGCCCGCCGAGCGGGAGCGAAGAGAGAAATTTCATGCAAGAACCTGAGTCGACCGTAGCCAAGGGCCGATTCTAGCCTGATAGCTCCTGTGGATGACAGAAGTCTGGTTCTTCGCCAGGGTAAATTTGTTCTAACCATCCACCGTCATTCCGGGCTTGACCAATGCCTGAAGAAGCGCATGGATATTGGCTCTCAGAAGCTGCGAAAAAATACCCGGCCCCCACCGCAAAGGCGCAAAGGAGCAAAGGTTTCGCAAAGAAAACCTTTTCAAACAATGGGGTTCCTCTGCGTTTCCTTTGCCCCTTTGCGCCTTTGCGGGCGCGTAGCCTGGCCTCGGGCCATGGATTTATGAATTTTTCACAGGCTGACCAGCCACTTGTGACGATACCGCCGCTGCACCGCTGGATTGTCGGCTTTGTGACAAACTGATCCACCTATAAACTCAATTAAATCAGCGCATTAAAAGTGGCACCGGTCTTGCAAAATGTTCTTCATACCACCGGAGAGCACCATGAAAGCCAGCGAAATCCGGGCCTTGCCTGACGAGCCAGCCTGTAGCCACAACACGAAGGAAAAATCCGGGTGCGCCCGACCGAAGCCGGGCGCCACGGCCGGCGGTTGTTCCTTTGACGGGGCGCTGGTCGGCGACGATGTCGAGGCCGTCTGCAAGGACGCCAGCGCGCGCTGGGGAACGCCGGTGGTGCCGGTCGATGCGGCAAGCTTTTACGGCACCAAGAACCTCGGCAACCGGCTGGCCGGCGAAGCCATGTTCAAGCATGTGATCGGCACCCGCGAGCCGCTTCCCGCCGCACCGCGCGCCGACGGGCTGCCGACTTACGACGTGAATCTGATCGGCGAATACAACATTGCCGGCGAGTTCTGGCATGTCGCGCCGTTGTTCGATGAACTTGCGGCCGCTGCTACAAGGTTTGTCCGCGCAACGTCCTGGATCTGGTCGAGCGCGAGTTCGATGCAGACGACGATGACATGATGGTCATGTCCTTGGCCGATGCCGCCGATTGCATCGGCTGCGGCTCCTGCTGCCGGGTTTGTCCGAAAGGTTGCTACACCTACGCGTCGGGTTGAGGCGTGAATGTCCCCGGCGAATCGGTCTGCAGGACACGCCAACAGGTGGTCTATGGTAATGATGGCTGGAAAGCCAATAGATACGCCACTCTTCAGGCATTAGGCTTGCAGATTGCCTATCCATGAGCTTACAGCGTTGCAGGGTGCGATATGCGTAGCGCATTGCGCCTGCGAAATCGCCTAGGGGCACAAATCGCCGATGGTGCAATGCGCCGCGAAGCAAATACTCTTGGGGTGCGCTACGCTTATTGCACCCTACGAGCTGAAAAAGTAATAGCCGCGCCCCAGCCACTCTCGCAATGCAATGTCAGTCATCCAGAGGGCGTGGGCATCAGGCAGGTAGTCCATCGGTGTGGTTTCACGGACAGTTACCCGGAGGTCTACCGGGTAGGGCGTCACGACAAATCCTGCTCGCTCAAACAACAGTTGCGCGCGCGGCATGTGGAAGGCTGAGGTTACCAGCACAATGCGTTGCACTCCCGGCTCTAGCAATTTCCGCACTGCGACAGATTCCTGTTCGGTGTTCTGTACCGGCTCGCTTACTGTCACTGCGTTGGCAGGTACACCCAAGTGAAGAGCCAAACGCCGCAGTACTTCGCCCTCGGGCTCCTGTTCGTTCTGCCAGGGCAACTTCCCACCGGTAAAAACCAGTTGCGGAACCTTGCCTGACTCGTAGAGTTCCATTCCACCAAAAAATCGGTCGGCGGCTTCTCCCCATTCATGAACGACCCCTCGCTCACCCTGCACACCGTGCAACATGCCGCTTAACACTACAACTGCCTGTGCTGGCGTCACTGTCGTCGGAAGTAATCGGATTTGCTGTTGCTCAAGTGATCGGAACAGTCGGTCCGACAGCAACGGCATGCTGGCTGCGTAGAGCAACAACATGGCTAACAGTGCCGCAGGGCGTGATCGCCTGATAGCAGCCCACGCCATCAGCAATAGTAACAATGCGATGGGCGAAACTAGAAGCGGGAGCAGTCTGTGCAGGTAAATCATTGCGCCAAGTATAGCTTTGGCAGGTTAGATGACCCTAATGGTGCAGAAACGCAAGGAGGGCACCATCAAAAAAGCATACAAGATACTCGCGATCCCTGTAGGTCGCCACTATGCTGTTCTTCGCCGCTTGCTGGCGCTGAATCTGGAACGGGGCTGCACCGATCGTCAATAGGCGTTCTGTGGCGTGTATCTCCTGAGAGCCAATAAACACGGCACTCTTCAGGCGTATACCTTGCAGATTGCCTATCCATGCGGTTACAACGTTGTAGGGTGCAATGTGCTACGCTTATTGCACCCTACGATGGGTCACGCGCGCCGAGCGCCTTCTTCAGAATCGCGCTTTCGCACACTCGCCTGACGGTTTGTCGCAAAAACGACAAAGCCTTGCGGAGCAACAACTGTATTAAAACAGTCGGTTAAGTTGGTTTTCCGGGATGGCACAGGGCTTGCAATAGAACTCTCATCCACTTTGGGAGAACCGATATGATCACCATGACCTACGCCTGACCTGGTTCCGGCTCATCCGGACTGGGTTTCTCAGGACTCGGCCGGGAAGCCGCGTAAATCGGTCATCTCCATTGATGATGCCGGGAGAGCCAGACTGGATGCGGCTCTTGGCGGTGCCTGGCTGAAGATCGCCATTCCACGCCTGTTATCCTGAAAAACTGAGGCTTTTCGCTGTGCCCGCCGTGTCGCCGTGGTTTGAACTGCGGTTTTTTTGGATCAAGGTTTGAGTGTTCAAGCGCGACATCCTCAGTCGCGCTGGCAAAGCACTGTGCGGGAAAATGTGCATGCCTCGGTGTGAAGAACATCGGAAGGCCGTGTGCGTTAATAGCGCATGCGCGGTTTGATGAGGGAGGGCAGGCGAAAGCCTGTTCTCTACTCTACCGGACGAAAAAAGCCGGCGCATGGCCGGCTTCGTTTGTGCTCTGCGTCCAGCGATCAGTGGGCAGCCGGTTCGCTATACGGAATCTTGCCGATCTTGATCTGCCATTCCTTCGGTCCGGTGTTGTGCACCGAGGTGCCGCTTGAATCGACGGCGACGGTGACCGGCATGTCCTGAACGTCAAATTCGTAAATGGCTTCCATGCCGAGATCGGCGAAGCCGACGACCTTGGCCGACTTGATGGCCTTGGCCACCAGATAGGCCGCACCGCCAACGGCCATCATGTAGGCCGACTTGTTGTCCTTGATGGCCTGGATGGCGGCGGGGCCGCGCTCGGATTTGCCGACCATCGAGATGAGGCCGGTCTTTTCCAGCATCATGCGCGTGAACTTGTCCATGCGTGTGGCCGTCGTCGGGCCGGCCGGTCCGACTACTTCGTCACGGACTGGATCAACCGGGCCGACGTAGTAGATGACGCGGTTGGTGAAGTCGACCGGCAGCTTTTCGCCCTTGGCCAGCATGTCGGCGATGCGTTTGTGGGCGGCGTCGCGGCCGGTCAGCATCTTGCCGTTGAGCAGCAGTTTCTGGCCGGGCGTCCAGGCCGCAACTTCGGCCTTGGTCAGCGTGTTCAGGTTGACGCGCGTCGCCGTCTTGAGATCCGGCGTCCAGGTCACGGCCGGCCAGTCTTCGAGCTTCGGCGGTTCGAGTTTGGCCGGGCCGGAGCCGTCAAGATGGAAGTGGATGTGACGCGTAGCCGCACAGTTGGGAACCAGTGCAACCGGCAGGTTGGCGGCGTGGCAGGGGAAGTCGAGTACCTTGACATCGAG
Organism: Propionivibrio sp.; assembly: GCF_049316945.1. Classification (GTDB taxonomy): domain Bacteria; phylum Pseudomonadota; class Gammaproteobacteria; order Burkholderiales; family Rhodocyclaceae; genus Propionivibrio. Next base: position 14,120 of record NZ_JBMOJE010000073.1, on the reverse strand, counting down.
CACGGTGGTGAGGCCGCCCAGACCCTGGGCACCGATGCCGAGGGCGTTGATTTTTTCGTAGAGTTCGAGGCGCAGTTCTTCGGCACGGGTGAGTTTTGCACCACTCGCTCCACGGGCCTTGAGTTCCTGAATGTCGACCGGCGCCATGATCGATTCCTTGGCCATCAGCATCGCCTTTTCCGGCGTGCCGCCGATGCCGACGCCGATGATGCCGGGCGGACACCAGCCGGCGCCCATGGTCGGTACCGTTTTGAGAATCCAGTCGACGAGGTCGTCGGAGGGGTTGAGCATGGCGAATTTGGCCTTGGCTTCCGAGCCGCCACCCTTGGCCGCGCAGATGACTTCGATGTGGTGACCGGGGACAATTTCGAAATGCACGACGGCCGGGGTGTTGTCCTTGGTGTTGTTGCGCTTGCCGTAGGGATCGGCGAGTACCGAGGCGCGCAAGGGGTTGTCCGGGTCGGCATAGGCGCGGCGGACACCTTCGTTAACCATCTCCTGCAGGCTCATCGTGGCGTCCGGCCACTGGATGTCCATCCCGACCTTGAGAAAGACCATGCCGATGCCGGTGTCCTGGCAGATCGGGCGGTGGCCTTCAGCGGACATGCGCGAGTTGGTCAGGATCTGGGCAATCGCGTCCTTGGCCGCAGGAGATTCCTCACGATCGTAGGCTTCGCCCAGCGCCTTGATGAAATCGAGCGGATGGTAGTAGCTGATGTACTGGAAGGCATCGGCAATGCTCTGGATAAGATCTTCCTGGCGAATGTTGGTCATTTCAGGCTTTCTATCAAAGGTTTTGGTGGGCATTCCGCGTAGGGGCAGGGGGTTTTCTTTATGCTGGATTTATTGGCGGTGACGGTTGCTGGTGCTGAAATTTGCAAGCGGGAATTTTATCATCAATCAATCCTTCCATTTGCTGCGTACCAAGGGGCTGTTGATCAATAAATTGTGCAATTTTCCCTCGGTCTTCGAATGCGTTGCGTCGATGCTGATAGTTTTTTTGGATCACCTCATGGTTCGATCTCGGGCCTTGCGTAACCATGATATGGGTCTTGGGATTCCAAGGATAATCAGCCCTTCAAGCCAGTTCGTGTAAGTGATGTGTAAGATAAGGAGCATCTAATTCGTTTCAATTCACGTGATATTTTTTTATGGCAAAGGCGTTTTCCGGCCTTGCCGTCACGCCGGGTTGTGAATCATGAGTGTGGTTTGTCACAGTGCGCGCCCGCACAAATTATCAAGCCTCTTTAACACAGCACAGGAGATGGAATATGTCCCAGAATGAGTCTGTTACGTTTTTTCAGCCGTCTGACGAGTTCGTCAAGCAGGCTACGATTTCCGGCATGGATGCTTACAAAGCGCTGTGTGACGAAGCAACCAACGACTACACGGGCTACTGGGCCCGTCTGGCACGTGAGCATGTGAGCTGGAAGAAGCCTTTTACGCAGGTACTCGATGAGTCCAATGCGCCTTTCTTCAAATGGTTTGCCGACGGCACGCTGAATGCCTCCTACAACTGTCTGGACCGTAATATCGAGGCCGGCCTTGGCGACAAGGTAGCGATCATTTCTGAGACGGATGACGGCGAAGTAAAGCAAGTCACCTACAAGCAACTGCTGGTCATGGTCAGCAAGCTGGCCAACGGGCTGCGGGCAAAGGGCATCAAGAAGGGCGACCGCGTCATTATTTATATGGCGATGGGTATCGAAGGCGTTGTTGCCATGCAGGCTTGTGCCCGCATCGGAGCCATTCACTCTGTCGTGTTCGGCGGTTTCTCCGCACAATCGGTGCGCGACCGGATCAATGACGCCGGCGCCGTTGCCGTGATTACCATGGACGAGCAGTGTCGTGGCGGCAAGAAGCTTCCGCTCAAGCCAGCCGTCGATGAAGGTATTGAACTCGGTGGTTGCGACACGATCAAGACGGTGATCGTATTCAAGCGCACTGGCGGCGCCTGCACCATGGTTGCCGGTCGCGACATCTGGTGGGACGACGTGATCGCCGGCCAATCAGAAGTGTGCGAGCCGGAGTGGGTCGAAGCCGAACATCCGCTGTTCCTGCTTTACACCTCGGGTTCTACTGGCAAGCCAAAGGGCGTTCAGCATTCGACCGGCGGCTATATGCTGCATGCCGTGTTGACCATGAAGTGGACGTTCGACCTGAAACCGAATGATATCTTCTGGTGTACGGCCGACATCGGCTGGGTTACCGGCCACACCTACATCACCTATGGCCCGCTGGCTTGCGGTGGTACCCAGATGGTTTTCGAAGGCGTGCCGGTTTATCCCGACGCAGGCCGTTTCTGGAAGATGATCCAGGATCACAAGGTCAATATCTTCTACACCGCACCGACCGCGATCCGCTCGCTGATCAAGGCCTGTGACACCAATCCTGCCGTAGCGCCGACCAAGTACGACCTGTCGTCGCTGCGCCTGCTGGGTACGGTGGGCGAGCCGATCAATCCGGCCGCATGGATGTGGTATTACAACGATGTTGGTGGTGGTCGTTGCCCGATTGTTGATACCTTCTGGCAGACGGAAACCGGCGGCCACATGATTACTCCGCTGCCGGGCGTGACGCCAATGGTTCCGGGTTCGTGCACGCTGCCCTTCCCTGGCATTCAGGCAACTATCGTCGATGAAACCGGTACCGAACTCGATTGGGGCAAGGGTGGCTTGCTGGTCGTAACCAAGCCATGGCCGTCGATGATCCGCAACATCTGGAATGACTCGGAACGGTTCAAGACTTCCTATTACCCGAATGATTTCAACGGCAAGCTTTATCTCGCCGGCGACGGATCGGTGCGCGACATCAATACCGGCTACTTCACCATTACCGGCCGTATTGACGATGTGCTGAATGTTTCCGGTCACCGCATGGGTACGATGGAAATCGAATCCGCGCTGGTTTCGCATCCGATGGTGGCCGAGGCTGCCGTGGTTGGGCGTCCTGACGATCTGACCGGCGAGGCGATCTGCGCCTTTGTCGTGCTCAAGGGCGCACGCCCGGTGGGCGAGGCTTCGGCCAAGATGATCAAGGAATTGCAGAATCACGTCGGCAAGGAAATCGGTCCGATTGCCAAGCCGAAAGACATTCGCTTTGGCGACAATCTGCCGAAGACACGTTCCGGTAAGATCATGCGCCGTCTGCTCCGCTCGTTGGCCAAGGGTGAGGCAGTTGCGCAGGACGTTTCGACTCTGGAGAATCCGGCGATTCTCGATCAGTTAAGAGGCAATTGATTTTGTTTGGGTGAGGAGGCTGCATCGCCATTTCCCGGATAAACGGGTTATAGTCGATGCAATAAGCAGGACTAAGCGGCAATTACAGACCGCTCTTCGGGCCGGTACACTCAGTGTGCCGGCCTGACCATTTGCGCTGAAGGGCAAGCGCAGTCGCCCTGAGCAAACACTCTTGGGGTGCGTACTGATCAGGGAGCAGGGATGAGCAACAATGCGACGGAGATGCTGGTTTCGGCAATGATCAAATTTCTGCGGTCCTACCCGCCGTTTGATCGCATGGAGCAGGATGATCTTCAGTTTCTTGGCGATAGCGTCAAGCTGGCCTATTACCCAAAGGCCTCCTTGATTGTTTCGCCGGATACCGGTGTGGTGCGGATCTTTCGTATCTTGCAGCGAGGCAAGGTTCTAGTTCGTCATACGGGTGAAGTGAGCGTGATGGAACATTCATCGATGACGCTGGGACCCGGCGAATGTTTTACGATCGGACCGGTGATAGCGCAGCGTCCTTCGAGCAGCAGCTATACGGCACTTGAGGATGTCTTTTGCTATGAACTGCCGGCCGAGGTTTTCCTCGTGCTGATGCAGCAAAGTTCGGTTTTCAATCTCTTCTGCACGCAATATCTCGCCAGTCTGCTCAGTCAGTCTCGCCAGCAGTTGCAGATGCATTTTTCCCAGCACGTTGCCGAGCAACAGACGATGAATTCGCCGCTGGCATCGATCATCAAGAAGGATCCCATCTCGGTTACGCCGGATACGCCAACGCGTCAGGTCATTGAAGTAATGGCCAGTCGCAGTATCGGCTCGATGATTATCGTCGATGCTGACCTGCAACCGGTCGGCATCTTCACACAATCCGATGTGCTGAAACGTGTTGTTCTGTCAGGCGCCTCACTTGACGGCCCGATTCATCTGGTCATGACGCCTGATCCGCACACCTTGCCGTTTGCCGCCAACGCCTACGACGCGGCACTGGCAATGGCCAAGCATGGGGTGCGCCATGTGCTGGCAGTCGATGAGGGTGGACATCTGAAAGGCGTTGTTTCGGAGCGCGACCTCTTTACACTGCAACGTGTCGGGCTGCGCCAGATCCGGCAGACGATCGATTCGGCGACCAGTATCGACATGCTGCTGATGGCCAGCAAGGACGTTCGCCAGCTTTCGCTCAACATGCTCGCACAGGGCGTCGGTGCTGAGCAGATCACCCAGTTCATTTCTGCGCTGAACGATACGCTGACGCGTCGCGTCATTCAGATCAATCTGGATAAACATGACCTGTATGGCATTGAGTGGGCGTGGTTGTCGTTCGGTTCCGAAGGGCGCGACGAGCAGACCTTCAGTACCGATCAGGATAACGGGATTGTCTATATCTGTACTGACATCATGGATCGGGAGCAGACACAGTTGCTGCTGCTTGAGTTCGCACGTGACGTTAATGAGGATCTCGACAAGTGTGGTTTTCCGTTGTGTACCGGAAAAATCATGGCCAGCAATCCGGGCATGTGTCTGACCCTGGAGGAGTGGGAAGAGAAGTTTGACAACTGGATTCGTATGCCGGAGCCCCAGGCGCTGCTCAATTCGACGATCTTCTTCGACTTCAGGCCGCTGTTCGGCAAGTTCAATCTGGCCGACCGCATGCGCCTGACACTTCTGCGGCGGACACGCAGCAATCCGCTTTTTCTTCGCATGATGGCGGGAAACGCCAATAGCATTCTGCCGCCACTCGGCAAGTTTCGCGATTTCGTGACCGATGCCGATCCGGAACATCCTGGAAACATCGACCTCAAGAAGTATGGCGCGCGTCTGTTCATCGACGCGGCGCGCATATTTGCCCTGGCGCATGATGTTGCGGCCACCAACACGGTGCAGCGCATCAAGCTGTCAGCGTCGAAGATGCATATTCCACCTGAAGAGGCTGCGGCAGCGGTCGATGGCTTCAATTTCATACAGCTTATGCGTTTGCGCCGTCAGCACTCGGAACAGACACAAGGCCGGGAGGGCGACAATCTGGTCCGGCCGGACGATCTGAACGAGGTTGACCGGCGCATCCTGAAAGAGGCGTTCCGCCAGGCGCGCAAGCTTCAGCAGCGTCTCAAACTTGATTATCAACTTTGATCATGGCTTGGTTTTCCAGACTTTTCGGTAGTGCCAATGCGCAGCGGGAGGTCGTACTCTCGCCAGAACAGCGTCAGGTCATTGAGGCTTGGCAACAGTTGCCTGAGGCCGATCTTGATCTAGAGCACACCCGTTGCCGCTATGTGATTGTCGATGTTGAAACCAGCGGACTGAACATGAAGACGGATAGCCTGATCTCGATTGGTGCGGTGGCGCTGGTCGACGGTCGGATGGATTTCAACGATGTTTTTCAGGTTGTGCTGCGGCAAGACAAGGTGAGCACCCATGAGAACATTCTTATTCATGGCATTGGCGGTTCCGCCCAGAGTGAAGGGATGGATCCGGTTGAAGCACTTCTTGCCTTTCTCCAGTATATTGGCAAAGCACCTTTGGTTGCTTTTCACGCCTTTTTTGATCAGTCGATGATCGAAAAGGCGATGGCTGAGTATCTCGGAGTAGTTCTTGGACAGACCTGGATTGATCTTGCCTGGGTGCTTCCCAGTCTGTTTCAGGACCGAATGGAGGTCAAAATGTCGCTTGATGACTGGCTTGATATTTTTGAAATCGAGAACATCTTGCGCCATAACGCAGTTTCCGATGCCTACGCAACGGCAAAACTTTTGCAGGTAGCGATTGCCGCTGGCAGTCAAAAAGGCGCAGATTCTCCAGCCAGTTTTCTAAAGATAGAGAAGGCGCGGCGCTGGATGCATGATCGCCGCTAACGCTCACTGATCGGGCTCCAATCCACGTCATGATAGTCGCTGGCCTGACAGTTTCATTTACACGATCACTTTCGGAGTGCGCGGATGGCTTTGTCAGCGGTTTGAGCGAATGTCACGCCAAGCAAGCCAGATGACTGACTCCTCCGGTCAACTGCGTCGCTATTACGCCCTTTATACCGGCAGCTTTTTTTCTTTCATTCTGGCGCTGGGCATCCTTGAGCATTACGGCATGCCCCCGCGCTGGATTGGCTACGCCTTTCTTTTCCTGACACTGATCCTGTACGGCACCATCGGGGTGATGGCCCGGACATCGAATGTTGCCGAATACTACGTAGCCGGTCGAAGAATCCCGGCGGTGTTCAATGGCATGGCCACCGGTGCCGACTGGATGAGCGCCGCGTCCTTCATCGGATTGGCGGGCACGCTCTTTCTCACGGGTTATCAAGGGCTGGCTTATGTAATGGGCTGGACGGGTGGTTACGTCCTGGTCGCGCTACTACTTGCTCCTTATTTGCGGCGCTTTGGTCAATACACCATTCCTGATTTTCTCGGTGCCCGCTACGGCGGCAGTGCGGCGCGCCTGGTCGGTGTTTTTGCCACTGTCCTGGCCTCCTTTGTTTACGTGGTTGCGCAGATTTACGGCGTAGGCGTCATTACCAGTCGCTTTGTTGGCTTGCAGTTCGAGATTGGTGTTTTTGTCGGTTTGGCCGGAATTCTCGTTTGCTCCTTTCTCGGTGGCATGCGTGCGGTTACCTGGACGCAGGTTGCCCAGTATCTGGTGTTGATCGTTGCTTACGTCGCACCGGTGGCCATGCTTTCGTACAAGGCCACTGGCGTCCCCGTGCCGCAAATCATGTATGGTCAGGTGTTGCAGAAAATCGAAGTGCTTGAACAAAGGATTTCGAGTGACCCCGCCGAGATGGATGTGCGGCGTCTTTATCTTGAGCGCGCCGATGCGTTTTCTGCCCGAATATCCGGCCTGCCTGAATCGCTTGCTGAAGAGAGGCGCATACTTTCTGTACAAATTAACCAGTTGAAAGACACTAACGTGCAGATGCGTGAGGTCTTTGCCCTTGAGCGGCAACGCCGGGAGTTGCCGAAGTCTCCCGAGGCTGCACGTGATTACTGGGATTCGTTGATGCGGCAGGCCACGCAGCGAGCTGGCGAACTTATCCATCATGTAGAGCCCTATCCGGGCAAGGATGAAGCCGCAAGCAATACGGCGCGACTCAATTTCATCACCCTCGTTTTTTGTCTGATGGTGGGCACGGCGGCCTTGCCGCATGTCCTGATGCGCTATTACACGACACCGAGTGTGCGTGAAGCGCGAAATTCTGTTTTCTGGTCGCTGCTGTTCATCCTCGCTCTTTATCTGACCGCTCCCGCCTATGCCGTTTTTGCCAAATACGAGATATATTCGAACCTGGTGGGTTCAACGATTGCTCAACTGCCAAGCTGGATTGGCGCGTGGGGTAAAGTTGGATTGGTGTCGATCGAGGACATCAACCACGATGGAATTCTCCAGCTTGCCGAGCTTTCCCTCAATCCCGATGTGATCGTGCTGGCTACCCCCGAGATCGCCGGTTTGCCCTACGTTATTTCCGGACTGGTTGCGGCTGGGGCGCTGGCCGCCGGCTTGTCGACTGCCGACGGATTATTGCTGACGATAGCCGGAGCCTTTTCGCATGACGTCTATTACAAAATATTCCGTCCCAATGCGACCACTCAGTGGCGGCTGGTTGTTTCAAAAACCTTGTTACTCGTGGTTGCCGTATTGGCGGCAATGGTTGCCTCACAAAAGCCGGCTACTATTTTATTCATGGTGGCCTGGGCGTTTTCGCTGGCCGGAGCGGCTTTCTTCCCGGCCCTGGTACTCGGTATCTTCTGGAAGCGCGCCAACAAGGCAGGAGCCATTAGTGGAATGGTGCTTGGCCTTCTGGTCACGATGTACTACATGGTGCGCGTACAGTTTGACTCCATTCCATGGCTCGGTATCAATGGCATCGGTATGGAGCCATGGCTGGGCATACAGTCAACTTCTGCTGGGATCTGGGGTGTGGCCGTAGGCTTTGTAACCATCATCGTAGTCAGTCTGTTCGGTGATCCTCCAAGTCGTGAAATCCAGAATTTCGTTGAGAGCGTCCGTTACCCTGATGTTTTTCGTCACTGACCCGCACCTTGTCACTTGCTGAAATTTCACCGCACGGGGAGGCGTAGATGCAACTTACAAAAAAGCACAAAGAATACTGGCGCCGAAACCTTCGTATAACCTCAATTCTCCTGGCTATATGGTTTGTGGTTACCTTCGTTGTCAGCTACTACGCCCGTGAGCTTGGCGGGATCACGATTTTTGGATTCCCGTTGGGGTTTTATATGGGCGCTCAAGGGTCGCTGATAATCTATGTATCAATCATCTGGTACTACGCCAGATACATGAATAAACTCGATAAGGAATACGGCGTTCGAGAGGGCGATGAATGGATGTGAACTGATTGATGAGTTGTTCTTTAAATCCGTTTCGCCAGTGTGTTTCGAAATCCAGAGTTGGAATCAAGCAGTATTCTGGTCGGCTGCAAGGCTTGGTGGTTGGCGTCGCTTAGGATCCGTCCTTCTATAGAAAAGCCTATGGTCATTATCGAACTACAAATTCTCTCTGTACTGAGAGCGCTCGCTGAAATTGCCGGTATGTTCATCCTGGCACAGGGTTTACTTTTCATGCTTGCCGGCGGCTCGCGTGAAAAGAATATTATTTTTCAGCTATTTCGCATCATTACGCGCCCTGCCATGTTGGCGACACGCTTCATTACGCCAAAGATGATTGCAGACAAGTACATACCCTTTGCAGCCTTCTTCCTGCTCTTGTTGCTGTGGATTTTTCTGGCCTATGTCCGGCAGGTCGTCTGCGAACTGAACGGCTTGGTGTGCGTCTGAACGAATTTCGTGAATTGCCAGCCGAGTTTGTTGATCCAGAATGCTTCTGCTAGAATGCGCCCTCTTCTGGAGAGGTGGATGAGTGGTTTAAGTCGCACGCCTGGAAAGCGTGTGTGGGATAACATCCCACCGCGGGTTCGAATCCCGCCCTCTCCGCCAAGGACGATTTAAGTTGTTGATTGTATTATAATCCCGATTGTTGCTGGGTTCTCGGGAGTTAAAGTGGTACACAAGGGTGGTACACCGTGACGTCGAAAGGCGGCAATATGCATGGTCAAACCCATCTCTTGAAGCGGGGGAGCCGATACTACTTCCGCATCCGTATCCCCGAAGATCTGAGGTCATTTTATAACGGTCAGTGGGAACTCAAGTTATCACTCCGCACTTCAGATAAACGAGAAGCCGCTTCCTTATGCCGGCTTAAAGCGGCATCCATCACAGAAGATTTTGAGCGGCATCGTTACCAGCGCGATACAGCGCGCGGCAAAATTGCTCGCCGGCGGGTCAGCCAGATTGATCCAGACTTCATCGACCAATTCAAAAAACGGTGGATGTGGGAGGTTTTAGCTAACGACGATGCGCGTCGTTGTGTCGGCCTCGATGCAGACGAATTCACCGAACTGCATGCTCAGGCCAATGCAACGCAGGAGCTTCTCCAACAGGCTTTGGCTCGCGGAGACGTGGCCGTAATCGCGCCGGCCTTGAACAGTATGCTCTATCTCCTTGGTATTGAACTCGATGTTCCCGAGGGGGACTTTCAACGTCTGGGCTTTGCTTTCCTCCAGGCGGCAACTGAAGCCAATGACCTTATCCGGAAACGAAATGCCGGGCAGGTTGTCGAGACGGAACGTATCGTCACCCAGGATCGAGCCTACCCCTTGAACCCCAGTGTTTCAAAGCAGCCGGGGTTGCTGGATTTTTACGAATACTGGCGTACAGCGACACCGCGTCCATCCAAAACAGAGGCGACATATAAAGCCACCGTAACTCTGTTCCTCGACATCGTCGGTGACAAGCCCGCTTCCGAACTTCGCAAGGCCGACTTTGTGGCCTTCAAAGACGCCCTTGTTGAGCGGAAGTTACATTTCAAAACGGTGTCCAATAAAGTTGTGCATCTGAAGGCCATACTCAACCACGCTGTTTCAAATGACCGTCTTGAGGCCAACCCGGCCGCTCAGGTCAAGGTTAACAAACCGAAAGTCGAACCGGTCTCCCGACTTCCTTTTGACCTTGAGGATCTGAAGCTCATTCTGACTTGTCCCCTCTATTCGGGTGGTGAAAGGCCAATTGGTGGCGCTGGTGAGGCCGCCGTATGGTTACCTTTGCTCTCCTTGTTTTCAGGGGCGAGGGAGAACGAACTGGGGCAACTTATGGTCAATGATGTCCTTAAGGACCCCATCGCCGGCTACTTTATTCATGTTATTGATGAAGGGGGCGATGAGGGTCAGGAAAAGAGTGTCAAAACGGAAGCCTCACGCCGCAAAGTACCGCTTCATCCGGCGCTCCTCAAAGCGGGGTTTATCAAATATCGCGATGCCATTACCCATACAGGCTCCGAACAGCTTTTTCCAAATCTTGTTCCCGACCGCTTCGGACACATCACCGGCAACTGGAGCAAGTGGTTCGGACGATATTTACGCAAGAATATCAAAATCAGCAATCCCAAAAAGGTTTTCCACAGCCTACGACATAGCTTTAAGGATGCCTGCCGGGATGCCGGCTTAGGCGAGGAAATCCATGATGCGCTGACCGGACATACGAACGGCAGTGTCAGCAGGGGATATGGCAGTGGCCATTCGCTGAAATTTCTGGCACAGGCCATGGCCAAGATCAAATACCCCGGGCTGGACATCCCTGTCATCACACCACCTCTTTCTGAAGGCAAAACTTCTCGTTCACACCGCCAGCCGAAGAAACTCTGATTATTGGGGCTTCCATACAAGTGCGGCGATCTAGCGCCGCAGAGGATTTGACGGCATTGGTAGGTGTGGCAACGATGGAGATGTACGGCTTACACGGGCGGAACGGGTCTGTCTTGCCCCACTTCACTTGGCTTTGGATTAGTAACGCAATCGCGAAAGGACATCGGAAGCATATCAATCGACTGCTGAAGCAACAAGTCGAAGAGTATTACCTTGGCCCGCCCGACCACCCCTGCCGCTTCCCATGCACCCTCAACCTACTATGCCTTCTGCTGACTTCTGCATGCGCATCCCGATACCTCTCGATGTCGGTAGCACTAGACACGCATGCAGATCTCCCCGGGTATTGCGCACCTACCTTCACGCTTATGCCTTTCGGATATACGTCGTAGCGTTCCTTACAAGTTTCGGGCTTTGATGATAATCGACACCTCACCCCGCTACGCCGCCTCGTATCCGCTTCCTGTTCGTCAGGCCAGCGCTTTGCCTTCGGCCTCCTCCAGATTCGCAGTCGCCCGCGACACCCTTGCCGTTCAGCTAACTCTTCCCCTTGTCGGGCGAGTAGAGGACTTTCTCCTCCAAGTAAGTGCGCCCTGCCGGGCGCACATCAAAAAAGCTGCGCACCCGTGAGCGCGCAGCCTTGAATCCCTTCTTGAATTAACCTCTGCGTCCCTCATGGCCTTGAAGTAGTGCCGGTGCTCGGTGCCGCAATGCGGGCACACCACTTCGTCGCCTTCGCCCCAGCGCAGGCGCCGGAACAGGACAAAGGCTTCATCGTCGCTCATGCCGGCGACCTGAAGGACCGACAGCGTGCGGGCTTCGGCCGAGAGAAGGAAATGGATGGTCATGACTGGCTCAGGTGTTGGGTTGGTGTGAGTCAGTCTACGAAACGCAGGGCTCAACAGGTGAGCCCGCCAAAAAAATGTCTAGATCGGAGAACCGGAACGTGTACGTCGTTGATTTAGGGTGGGGTAGCTGCTACATAATGCCGGACTAATCCTTCTTGCGCGGGAAAATATTGGCGATATTGGTGATCGCCTGACCCGCCCGGTACCAAGCGCCACCGCTTGGATGCTCAATGGCCTCGAGCAGTACGCGGACAGCAGTCTTTTGATCGGAATCTGCCGCGCGATATTGTTTTAGAACTAGAAATTCATTGCCAACAACCGATGCATCCTCAAGCCCCTTAGCATTATCAGAAATATCGGCCCGCATCCTTGGCGGCCGACCTGCAGCCAGCCAATCGATCGAGCAACCGCCAGCATCGGCAAGCAACACCAAATTGCTTGCATTTGGTTGGGCACCATTCAAATACTTGCGCAACAAACTCTCGCCGACCCCGCTTCGCCTGGCAAAGGAGGCCACCGATTCGCTCCCGATAATCAACACCAACCGTGAGGCTAGAGTTTTCCCTGTAGTACGATTCTCAGTTGATGATTCAGCCCCACCACCGAGTGTTGGGGCGTCAGAAAGCTTACGCATATCGCCTTTTAGGGTTGACAAAAAATACTATAGTGTCGACAATCATTCGCATCGACTCTGAACCACTCAGAAAAGGATGCGATCCATGGATAACCATAATGATAGGACAGCGCCCCCCAAAACCCTAGCGGAAACCTGCGCCAATTTTGAGGCTCGCGAACTGTGTATTTCCGCCTGTGCGCGTGACAATGGATTCTCCGCCAATCTCATTTTCAACTTTCTGGATGGCCGCAAGAATGACCAAGGTCTCATATCTCTTACCTTCAAGACATTGTGCCGGGCCGCATCCATCGATGAAGAGGTTAGCGATGCCTTAACCGGGCATGCACCAATTTCTGTCGGCCGCAGCTACGGCGAAATGCCGCTGAGCCGCACCATTCCGGCAATCCGGAGCCTCGTGTTCCTGATTGAGTTTCCCCTGGTTCAGGAATAGGAGCCTCCTCATGACAAACCACGATTCCAGCATTGATATCCTATTCCCCTCGGCCACGAGGCCAAGCAATGGTATCTCCGCGACCGTTCCTCTGCTCGTGCAAAACGAATTCAAGTAAAACCTTTACCTAGTGAAGGGCCAAAGCTTTGAGCGAGTGCGGCTTTCGTTGGCATCCCTCACAAAACCAAATGGCATGCCACCGCGAACTCGGTCAGCACCTCACCGCAAAGCCTTGTGCTGCAAGGATTTCAAAAACCTGTACTAAAATCGCGAGGTCAACAGGTTCTGAGAAAAACGCCCTCTAAGAGCGAGAAAACGGGAAGAAACGGAGGTTTTTGCGTTGGCGAGGTGCAGTGCTATAAACGAAAAACCCCGCGTAGACTGGCGTCTGGCGGGGTCATCGAATCAGTCATAGACTGTTTGCTGCTTAATTCCTGGCGGGCCAGAACGTATGCCAACACAAACTGTCTACGCTTTAAATGTATGATTTAAAAGGATTGCAGTTCAGGCAACAATCCTGAATTCGGTCGCCTTGGCGATAGGACGGACGTGGTTTCGCTCGCGCTTCATTTCGACGATACCGTAGTTCGACATGGTCTTGAGCGTCCGCGAGAGGTTGCCCGGTTTGCGTCCGGTCGTCTCGGCCAAGGACGTGATGGACTGCGGATTCGTTTCCTTGATCACCTGAAGCAATGCACGATTCTCATCGCTCAACACCTCGGCGAGAGAGCGCATTGAGGTGAACCAGATTTTCGGTTCACCTGACTTTGGCTTGTGCTCGCCGCGAGCAATCGACAAGACCCGCTCCCGAATCTTGTCCTGCGGCATGATACCGATCACGATGGCTTTCATTTCTGCCTTGCCTCCTTCAGAACCCGGTCGACCTCGTTGAAGAAATCGATCAGGAGTTGCTGTGCATCCTGAAACTCGTAGGGCACGCCTTTGTCGCTCACATGACGGTGCTTGTGATCGTAAGTCAGGCGCCACCCGGCATACTTGAACTTCCTCGGCGGCTTTACCGCATGCGCGTTGTCGTATCCTAAAATCCGCTTTCCGTAAGGCTCGTGGAGCGTCAGGGAATAGCGGATTCCGTGTGGGACGTCTGTTGTCACCTCGACTCGCCAAGCCTCGATCTTCACCCAATAGCCACCGTCCTGATCAATGATCTGATCGTGGAGGTCTAGCAGGTTGGCTATTCCGTGGTCTTCACGCATGGCACATTGTATCATCTGCTGATATGTTTATATAGCAAATTCTGTCATGGCTCACCAAGTGATCC
>NZ_JBMOJE010000072.1:0-26915 GCF_049316945.1 Propionivibrio sp. | reverse complement strand
GCCTGCCGTGAGCTGGGCATGGACGAAGCCACCCGGCGCGATCTGATCGAGGCGCAGGCTGGCGCTGGCAAGCGTTCGACCAAGGATCTGGAAGTCGGTACCGCCAACAAGGTGCTCGACCGTCTGCTGGCCATGGGTGCCAGCCTGGGCGGACACAAGGACGGCCCGATCCGCGTCTCGCCCGAGAAGGCCGGGCTACTGTCGAAGATCGGCGCACTGCTCGCCGACCAGAAAAAGCCCTGGGCTTACGCACACGCGATCGCCAAGAACAACTTCAAGAAAGACCGGGTTGAATGGCTCCCGGTCGTGCAACTGCGCGGCATGATCGCTCAGCTTTCCAAGCAGGCCAAGGTCTGAACCCATGACACCCGAACTCCTCCTCGAGCTTTCCCGCTTGCCCATGTTCCCGCGTACGGCGGCGGATCTGTGCCGGGTCGCCGGCATGGAAGGCGCGGCGCGCATCATCAGCGCCTGGGGCGGTCAGGAGTGGCCGGTGCCGATCCGTGTCGGCGGCGTTCGTCCGCAAGGCATTCGGCGCTACGCCCACCTGTGCGAAATCGTTGGCGAGCCGGTGGCCCAGCGCATCGTCCAAGGGTGGGGCGGTAGCCGGCTGCAGGTGCCCAACCTCAAGGAAGTGCTCTGGTCGCGCAGCCAGGACCTGATCCGCGCCGAGTTTGACACCCTGACCGCGATCAACGGCTACAGCTCGCCCGAAGCCGTGTTCGAGCTGGGCATCAAATACGGTGTGACCGGCAAGGCCATTGAAAACGCATTGAAGCGGCCGGATAACGTCAAGGCCGATCCGTTAGCACAAGGCCAGTTGTTTTGAAAACGAACCGGGCGTACTATTCCCCCGCTGCCGGAGTTCCGGTGGTCGGGTTTGACAGCCCGGTATCGTTGGCGGACAGCCGCCCCAAGCGGTTTTTTTACGTCCGTCGCATGGCGCACCCGAGTTTCGGGCGGCCGTGTGGGGAGCCTTCGGGCTCGCCGGTGCCAACGACCGGTCTGTCAACCTGCACGGTCGCCCTCCCGTTTGACAGCGGGGGAGCGGTTCTTGAATCGCCCTGTTGGAGAATTGCCATGTTAAATCCCGCCTGCACGCTCGCGCCCAGCGCCGACGTTATCCCCTTCCCTCGTTTCACCGCATCCAAGCCGCGCAAAGCTCTTTCGCGTGGCCTGGCTTCGTCGCCGGAGTTTGATGCCGGCTTCGAGTTCGCCATGTCCCTCGTGCGCCACCTCAAGGCGCGCGGCCAACTTTCCACCCTCAAAGGAGCCTGACCATGAACCTGATTGACCTGCCTGCCGACGCCGTGACCCTCAAGGCGGACCATCCTGTAACGACCTCGCTGCGCGTTGCCGAGATTTTCGGCAAGCAGCACAAGAATGTTCTTCAAAATATCCGCGAGATCATGGCGCAAGTCCCTGAAAACTTTAACCGGCTCAATTTTCAGCCCGTTGAATACCTTGACGAGAAAGGGGAGTCCCGGCCGGCTTACGAGCTGACCCGCGACGGCTTCACCCTCCTGGCCATGGGCTTTACTGGGAGCGCGGCAATGGCTTTCAAGCTGGCATTCATCGAGCGCTTCAACGCCATGGAGCAGCAATTGCACAGCCGCGCCACCATTGGCATTTCCATCCCGCCCGTGCTTTCGCTAGGCGCCTATCTCGAAACCCGCGACAGCCTGCACGACTTGCGCGCCGAACTGGACGTGCTGTTCACGCAACTGGAGCAGGTCGACGTGCGTTGCAAGCCGGCCGAAATCGAGGCCATGACCGATCCAAAACTACAGGTCGGCAAGAAAGTGCACCTGGTTCGCGACCTGATAAGCACGCTTGAAGAACATGGCGTGTCGCGCGAGCTAGCTAAAGAGCTAACCGGCCACAACAGCAACACCGTTCGGCAGCATGCCTTCCAGGGGAAAAAGCAGGGCTAGCCGCAACACCACCCCATCCCCATCCCAGCCTTCCCCTTGAAGGGGAAGGAGTAAAGCCCAGGCCCGCTTCATGCGGGCTTTCTTTTGCCGGTTACGTAAGGGCTTCCCGGTGATCTAGCCTCGCCCGCGCGCGTAACCTCGGGCGCATGACTTCATCCCTCAAAACCCAAGTATCCGCCGCTGGCCTGGCGCTGATCCGCGCCGCCGAGTCCTTCTCGGCCAGGCTCTATCTCTGCCCGGCCGGCAAGCCGACCATCGGCTACGGGCACGTCGTGCGCCCCACCGATCGCGTCCCGGCCAACCTCACCAAAACGCAGGCCGAAGCCTTGATGGTGGACGACCTGCAGCCGGTGGTGATCTACCTCAACGCCGTCTTTCCCGAGCTCAACCAGAACGAATTCGACGCCCTGGCCAGCTTCTGCTTCAACTGCGGCATTGGCGCCTTCGAAAAATCCACGCTGTTCAAGCGCCTGAAAGCCGGCGACAAGCACGGCGCAGCCAGCCAGTTTGCGCGCTGGGTGCATGGTGGCGGCAAGGTATTGCCCGGCCTGGTCAAGCGCCGCGCCATCGAAGCCCGGATGTTCCTGCAGGTGCCGGCTTGAATCCATTGCTGATTGGCGGCCTGTTCGATGTCGTCGGCAAGCTGGCCGACCGCTTGTGGCCCGACCCGGCAAAGAAGGCCGAGGCGCAACTCGAACTGCTCAAAATGTCGCAAGCCGGCGAGTTCAAGCAACTCGATGCCGACCTGCAACTGGCGCTGGCGCAAAGCGAGGTCAACAAGGTAGAAGCCGCCGCTCCGGACTTTTTTACGCGCGGCTGGCGCCCTTTTATTGGCTGGGTGTGCGGCCTCGGGCTGGCTTACCAGTTCCTCCTGCGCCCACTGCTGATGGGCTTGCTGCTGCGCGACTTCCCCGAGCTGGGCATGGAAACGCTAATGACCCTGCTCTTTGGCCTGCTGGGCCTGGGCTCGCTGCGCACCACCGAAAAAATCAAGGGCGTGGCGCGATGAGCGACTTTTGCGACCGCGCCAGCGAGCGAGAACAGGAGATGCTCGCCGACGCCATGGCCGCGCATGCCCGCAAGGGCAGCGACTTCTGGCCCGTGGACGACGGCGAGCACCTTCTGTGCCGCGTCTGTGACGACTTCATCCCCGAGGCGCGCCGCCTGGTGCTGCCGGGCGTACAAACCTGTATCGACTGCCAGGCTGAGCTTGAGCTGGCGACCAAAACACGAGGCGTAAGCGCATGAACCTGCAAATTGATTTCTGGCAACTGGTCGGCATGCTGGCCGGCACCCTGGCCGCCATCGTCAGCAGCGTGATCGCCCTGGGCCGCTGGCTGGCCGCCGAATACGACCGGCGCCAGGAGCTGCGCTTTACCGAGTTCCGCTCCGCCGCCGAGACCTCGGACAAGAGCACCCTGGACATCATGCGCCGGCACGTCGACCAGGAAAGCCGTGACCGCAGCACCCTGGCCAACCACGCCGAACGCCTGGCGCGCCTGGAAGAAGCCGTTCGCCGCTCGCCCAGCCACGAGGACCTAAAGGGCGTGCATACCCGCCTCGACGGCATCGCCACCAAGACCGACACCATGCAGGGGCAACTCCCCGGCCTGATCGACAACGTCCGGCTGATTTTGAACATCCTGAAGAAAGACTGACATGCCCGGAACGACCGAACACCAGCAGCGCATCATCCTCGGTGCCGTCTACTTCGCCCCGGGCGATGCCGTGCTCTCGCGCAAGCTGCGCGACACCCTGGAAGCCATGCACGGCGTCTCGCTGTCGATGGATTCCCTGCGCGGCGAGCTGCTGCGCCTGCAAGACGTTGGCGCCGTCGACGTCAAAGGCGACATGGTGCGCTTGACCGAGTACGGCAACGACGCCTTCTTTTCCCGCATCAAGCTGCCGGGCTGGCTGTGATGGCCCACGGACCCGAATACCTCGCCGCCCTCAAATCCGGCTACCTGGCCGGGCTGGGGCTGGAGATCGCCGCCGAGAAGGCCGGCATCCCCTACGCCACGGCACGCAACTGGTACCGCAAGGCGAAGGCCGAAGGGCAGGACTGGGACAAGTTCCGCGCTGCCAACCTCAATGCCGGGCTGATCGTCGCTGGCGGCACGATGGAACAAGCCATTGGGCGCGTCGTTGCGGCCGTGATCCTCGAAGCCGAAGCCACCGTTGAGCACCTTCATGTCACCGAAGAACTCGACCCGCTAGTGCGCACCCAAGCCATTGCCAGCCTCACCGACAGCCTGAACAAAGCCGCCAACATCGCCCGTAAAGGCATGCCCGAAGCCGACAAGCTGGCGACGATCAACGAGACGATTAAAGGAGTGGCTGATTTGTTCATCCGACTACATCCCAGCGATGCCGGAAAAATGGTAGCCGTGATCGAGGCGTGGGCCGGAGGTGCGCGATGATCTCTTGGGCCGGGGCGCTTTTGGTATTTCTCGTCGCAGTGTGGCTTGGATTTCAGATAGGCCATGGCTATGCAAACATAGAGAACGCCGAAGAATGCCGCCGGCTGGGTGGTTTTTACGTGCGCAACTCGGTCTTTAAGTGCCACGAGATCGTCGACAATCCAAAGGTGGCATCTACCGATTCCATTGAGTCTATAAAATGGACCGGCAATGGCTTTCGTTAAGCGACTCACTGGCAAGGAAGCCAGTAACGACCTGGCGGCCTACGCGGCGCAGTTGCGCCAGCGCATCGAGGCCGAAGTCTCCGGCTTCTCCCCGGACCCGATCGCCCGCGCGGCGCGCATCCTCGAATCGACGGCCAGCTTCGAAGCCTTCACCAACACCTATTTCCCGCATTACGTGCGATCGCCGCACAAGTCCGAGCTGCATCGCCACCTGTTCGCCCGCCTGCCGGAGATCGTCGCCAGCGAAAAGAGCGAGACCGACGCGATTGCCGCGCCACGCGGCGAGGCCAAGTCCACGCTCGTCTCGCAACTGTTCTCACTGTGGTGCATCCTGACCGGGCGCAAGCACTTCATCGTGATCGTCATGGACAGTATCGACCAGGCGTATCCGATGCTCGAAGCGATCAAGGCCGAGCTTGAATTCAATCCGCGCCTGCTCTGTGACTTCCCCGACGTGGCCGGCGCTGGCCGGGTCTGGCAGGCCGCCACCATCGTTACCCGCAACGACTGCAAGGTGCAGGTCGCCGGTTCTGGGAAGAAACTACGCGGCTTGCGTCACGGCCCGCATCGCCCGGATCTGTGTGTGCTTGACGATATCGAGAACGACGAACAGGTACGCAACCCGGACCAGCGCGACAAGCTCCAATCCTGGCTGACCAAGACCGTGCTGCCCCTGGGCGGCGCCGGGGCCAAGTTCGACGTGGTCTATATCGGCACCATCCTGCATTACGACTCGGTGCTCAACCGCACGCTGGCCAACCCGATGTGGAAGGCCGCCAAGTTCAAAGCCTTGATCCGCTGGCCGGAGAACATGGTCTTATGGGAGCGATGGGAGGAGCTGCTGCGCAACCAGGGTGAAGCCATGGCCGACGGCTTCTACGAACTGCACCGGCCGGAGATGGAAGCCGGCGCGGTGGTCTCCTGGCTGGCCCGGCCCTTGCCGGTGCTGATGAAAATCCGCGCCCGCGATGGCCACGGCTCGTTCGACTCGGAATACCAGAACGACCCGGTCGCTGGCGACAATGCGCCGTTTGCCGGCTGCATCCACTTCTGGGTCAATCGCCTGAACGACTGGGTCTTCTACGGCGCCTGCGACCCCAGCCTGGGCAAGGCCGGCGCCAGCCGCGATCCGTCGGCGCTGCTCGTTGGCGGCTTCAACCGCCAGACCGGCGTGCTCGATGTCGTTGAAGCGCAGATCAAGAAGCGCCTGCCCGATCGCATCATCGAAGACATCATTTCCCTGCACCGCGAATACCGCTGCCTGGTGTGGGCGATTGAAACCATCCAGTTCCAGGAGTTCCTGCGCAGCGAGCTGGTCAAGCGCAGCGCGGCCGCTGGCATTCCGGTGCCGGCACGCGCCGTGCAGCCGCACACCGACAAACTGCTGCGCATCGAGACCCTGCAGCCGCACATGGCTAACAAGCTGATCCGCGTGCATTCGAGCCAGACCGCGCTGATTGATCAACTCCGCCACTTCCCCAAAGCCGACCACGACGACGGGCCGGATGCACTGCACATGCTGTGGATGCTCTGCCAGAGCGGAATCGGCCGGGTTGACGGCTTTCAATCGATATCCCGTCAGCGCCCCGGCGACGACGGCACCGTGTCACGAAGGATGTTCTGATGCCCACCGCCTCCTCCCGCATCATCGACCAGTACGGTCAGCCGATCGAGCGCTCGGCCCTCGCTGAACCGCAGACGGCACGCCTCGGTACGTTGCTGCAGCGTACGCTTGAGCCGGCGCTTGATGGCCTATCGCCGAGCCGCCTGGCCGCCGCGCTGCGTGCCGCCGATGATGGCGATCTGCTATCCCAGCACCGGCTGTTTTCCGATATGGAGGGTCGCGACGCCCACCTGGCGGCCGAAATGGGCAAGCGCAAGAATGCCTTGGTCGGCTTGGAGTGGGACGTATTGCCGCCGCGAAACGCCACGCCGGAGGAGGAAGATTCGGCGGAATGGGTCAAAGAAGTGTTGCAGGATGCGATTGATCCGCTGGAAGACCTGGCGCTGTTTCTGATGGAGGCCATCGGCCACGGCTTCGCCTGCGCCGAACTGGAATGGAAGCGGCAGGATGGCGAGTGGTTGCCGACCTACCACCCGCGTCCGCAGGAGTGGTTTCACCTGGACTGGCAGACGCGTAGCGAATTACGCCTGACCGACCTATCGGCGGACGGGCAAGCCCTGCAGCCGTTTGGCTGGGCCTGGCATGTGCCCGGCAAGGCCAAGACCGGATACATGGGGCGCATGGGGCTGTATCGTGCCGCCGTCTGGCCCTTCCTCTACAAAGCCTACGCCATTGGCGACTTCGCCGAGTTTCTTGAAACCTATGGCCTGCCAATCATTACCGGCAAGTATTTCAACGGCGCCACCGCCGAGGAAAAGGCCAGCCTGTTGCGCGCCGTCACGGCGCTGGGTCACGATGCCCGCGCCATCATGCCGCAAGAGATGAATCTGGAGATCGCCAAGATCACCAGCAGCAGCGACGACCTGCACCTGCGCATGGTCGATTGGGCTGATAAGTCGATCTCCAAGCTGATCCTGGGCGGTACGCTGACCAGCCAGGCTGACGGAAAAACCAGCACCAATGCACTGGGCAGCGTACACAATGAAGTCCGCCACGATATCCTGGTCTCCGACGCCCGGCAGATGGCGGCCACGTTAACGCGCGATCTGATCTACCCGCTGCTGGCGCTTAACAAGGGCGGTATTGAAAGCCTGCGCCGCTGCCCGCGCCTGGTGTTCGACACCGGCGAGGCCGAGGATATCGCCGTGCTGGCCGAAGCCCTGCCGAAGTTGGTGGCATGTGGCATGAAGGGCATCCCGGTCGCCTGGGTGCATGAAAAGCTGCGCATCCCGCAAGCCGATGGGGACGAGGCGGTGCTGGGAATGGCCGCCCCTGTCGATTTACCGGGAAAGCCGGCGCCGGAAGGAAGCCCGGGCCCGGAAGAAGAAGGCGAGGACGTGGCTGATGCAGAAGAGGCGACCGACCAGAAAGAAACAGCGGCTCTGTCAGCCCAGCCTGGTGTGGTGATCGACCCGTTGGCCGAAAGCCTTGATCATCTGGTGACCGCTACCGAAGCCCTAATGGGCGATCTGATCGGCACTATTGCGCGTCTGATCGACAGCGCTGCCGACCTCCCCAGGCTGCAATCTGCACTGCTGGCCGCCTACGGCCACCTCGACACCGAGCGCCTGGTCGAGCTCATGGCCGCCGCCTTCGCCTTGGCTGAGTTGAAGGGCATGAGCGATGTTCTGGACGAGGCCGGCGCGCTGTGAATTTCGGTTTCAACACGCCGTTCTACGAGCAGATTGAGTTCTTTCGCCAGAAACTTAACCTGCCGACCGAACGATGGGACGATATCAAGAAGGCCGCGCACGACCGCGCCTTCATCGTCGCCGGAGCGCAGAAGGCCGACCTGCTCGCGGATCTGAGAGGGGCGGTGGACAAAGCCATCGCGCAGGGCAAGGGGCTGGAAGTATTCCGCCGCGATTTCGCCGCCATCGTGCAAAAGCACGGCTGGACCGGCTGGACGGGCGAGGGCAGCAAAGCCGGCGAAGCCTGGCGCACCAAGGTCATCTATCAGACGAACATGGCCACCAGCTATGCGGCCGGCCGTTACCGGCAACTGACCGACCCCGAGTTTTTAACGTTGCGCCCTTACTGGCGTTACGTGCACGACGACAGCGTGATGCACCCGCGCCCCTTGCACCAGCAGTGGGGCAACGAGCGACTGACGTTGCGCTACGACCACCCCTTCTGGAAAACCCATTTCCCAATCAACGGCTGGGGCTGCCAGTGCCGGGTAACGCCGATGGCCGCGCCAATGGCGGGGGATGCGACCGAGCCGCCGCAAGGGTGGGACGTGCGTGACAGCAAGGACAATCTGCCGGGGATTGATAAAGGGTTTGACTATGCGCCGGGGACGACTTGGCATCCTGATCTAGACAAATACCCGGAGCCGTTGGCGCGCCAGATAGTTTCCGATAATTTGCGCGACGGGGTCTTCGATCGATGGGTCGAAAAGATCAACCGGCAGGTTGCCAGCGAGCTGGCGAGTGGTTCTTTTGTTGGCATGGATGCCGGGCAGGTGCTTACCGCGCTACGCACTACGCTCGGCGAGCAAGGCAGTATGCCGCTGGCGGTGATCGATGCCGAGACGCAGCAACTGCTGGAGGTGACAACGCAAACCCTTCGCATTTCTGATTATGATCTGATCAAGCAGGCGGTCAGCCGCAAAGGCGAATTCGATGCGCTGGACTATCTGCCAGTGCAATCACTTCTCGACGGAATTCCCATGGTCGCCAAGCAGGCGAATGGCCGTTATCTGATCATCCCGGATGGCCGCAAGGTGCCATTGGCGGTAATCCACCGAACGGCCGACGGAAAGGAGCTTTATTTGAAGTCGTACCGAGATGGCTACGGCCCCACAGAGCGCGCCAAAGCAAGGAAGAAAGACGAAGTGCTTCGAGATGTTGCAGAATGACCGGGGCAAGGGCTCCCTGCTACCTTGCTGTTCGGCTCCGCCTTGCGGCGTCCGTGCGGGCGGGAGGTTCACCGCAATCAACCCGGTCAGAATCATTATAGTAAACCGGAAGTCGCCTGTGAAGGGTTCCCATGTTCACCATTGAAGTCAAAGACACCGGCGTCAAGGACGCGCTTTCTGCCCTTTCAGCCAAGGTCGGCAACATGCAGCCGATCCTGCAGAGCATCGGCGAAGACATCATGGAGCGCACCAAGGCGCGCTTTGCCACCAGCACCGGGCCGGACGGTGCGCGCTGGAAGCCAAATGCACGCTCGACCATCGAAGCCTTTATCGGCAGCAAGGGCGGCTTCGGCAAGAAAGGCATCAACAAGAAGGGCCAGGGGCTGGGAATGAGCAAGAAGCCCCTGATCGGGCACTCCGGAGATCTGCGCCGCCAGTTCCACATCAGCGCCACCGCCAACTCGGTCACCGTTGGCAACAGCATGATCTATGCCGCCATCCACCAGTTCGGCGGTAAGGCCGGTCGCGGCAAGAAGGTCGCCATCCCCGCTCGCCCCTTCCTGCCGATTCGTGAAAACGGCTATCTTTACGCCGATGAGCAGGCCAGCATCCTGGATGCGATCAATGCGTATCTGGCGGGGAAGTAGCAAAACCGACATAAACGCCATCTACGGTGTTTTTGGAAGCGATTGGCGACAAGGGTATAGCAACAGTGTCCGCGTCGCCGGGTAACGGGGTTGTAACGCGGTTCTTGTGGCGTTTGTAGTTGCTTTGGTCCTAGTATGAGTCCTTGCTGTTTAAAAATAACGCAAGGGAGCGTAGGGGATGGCCAAGACTGACTCAGTTTTGAAAACTGTAAATTACCGACGCAGCTCTATGGGGCCTGACCAAACCCGTGATCTCCAGCAGATGCTTGAAGCGGCATTGGTGAAATTTCCAAAGCCTGCCGATCGCTATGAGCCGCTGAACACCCAAAGCACAGAGCTTCGTTGTATCGGGATGCACGAGGTAAGGCGGGGCTGTTTGTGCGGGTTTATGACTTCCTTTGAGAGAGGGGCGACTCAGCCTGCAATTTCAGATGACATGGTCGCATCGAGCCTTCGGCTGAGCGCATTGGCGCCGCCCGCGCCCAATAAGGGCGACGCGCAAAAGGAGTACGTTCCCGGTCTTATTTATTTCGTAGTTCATAAAAACCACGTAGCCTTTGTGACCACTCATGCCATGCGTGGTCATGCTCTGGAGCTTCATTTGAACTGGTTGCTGAAGAGCAAGTCCAGTGAGTTGAACGCAACCGTGCCATTTTCGTTGTCCGATGAGGCGCAGAAGGCTACCAAAGAGAAAATTAAGAAGTCTCACGTCAAAGCCATTTCCTTTGGTCAGCCCTTGATGGCTGAGGTAGAAGTTCCGGTAGATTGTGCCGTTTCCGCGCCAGAGGTTCAGAGGATTCAGACCCGTAAGAAAAAAGCAAGCCCCTCGTTTAAGACGGAAGGGCCTATGCTGAACTTCATTCGATCATTTTTTAGCGATCAGGGGCAGTTCGAAACACTTGGCCTTGATGAAGTATTCGACGGAAATCTAGAGGTCTGGATAGAAATACGCTACCCTAAACGCAAGCGCTCCAATCCGGAAGATGCTATTAAGCTAATGGATACCTTGGGGATTGCGCTTCGGGATGTGGAGGGAAATCAAGTCGCGCTTCGACTTAAAAATGGACACCAGGTCTCAGGCAACGATTTGAAGATTTCGGGGTCAATTGAAATTACGCTATCAGCAGAGAAGTTGCCAATTACAGATGTCCTGTTGGACCTAATGGTTTCTTGGCTCTCTGCCCAGATCAAAAACGGGGTTATTGATCCATGAGCGCATCGTGCTAAAAGCATTACGACTTTTTATGATATTTTCTATGCCTCTGCTGTTCTTCGCGGCGTGGCATGTTATGCCTGCTGTTTTGGATTCCGATGGTTTGCGATGGTTGTCAGGCATTGTCACAATTTTATGGGCGCTTGAATTCTATTTTTTCCAGCGCTTGACCGCTGTCTCTATGGTGGACGGCCTTTCGTCGAAGGAGCATGAACGGCTTATATTGCGTCTTGCATCCTTACGCAAAAGAGTGTGGTGGGTCGGCGGAATCGGTCTCTCTTGCGCCTTGTTGATATGGTTATTGGCCTCCAGCGGGCTGCCCCTGTCGTCGCCGGTATATGCAGCAATGGCTGGTATATTGTTTGGTGTCAGCCTGTCCTATTTGATTCTTATCCCCGGATGGATTGGCGAGTCTCAGCATTTTGTTGATCGGGTAAAGTACCGAGATTCAATGGCAAAGAAGCGAGATGATGCTGTAAAGGCAATGTCAGAAAGATCGTCTAACTAGCACTAATGCGATTCCCTGCCGCCCGCCGAACCCCTTCCCCCTGCTCTAAGCCCCTCGCCCCCCCGATCATGGGGGCATGCCAAGTCAAACCCGACCCGCCCTTGCCATTGCCGCCCTCAGCGTTGAGCTGAGCCTGGCCGACGGCCAACCCCCCAAAGAATTCCGCCTCTTTCCCGCCGGCCACTTCCGTGCCGCCGATGGCAGTGGCCGCCCATCGAGCCCGGCTTCCGGCTGGTTGATGAATGCCGCCTCAGCACAACGCCTGATCACTGCCGCCAGCGCTCGCCAGAACGACTACCTGCTCGATTACGAACACGCCACGCTCTCGGCTGCCAAGTCCGGCCAGAAGGCCATTGCCGCCGGCTGGTTCAAGCAGCTTGAATGGCGCGAGGGTGACGGGCTCTACGTTATCGAGCCACGCTTTACGGCCGCTGCCGCGACGCACATTGCCGCCCTGGAATACCGCTACCTGTCGCCGGTGTTCGCCTGGGACCGCGACAACGGCGAGGTGCTCGCCTTCTATCACGCCGGCCTGACCAATGACCCTGGCCTTGATGGCCTGACCGATTTTTCCGCGCTCGGGGCGCTCTTTCCAGAAACCCACCTATTAAAGGATTCCGATATGAAAGTATTGCTCGCTGCCCTCGGCTTGTCCGAGACCGCTACCGAAGACCAAGGCCTGGCTGCACTTGCGGCCATCAAGGCGCAACACGATACCTCGATCACCTCGCTGCGCTCGCAAAAGCCGGACCCGTCCGCCTATGTCGATATCCAGACCTTCAGCGCGGTGCAAGGCGAACTGGCTACCCTCAAAGCCTCCGCCCGTGCCGCCGACGTCGAGGCGCTGGTGGCTGGCGGCCTGTCCGATGGCCGCATCCTGCCTGCTGCCGAAGCCTGGGCGCGCCAATACGGGGCAAGCGACGTAGCCGGCTTGCGCACCTTCCTGGACAAAGCCCCGAAAGTCGCCGCCCTGCAGGGGATGCAAACCGGTGGCAAGCCTCCCGCCGACACCGGCGCCGATGCCCTGAATGACGACGAACTCGCCTTGTGCCGCGCCTTCGGCAACACCCCCGCTGATTTCGCCAAAACCCGCAAGGGCGAATAAGAACAAACAGGGGGTAAGCCCCAATTTGATTCCGTGTTTTTCTACTTTCCAACCAGGAGCACTCAATGTCTGCCCTTACCGCTGACCGCAACACCCCCTTCAAGGACGGCGAATCACTCGCTGTTCCGGTCGCCGCCAATGCCGTCATCTTTGCCGGCGCCCTGGTCGTGGCCAACGCTTCCGGCTTTGCCGCTCCCGGATCCACCGCTACCACGCTGACCTACCTTGGCCGCGCCGAATCTGCGGTGAATAACACCGGCGGCGCCAATGGTGACAAAGCGCTGGTGGTCCGCCGCGAGAAGGCTTTCAAGTGGGCCAATCTGGCCGGCGATCCCGTAGTGCAAGCCGACCTCGGCAAGACCTGCTACATCGTCGACGACCAGACCGTGGCCAAGACCAGCGCCACCGATACCCGGTCGATTGCCGGCAAGGTCGTGCAGGTCGACGCCGACGGCGTCTGGGTCGAGTAATCGGCCAGCCCCTTTTATCTTCTGGAGATAGCGTTATGAAATCAATGTTTAAATTCCTCGCCGTGGCGGTTTCTGCCCTGCTCGCGGTGGTTTGCCTCCCGGCCTTTGCCTCGCCTTCGCCCGGCAACGACCTGTTGCTGTTTGCCTTTGGCGGCATGATCGTCAACAAAGACACCCTCAGCAGCCTCTTTATCAGCCTCAAAACCACCTTCAACAACGCCTTTTCCACGGCGGAATCGCAGTGGCAGAAAATCGCCATGAAAGTGCCCAGCTCGACGGGGCAGAACGATTACCTGTGGCTGTCCAAGTTCCCGAAGATGAAGAAATGGATCGGCGACAAGAACGTCAAGGCGCTCGAAGCGGCGAAATACACCATCGTCAACGATGACTGGGAAGCCACCGTCGAAGTCGATCGCAACGATATCGACGATGACAATCTCGGCATCTACGGCCCACAGGCCCAGATGGCCGGCGAGTCGGCCAAGCAGTTGCCGGACGAGATCGTCGCCGACCTGGTCAACAATTCATTTGTTGCCAAGGGTTTTGATGGTCAGTATTTCTTCGATACGGACCATCTGGTCGCCGGTGCCTCGGTCTCAAACAAGGGCACCAAGGCCTTGGCCATCAGCACCGTCGCCCTGGCCATGGCCAGTTACGGCGCCTACCGCACGGCCATGAAGAAGTTCAAGGATGACGAGGGTCGCCCACTGGCCGTCGCCCCGAACATTCTGCTGGTACCGCCGGCGCTGGAAGACACTGCCAACCTGCTGATGACCACCGACCGCCTGGAAGACGGCAAGCCGAATCCGTACAAGGGCACCGCCACGGTCGTTGTCGAGCCGCGCCTGACCTCGGATACCGCCTGGTTCCTGCTCGACACCACCAAGCCGGTGAAGCCGTTCATTTACCAGGAGCGCAAAGCCCCGGTCTTTGTTCAGCAGACCGACCCGCAAGCCGCCGATGTCTTCAACCGCAAGAAATTCAAGTTCGGTGCCGAAGCACGGGCGGCGGGCGGCTACGGCTTCTGGCAGTTGGGTTTTGGTTCGGACGGTACGACCTGACACCTCCCGTAGGGGCGCGGCGTGCCGCGCCTGATCCGGGCACGGCACGCCGTGCCCCTACGCACCCCCAACGGAGAACAAGAAATGACAAAAAATACCAAGGACTCGCCAAATAGCCCGTCTACGGCCGAGGGGCAACGCCCGGGCGGAAACCTGATAGCCGTCAGCGCCAGGCAAGCCGGCTTCCGGCGTGCGGGCCGGGCCTGGTCGGTGGAACCAACGATTGTGAGTACAGACGAATTCACCCGCGAGCAGCTTATGCATCTGGCGCACGAGCCGATGCTGGCCGTTGTCCGTTGCGCGGATACCGAGGCGTAAGCCATGCCCTACGCCACCACGCAGGATTTGGTCGATCGCTTTGGCGCCACGGTCGTGGCCCAGCGGGCCGGAGGGTCGGTTGACGGGGTGGCGGTCGGCTTGGCGCTGCTCGATGCTTCGGCGGAGATCGATAGCCACTTGTCACGCCGCTACACCTTGCCTCTGGCGGCGACGCAGCCGGTATTGCTCCCGCTGTGCTGCGCCATTGCCATTTACCGCCTGTACGGAAACGTCCTGACCGAGGCGGTGCGCGATGGCTACCGGGATGCCGTGCGCCGCCTGGAGGCGATCGCCAGCGGTCAAACCGAGCTCGCGGCCGTGGCGGTCGAAGCCGGCGCCCGTGATACGAGCGTTACCTCGCCCTCTCGGGAGCGAGTCTTCAACGGGGGGTTTCAATGAACCTGGCACCCGTTCTTGCCCGGCTTAAAAGCCAGCTTACAGGGTTTGTGGTTATTGGGGGCGCGGCGGATCTTCAGTCGATCGACAATGACGCGCCACCGGCCCCGTCGTGTTTTTTGGTGATGACGTCCGAGGTGGCTGAGGATAACACGCTGCTGGGCGGCTACGAACAGCGCCTGACCATCGGCTTTTCGGTAGTGCTGGTCGTATCGAACGTGGCGGACGCTACCGGCAGTGCCGCCATGGGCGACCTTGAGGCGCTGCGCAGCCAGGTCAAGACCGCCCTGATCGGCTGGCCCCCCGAACCGGCTATCGGCGAACCGGTGCGCTATGCCGCCGGCCATCAACTGCGCTTTGACGACGGCCTGCTGTGGTGGGCCGATGAATTTCGCGTGATTACTTATTTGAGGAGTGTGTGATGCAAGGTGATCCGAGCAACAACCCTCGCCAGCCCGGCGAGCCGTCAACCAACAAACCGGCGCCGGTCGAGGCGCCTTCTGCGCCGGCCAAGCCGGCCAAGCAAACCAGCCCCGCCAAGGAGTAAGCCATGGCTACCCGCTATATCCGCAATACCGCCATCCTCGCCAAGATCGAAACGACCTACGGCACCGATGCGACCCCGACCGAAGCCGCCAACGCGCTGCTCGTCTCCAATGTCAGCATCAACCCGCTCAACGCGCAGAACGTGTCGCGCGACCTGATCCGTCCCTTCATGGGCGGCAGCGAGCAACTGGTCGGGCCGGGCAATATCGAGCTTTCATTCGATGTTGAATTCGCCGGCGCCGGCGCTGCCGGCAGCGCTCCGGCTTACGGGCCGCTGCTGCGCGCCTGCGGCTTTCTGGAAACCCTGACCGCCAGCACCCGCGCCGAATACACGCTGGTGACCCCGGTTGTCGATGCGGTATCGATCTATTATTTTTCTGATGGCGTCAAGCACGTTGCCAAGGGTTGCCGTGGCGATTTATCGATCAAGATGGGCAGCAGGGACCGCCCGTTGCTGTCGTTCAAGTTCCTCGGCCTCGATGGCGGGGTAACGGCGGCAACCCCGTCCGCCTTGACGCTGACCGGCTTCAAGACGCCGTCGGTGGTCTCCGAACTGAACTCCGGCGACGTGACCTTTGGCGCCACCTACACCGCCGCGACGCCGATCCTGACGGGCGGCACCGGCTACCCGAGCCAGGGGCTGGAGATCGCCCTGGGCAATACGGTCAATTACACCCCGCTGCTGGGTGGCGAGACGGTCGATATCAGTAACCGGGAGGTCTCCGGCAAGGTGCAGCTCGATCTGACGGCCGCTCAGGAAGTCACCTTCATGGCGAGCGTCAAAGCCAATACCCTGCAGTCCCTCGGCCTGATGCACGGCCTGGTGGCCGGCTACAAGGTGATGCTGTTCCTGCCAACGGTGCAGATGATCAACCCGGGCAAGGTCGACGTTAACGGCAAACTGATGGTCGGCTACGACCTTCGCGCCGTGCCGCTCGTGGGCAACGATGAGCTGAAGATCGTGGTGCATTGATGTTTAAACTTGAGCCCAACCCCACCTTCTTCGCCCCCGTAAGCATTCACGTTCCCGGCCAGGGGCTGGGTACATTCGAGGCCGAATTCCGCCACCTCGCCAAAGCCGAACGCGACACCTTTCACGCCGGGCTTGGCGAGACCACCAACCTGGACGCCCTGGCCGGGATCGTAACCGGCTGGCGCGGCATCGATGCGCCGTTCAGCCGGGACAACCTGGAGCGCCTGCTTGACGAGTATCAAGGCGCGGTCGATGCCCTGTTCAAGGCCTATTTCACCGAGCTTTACGGCGCCGCAGTAAAAAACTGAAAGCGGCCGTCCGCCACTGGCTCGGCGGCGGTCGTGATGATCAAGGTGAGTTGCAGGCCGCCCTGGCCGCGTTTGGCGCCAGCGCCGAAGCGATTGCGGCGGCCATCGAGCACGGGCGATGCGCGCCGTGCCCCTACGCCTTGTGGCCAGAGAACGAAGCGCCGATGAACGTGCTGATCGCCATGCGCAAGCAGCTTCGACGATCGGGAATGGATGGCCGAGTAGACGGACTGGATTACGCCGTCCTGCCCTGGGTGATGCAGCAGTTGGGCATTGCTCCCGAGGCCACCGCCAGCGTATTCGAGGCTCTGCAATGGGCCGAAGACGAGATGGTGGCCTGTTTGAATACGTAGGGGCACGGCACGCCGTGCCCCTACCTCCTCCCTGCCTTCCCGCCGAACCCTTTCCCCCTGCCATTGCTGGCCCTCTATCCGGACAATCTCGTGTAGAGGGCTTTTTCATGGGCGCTCGCAAATCAGGCGAGGAAGCAAGCGATGGCCGGAACCGACGAAGTACAGATCAAGATCAGCACCGACGCCAAGGCGGCCGTCGAGGATCTGAAAAAGGTAGAGAACGGGCTGGCTGGCGTTGGCGTGAGCGGAAAAAAAGCCAGCGAAGCGTTGAATAACGGCAAGGCCGTCATCGACCAGTACGGCATGTCGGCCAAGGCTACGGCGGCGGCCATGCGCAATGTCCCGGCGCAATTTACCGATATTGTCGTCTCCTTGCAGGCCGGCCAGTCACCGCTAACGGTGATGCTGCAGCAGGGCGGCCAGTTGAAAGACATGTTTGGCGGGGTTGGCAATGCCGCTGGCGCGCTCTCCAGCTACGTGCTCGGGCTGGTCAGCCCGTTCACCCTGGCGGCGGCGGCGGCTGGCGCGCTGGGCTTCGCTTATTACAAAGGATCGCAGGACGCCGACGCCTACAACAAGGCGATCATCATGAGTGGCAACGCCGCCGGGGTGACCGCCGATCAGTTGCAAGGGATGGCCGCCAAGGTCGCCGCCAGCACAGGCGCTTCCACGGGCGCGGCAGCGGAGGCGCTGGCCGCCTTTGCCGCCAACGGCAACGTCGGCGCCGCCAAGATGGAGCAGTTCGCTGCCGTCGCCGTGCGCATGGAGCAGGTGCTTGGCGTGGCGGTGGCCGATACCGTCAAGCAGTTCGTCGAACTCGGAAAAGACCCGGTCAAAGCCTCGGACAAGCTTAACGAAGCAACGCACTACCTGACCGAAGGCCAGCGCCTGTACATCAAGTCGCTGGTTGATCGGGGCGATATTGAAGCGGCGGCCAGCGAGGCGCAGAAGACTTTCGCCAATGCCGAGAACGTACGGCTCGACCAGTTGGTGGCAAAGCTCGGCACCGTGGAGCGGGCGTGGATCGGGCTGGTCAATTGGAAGAATGCCTTCTGGAGCGGGGTTACCGACGTAGGCCGGCCAGATACCGACGCAGTGAAGATCGCTGGCGCCCAAAGTGATCTGGCCAAGAAAAAGCTGTCGATCAAAGGCATGGACCCGGAAACCAGCCCGTACGCAAAGTGGAAGGTCGAAACGACCACCGCCGAAATCAAGGCCATGGAAACGGACCTGAAAGACCTGCTGGACGACACCCGTGCCGCAACTGAAGGGGCCAAAGCCGCTGCCGAAAAAGCTGCTGGCCAAGCTAGAACAAAAGCCGCCACGTCCTACCTTGATGACCTTTCGAACGCCCCCAAGGCGGCCAAGTTCGCTGCCGCGATCGCCAAGGAAAATACCGCCTATAAAACATCGGTAGCCGGATTGGCGACCACCGACGCGCTTTATATCGCCAGCCTGAAGGCGCACAACGAGCGCGTTACCGAGATCAACAAGTCGTTTGAAGAGAAGGGAGCCCAGGGCAAGGCCGCCGCAAAGACCGAGAGATACACCGTTGCCGCCGAAAACTCCAACATCAAATACCTTGAAGAACAGCAGAAGATCGAGCTTGACCTGCTCGAAAGCAAACACAAGAACCAGTTGCTCAGCGAGGCCGATTACCGGGCGAAGCTGGCCGCGATCTACACCGGCACGGACGATGGCATCGAGATCGAATTTGCGACCAGCCTGACCCGCCTGGCAACCTTGCGCGAGAATTCCTCCGGCGACGCCCTGCTGGCCGCCGACAAAGCCTTTACCGACCAGCTCGCCGCCTTCGACAAGTACGCAGCGGCCAAGAACCTGCGCCTGCAGGGGTCGCTGGACAATGAGGCGGGGGCCATCAAGAAAAGCGGCGAGGCGATCCGTCGGATGATTGCCGAGCAGGAGGCCAATACCGGCCAGATCAAGGAGCGCCTGGCCGAGACGCGCTTGAAGCAGGGCATGAATCCTGTGCAGGTGGCGCAGTACGACGCGCGCCAGGCGTCCGAGAAGTTTTCGGACAAAAACATTACGGCGCAGGAGTCGAAGGTAGCCTCCCTGGAAAAAGACGGCTACACGATCGACGACGCCGTGTTTCAGGATGCGCTGGCCCAGCTCGAAGCCCTGCGCGTAGCCCGCGCCCGGCTCTCCGACGAGGCGGCCATCGCTGCCGGTAATGAAGCGGCCTACGCACAGTCATTCGCCTCGGGCTGGGCCGGCGCCTACCGATCCTATGCCGACACCGCCGGTAACGCCGCCAAGACCGCCCAGGACGCCTTTGCCAGCGCAGCCAACGCCATGGAGACCGCCATCAAATCCTTCGTCAAGACCGGCAAGGTGGACTTCAAGTCGTTCGGCGACTCGGTCATCAACATGCTCATCGATATCCAGATGCAGAGCCTTAAAACCAACGTACTGGCGCCGGCCATGGGCGGCATTGGCGAATTTATCGGCAAGCTGTTCGGGACGGGGGCAAGCGCCGCCAGCGCAGGGCCGAGCGCCGTAGCCGCTGGATCGAGCGGCACCTCCTGGCTGGGGTCTGTTCCGAGCCTGAATGCTGGATACGCCAACGGCGCCGTCTTCTCGGGCTCGCCCTCCCTGCACCAGTACGCCAACACCGTGCAAACCACCCCCAAGGCCTTCACCTTCAACACCCTGCACGGCTTTGCCAACGGCGGCGTGTTCGCCGAGGCCGGCCCGGAAGCGGTCATGCCGCTAAGCCGGGATTCCTCCGGTCGCCTGGGCGTCAAGGCGCAAGGTGGCGGCTCCGCCCCCAACATCAGCCTGGTGGTCAACAACACCGTCTCCGACAAGGTCGAGACCAGCATCAAGCCGCGCATGAATAACGGCGGACTGGAGATAGAAGTGATGATTGTCCAGGCGGTCGCCAGTGACCTGCGCAACAACGGCCCCATGGCGCAAGGTATGTCCAGCACCTTCGGCCTGGCGAGGGCCATCTGATGGCTACCTTTCCAAGCTACGCCAGCCTGCTCGTCGATGGATTTTCCGTGCAGCGCGAGTCGGCGCTGCTGCGTACCGAGATGGAATCCGGCCCACCCAAGCAGGCCAAGGTGAAAAGCCGCGTCATGGTCACCCGACAAGTCACCATCCGGCTACGCAGCAAGGGCGACTACCAGAGCTTTGTCACCTGGTTCGCCGTCACGCTCAACGAAGGCGCGGCCTGGTTTTCCCTGGTCGACCCGGTCTCCGGCGCCACGGTGCAGGCGCGGTTCGCCGGCAACGGGCTGGAAGCCTCGCCGCAGCCGGGACTGGAGTCCTGGACCATCAAAAGCAAAATAGAGACTTGGGGCTAGCATGGCACGCGCCTATTCCGCCGAATTCAAATCAACGCTGGCCTCCACCGCGGCGCCCGAAGCACCGATCACGCTACTTGAAATCAACCACTCGGCACTTTCCGAGCCGGTGCGCGTGGCCAACGACAACGCCAATATCACCAGCAGCGGCGTCGAGTACATTGCCTGCCCGTTTCGCATTGCCCTGCCGGATGACTTTGAGAACCAGCTACCCAAGGCGCAACTGGCCGTCGACAACATCGGCAAGGAATTGATGTACTGGATAGAAACCAGCGGTGGCGCCAAAGGGGCCACGGCACGATTCATCCAGATCATGCGCTCGCGCCCGAACCTGATCGAGTGGGAAATCACCATGAACCTGAGCAACATCGAGGCCACGGTCACTGAGGTCACTGCCGACCTTGGCTATGAAAACATTTTCACGCGCCCGGCCATTGCCATGCGCTTTGACCCCTTCACTGCACCGGGGATCTTCTGATGGCGCACTGGAGCGAGCCCTACATCGGCCAGCCCTTCGTCCTTGGCGAAGCCGACTGCGCCCGCCTGCTCTGCCAGGTGCGCCGCGAAGTTTTCCACCTGCCCGTTCCCGACGAGTCAGAGGTTGAACGCAAGGCCTCGCGCCTTGGCCGCTGCGCGCAAATGTCAGACGGCGTCGAGGAATTCGGCACGCCGGTCACCGACCCGGTCGAAGGCGATGCCGTGCTGATGATCTGCCTTGGCAGGCCGTCGCATATCGGCGTCTTCTGCCGCGTCAATGGCGAGGATAGCGTCCTGCACGCGCTGGAAAACGTCGGCATGGTCGTCCTGCACCGCCTGCGTGACTTGCCGCGCATTCAACTGAGCGTCGAAGGGTTTTACCGATGGAAATGATCAAGATCAACGCCGTTGAAACACGCCCGCCGATGCCGCTCTCGCCCATCGCGGACGCGCTGACCGTGACCTACAGCCCGCACCCCTACCTGTCCATTGACCGGCAGGTGCTGCCCGCGCAGTGGTCCGCCGGGCGCACGGTACGCGAATACCTTGTTGCCTGCGGGGTCGATACCCACCGCGAAATCGTTATCCGCATTGATGGCCGCTTATTGACGGTTGCTGAGTGGGACACGGTCTGCCCGTCACCGGGCGACATCATCAACGTCGAGGGCGTTGTTTCCGGAAGCGGTGGCGAGGGCGGATCAAACCCGATTGCCATGATTCTGATGATTGCCGTGATGTTCGTCGCGCCACACCTCGCAGTGATGATGAACGGTGTCGGCGGATTGGCAACGGTTACGGCGGCTGGCGCACTGACAATGACCGGCACCCTTGTTGCCGGGGTCATCTCGATGGCCGGCAACATGATCATCAGCGCCCTGTTCCGGCCATCGCAGCCGTCTGCCGCTGCCGCCGTCACCGGGCAAGGCGGCGCCGAAAGCCCGACCTACAGCCTTTCAGGCGGCTCCAACCGGATGCGCCCCTACGAGCCGCTGGCCGTGCTCATGGGCAATCATCGCATCTTCCCCGACTACGGCTCCAAGCCCTACACCGAATACGAAGGCGACGACCAGTACCTCTACCAGGTGTTCAACTTCGGCATTGGCGATCTGGCGCTAAGCGACCTGCGCATTGGCGAGACGCCGCTGGCGGACTATCAGGGCGTCACCCTCACCCGCGCTGCAAATGGCGTATTGCCGGGATTCTACGGCAACGTGGACACCACTGAAGGCGCTGAACTGACCTACGCCACCGGCTGGGTCAAGCGCACCTCGGGCACGGAAACCACACGGCTGGCTGTGGATATTGCCGGGACGTTCTTTCGCTCCAATGACGAAGGCGGTATTGAAGAGCGCAGCGCGGACATCAACGTCGAGTACAGCGTCAAGGATGCGAACGCCTGGCAGTCGTTCATCCCGACCGAATACGCGCCGATCACCCATTACTGGGCCAAGGGGTACACGCAAACAACGGTCACGGAAGCCAGCCGTTACTTTTCAGTCGTCACCAGGGACTGGATAGACATCCCGAAAACGAGCGTCAGTGTCTGGGTACAGAAGGGCTTTGACCCCAACCTTTCCGCCAGCGCCCACGCCAACGGCGATGCGGCAGATTACGATTTTGGCTGGAACTACATTGCGGTCATCGCCAACTCCATGAGCGGCGACGATGGCACCAGCGCAAGCAGTACGCCGGCACTGACCTGGCAATGGGTGGCCGTCGGCGCCGATCCTCACCCTGCCTCGCCCTACAACGCCAGCACCAACACCCTGACCCTGAGCGGATCATCCACCAAGGTCCAGCGCAAAACGCTTTCACGCGAGGTTCCGTCTGGTCAGTACGACATCCGCGTGCGTCGGGCAAGCGCCGACGAGACGGATATCCGGTCGACCTCTACCGTTGGCTGGCAGGTTCTGCGCTCCTATCAAGAGGGCATTGCCGACTACACCAACCAGACCGTGCTCGGCGTCAAGATCAAAGCCTCCGGCCAGCTTAACGGCGCCTTGCAGCAACTGTCCGCGCTGGCGACACAAAGCGCCGCAGTGTGGACGGGCAGCGACTGGGCCGTGCAGGCCACCACCAACCCGGCGTGGTGGTATCTCAACTTCATTCTTGGTTACCGTGACAGCGCCGGACGCCTGCTTTACGGGTGTGGACTGACGCTATCACAGGTCGACGTCGAGGCGATCAAGGCCTGGGCGGTCTTCTGCACGGCCAACGGCCTGAGTTTTTCAGCCGTGCTCGACCGCCAGCAAAACGCCGCCGACGTCATGATGATGATCGCCCGTTGCGGTTTCGCCTCCCCAAGCTGGGCCTCGGGCAAGCTGGGCATCGTATGGGACGCTCCGAACCAGACCCCGGTCATGGCCTTTGGCATGAGCAACATCTGCAAGGGCAGTTTCGAGGTGGCCTACGTCACCGAAAGCCCTGCCGACGAGATTGTCGTCAGTTACACCAACCGCAACAACAACTGGCAGCAGGACCAGGTGCGCGTTACCGTCCCCGGCACGGTTGGTACGCCATTACGCCCAAGCACGATGGACCTGATGGGCTGTACGACCAACCTGATGGCCGCCAAGTTTGCCAACGCCATGGCCGCGCAGCAGGTTTATCGCCGCCGCATGGTGACCTGGGAAACCGATTTCGAGGGCTTTGTGTGCCAGCGCGGCGATGTCGTTATTCTGTCGCACGATTTAACGCAGT
The DNA here is from genome assembly GCF_049316945.1 of Propionivibrio sp. Taxonomy (GTDB): domain Bacteria; phylum Pseudomonadota; class Gammaproteobacteria; order Burkholderiales; family Rhodocyclaceae; genus Propionivibrio. The sequence continues at coordinate 3,446 of NZ_JBMOJE010000072.1, read as the reverse complement.
GGGGCTACTCCGGGCGCCTGGTCGAAGTGGACGGAGGCGTGCTGACACTGGACCGTGCCGTCCCGCGCTCCGGTTCGACCGATCACCTGATGCTGCAAGCCCCCGACGGCAGCACGCAGATGATTAACGTCGCCGCAGGGGAGGGTGAAGTCGTAACCCTGACCCTGCCGTCCGAGTACCTCCTGCAAACAGGCTACCCGGCTGTCGACCACAAGTGGTACTTCTCGCCGTTGCCGACCCCTGGCAAGAAGGTAAAGATCGTCTCCGTCCAGCCCTTGTCCGAGTCACGCATCCGCTTGATCGCCACCGACGAGGATGCTGAGTATTACGCCGCCTGGGACGGCGTATTCACGGCGCCTGCCGTGCAAACGCGGCTGCTTCAGAATGGCGTGGCCGTCAGTAACCTGAAGCTGACCCTGTACCAGATCGTCATCGACAATTTCCAGGTCAACCGCGTGACCGCGATCTGGAGCCAGCGCGGCGAGACGCAGTCCTGCATCGTCCGGGCGTGGCTGGATGGTGTGCTGTTCAACACCTGGAGCGGCGTCGTTGGCGCGTCGCTGGATATCGACCTGGCCGCACTCGGTGGCACCCTGTCCGTTGAGGTGACCCCGGTCGGGCCGTCTGGCAACGGCGTCTCGGTCACCGCCTCGTTACTGCTCTCGCTGCTCCCCGCCCCGACTGCGCCCACGGTCACCGCGACCCCGGCGCTGTTTGCCATTGACGTAACCTGGCAATTCGGCGATGCGCGGCAGGACATCAAACACACCGAACTCTGGTTTTCAACGACCAATAATCGCAGTGCCGCCACGCGCATCATGAGCGAGCCCTTCCCTGGCAACCAGTACGTGCATATTGGCATGGAGCCGGGTGCCGGTGGCTACTACTGGGCACGCGTGGCAGATACGCGTGGCAACCTGTCCGAGTGGTCTTCCTCGATCAACGCCGGGGTGTATGCTACGGTCAGCACCGACCCGTCGGATTTGCTGCTGCAACTGCAAAACGCCCTCGGTATGCCGCAGATGGCCGCAGATCTGGCCGAACCGATTGCGCTGATACCGGGCCTCGTTATAGATATTCATGGCATCCCGGCAATTGGTGAAATCCCTGCAATTCCAGGAATACTCAGCAATATCGCGGTGATCCCCTCGATCATCAGCGATGTCTCGGACATCGCCGACATCACGATCCCCGCGCTGATAGCGGATCAGGACAGCAAGAACAAGCGGATGGTCGAAGCCGCTACGAAGCTCGACCGCGCCTCCGGCGACCTGTCAGAAGCCTTGTTACGCGCTACGGTGGCCCTGCAAGAAAATCGGGACACGATGACCGACGCCGGGATCGTTATTGATCCTGCTACCGGGAACGTCACCATTTCCGCGCTCGATCAAGCGGCAAATCATTTGAGCGCCGTTTCGATTCGGGTCAATGCCGCAGAAGCGAGCATTACACAGAAGGCGTCCTACCTTGACGTCAACATGGCCATCGCCGCCGCACAACTAAGCCCTTCAGAACTTGCCGCGCTTGACGGTCTTAACCTGCGTATGAGCGATGCTGAGACGACGGTCAGCGCCTTGACGGGTTCAATCACAAGCAAAGCGTCAACGCTGACCGTCGAGAATCAGGAGGCTCGGCTTGTCACTGCGGAAAATGACATTGATTCGCTCGAAGGGCAGATCACGAACAAGGTCGAAACCTCCGTATTCAACACCCTCGGGTCACGGGTAAGCACGGCGGAAACATCGCTCACAACACTAAATGGCTCCGGGATCATTCAGTCTGTCTCCGACATTCGGCGAATCAATGCCGAAGCAGGAGAAGATGCGGAAACCAATCTTAGAAACACGCTGGCACAACAGGCCGAAACAGACACGCGAGCGATTGTTTTAGCGACAGCCAAGCAAGAGTTACTAGCCACTGTTCATGACGGCTTGAGCGCCGAATCTGTTGCACGCACTACCCTTGCAACGCAACTTGCCAGCGCTTCCGCTGATATTGTTTCGGAAATGCTGACGCGATCCAATGCGGATAGTGCGTTATCCAGCGCGATAATCACCCTGCAATCAACAGTTGCTGGCAATACGGCATTGATTCAGACGGAACAAACAGCGAGGGCGGCGGCTGACAGTGCTGAAGCCAACGCACGCACAACCCTTGCTGCAAAAGTGGCAGGCGATATTTCTGCCGCAGTTCAGGTCGAACAAACAGCGAGGGCGGGTGTTGCGGAAACGGTAGCGTCGATGAACACGGAGGTACGCGCCGAGTTCATAGCTGACGCAACATCGAGCCTGCAAAATACGCTGGCACAGCAACAGGGAGTAGACGCGCTTCAAACTACGATTGCCGCCGCAAAAGAGGAAATTACCGCCAGCCTTAATAATGGAATTTCCTCAGAAATTACAGCACGTTTAACGCTCGAAGCTAAGGTCGGGGAAGACCGGGCTGCGTTTCAGGAGGAGGTTATTGCGCGGGTTAACTCCGACTACGCAGAGGTGATCGCAAGAGAGACAATGCAAGCCGATTTGATGACAGCGGATGCCGCTCTGTCGGCGGCGGTTCAAGCCGAATCATTCGCACGTGTTTCAGCCATCGCTGCTGAAGCCAACGCCAGAACCACTCTCGCCACTAAATTTGCTGAAGACATTGCTTCTGCCGTTCAAACAGTAGCAACGTCGCGGTCGGACGCAGTGGGTGCCGTTGCCTCTTACGTGACCGCTGTTGAGGCAAAGTCAGGGGACGATGCCGCAACGAGCTTGACTAACACACTCGCTCAACAGGACGAGATTACCGCACGCATAAATACGGTAGCCGCAGCAAGACAAGAGTTAACGGCAACGATCAACGAAGGCATTTCGTCCGAGGTCATCTCACGGCTCCTGCTTTCCGCAGAAGTTGCAAAAAACACGGCGGCAATCGAAGTTGAGCAAATAACTCGGGCCGATACCGCGTCCGCAGAGGCGTCGTATAAAGCCACGATTCTTGCCAAGATCGACGCCGACATTTCGGCTGCAATACAGGCGGAATCATTTGCCAGAGTTAATGCTGATAGTGCCGAGGCAATTGCACGGACAAATCTTGAATCAAAGGTTGGAGATAACCTGGCAAGTGCATTGACCGAGTATTACACCAAGACCACTGCGGACGAGGCGATTGCCAGTAGCACCAATCAGGTGCAGGCACGGCTGGATACCGGCGATTATTCCGTCGTCAAAACAAGTTCGGAAACCAGTGCCGGAAAGTTGGGAGACATCGAAGCCAAGTGGAGCGTCAAGACGCAAACCATGTCTGATGGCGTTCTTGCTGCTGCCGGTATCGAGTTGCTTTCCGGCGCACCGGGTCAATCCACCTTTGCGGTACTCGCTGACAAATTCCTGATTTACGCGCCCAGTGGCACAGGGGTTCCAAAGCAAGTGCTGTCGCTCGGTACGGTCAACGCCGTTACCGCG
>NZ_JBMOJE010000071.1:0-27078 GCF_049316945.1 Propionivibrio sp. | reverse complement strand
CGATCAATGCAGGTGAGAAGATAAAATCGGGAAGTTATTTCGTAGCCGTTCCTTAATGGTGGCGACGTTCTTCTCCGCTTCGCCGCTCCCCGCTGACGGAATGGCTTGTTGCCAAGCTGCGTGATGAGCGGATAAAAGCCTTCAAAACCGGGGAGCATGCCCCTGGCCAGCGGCTGGCTGGTGAATGGCGGAAACAGCACCATGACCAGTGCATTCATCAAGGCGGCAACCATGACCAGGCGCTGATACTTGTTCACTTGAGCTTCTCCGGAAGCGCTTTGAACCTGCAAGACGAACTATGACGTGCTTTGCACCTTAAAACCTCAGTCTATCCACGAAAATCACGAAAGACACGAACAAAATCAAGAGCTTGATGTGTATTCTTCATTCACCTTTTGGGTGACCATCTTAACTTATTATCTCCTTGATTCTTTTCGTGCTTTTGGTGTTTTTCGTGGACGAACTGCTTTTTCCAGGTTGAATTGCAAAGTCCTTCGCGCTTGCCTCACAGGATTACCCCGGATCGATTCAGCCACTATAATCAAGCCTCCGTTATCATCATCAAGGAGGCGTAATGCATTTTTCCAGAATTTTCATGGCCGTGAGCGGGCTGATTCTTGCCGCTCCGGCCATTGCTGCCCCGGTCCCCGCGCCGGCTCCGGCGTCTGCACCGATCGAGTTTTCGCATCAGCTCGACGAAGAGCGTGCGGCCCGCATCGAACCGCTGATCGAGCGTTTCAATGCGCAGCAGAAAGACGTTCAGATCAGGATGGTGCGTCGCGTCGAGGGCGAGGCGCCGAAGCAGATCAATCTTGTCACGCGCGAAGAGCATTCGCGTTTTCTTGCCAACAAGGCGAAGTTCAGGCCGCTGCATGAAGTCATGCGCGAGGCCAGGCAGCCGCTCGATTCCAGCAAGCTTTCCTACGAGTTGCGTGCTGGCCTGGCCGATGCCAAGGGCCAGCTTTTTGCGCTGCCCGTCGCCTTCTCGACGCCGGTGCTCTACTTCAACAAGGCCGCTTTGCGCAAAGCGGGGCTGAATCCCGAACGGCCTCCGAAGACCTGGCTCGAGATCCAGGAGGTCTCCGGAAAGCTTTTCGTATCCGGCAGTCGCTGCCCGTTCACCACTTCCTGGCCGGCCTGGGTACATATCGATAACCTGAGCGCCTGGAATGGCGCCGAGGTGGCCGACGCCAAAGGCAAACTCGTTTTCAACGGCCTGGTCCAGATCAAGCACGTCGCCATGATGGCCACCTGGCACAAGAGCAAGTATTTCTCCTACTTCGGCAGGCGCGACGAGGCGGATCGGCGTTTTGCCAGCGGCGAATGTGCGATGCTGACCAGTTCCTCTTCGCTCTACGGATCCTTGTCCGAAAGCAAAACGCTGGAGGTTGGCGTCTCCACGCTGCCGTATCACGACGATGTGCGCGGTGCGCCGCAGAATACGCTGGCCGACGGCGGCTCGCTGTGGATTGGCAACGACTTGAAGCCGGCGGAAACAAAAGGCGTCGCAAAATTCATCAACTACATCCTGGGCCCGGAAGTCCAGATCGAGCTGACGGTGGCCGGCGGCTTCCTGCCGATCACCCCGGTGGCGCGCGCGGCGGCCAGCAGCAAGCTGTTGCAGTCTGATCTGGCCGGGCTGAACGTGGCCTATTCGCAGCTTCAGGGCAAAACCTCGTCGCCGACCGTTCGTGTTTCGCAGATCGAGCCGGTACGCATCATCGTCGAGGAAGAACTCGAAACCGTCTGGGCCAACAAGAAGCCGGCCAAGGAAGCGCTGGATGACGCCGTTCAACGCGGCAATGCCGTCCTGCAAGCCAAGGCGGCTGCTCCGGAGGTCGCAGCCAAGGCCAAAAAGGGCGGCAAGTAAGTAACCAGTGATGGCTCCGGCGCCCGACTGGCCTCTCCCGCGCGTCTTTGCGCACCGCTGCGGCGGTGCGCTGGCGCCGGAGAACAGCGCCAGCGGGCTGCGCATTGCCGCCGCGCTGGGTATGCGTGCCGTCGAATTCGACGTCATGCTCTCGGCCGATGGCTCGCCCTGGCTGATTCACGACGAAACGCTGGAACGTACCACCAATGGCCGTGGCCGCGTATGCGCTACGCCGGATGCCGTTCTGCGCAACCTCGATGCCGGCAGCTACCGGCATCGCGCCTTTGCCGGCGAACCATTGCCGACGCTGGAAGCGGCCGCGGCTTTGTGCCGTGAGCTTGGCCTGATGGCCAATGTCGAGATCAAACCGGCGAGCGGATTCGAGGCGATCACCGGCGAAGTCGTCGCCCGGCGCGTCATCGAGCTGTGGTCAGGCGTTCAACTTCCCCTGGTTTCCTCGTTCTCGGAACTTGCTCTGGAAACGGCCCGGCATGCGGCGCCGCAGTTGCCGCTCGGCTGCCTGTGGGTGCGGCCGCCTGCCGACTGGCGTGCTCGCCTTGATGCATTGGCCGCTTTCAGCCTGCATTGCGCGGCCGACAAGCTGGACGATTCGCTTCTCTGCGCCGCCCGTGCTGCCGGAATTCCTGTCCTGTGCTACACGGTCAATGACCAGTCTGTCGCCGAGGCACTGTTCAGGCGCGGCGTGGCATCGGTGTTCAGCGATCGCATCGATGTCCCGGGTCGCAGTGAAAAATAGTAACAAGCCCTGCAAGCCGCGCAAACAGGCGTTCTACAGCAAGGCAGGCCGGCGAGCCAATAAAGACGGCGATCTTCAGGCACATCACCTGTAGATCGGCTAGAGGTCTGTGTATCGGGATTCACCTATTCGGCAGCCTCGCCCTTCCATGTGGCGCTGACCTTGATTGCTGGCTGGCATCCGACGCACTGATTTGATCTACGCCTGCATTCTCGTACGCCGTCTCCTGTGCTCCAGGTCAACTTTACCTGCAAAAAAACCGGGGTTATCTGATATACCCGTATCCCAAAATTCAAATTCGGCGCAAAATCTACACGTTCTATCCTGAAAAACTCGGTTGACCGCGACAAACTGACCGTAAAGCCGGATCTGACGCGTGTTTAGCCCTCACCCCAACCCTCTCCCGCGGGGAGAGGGGGTTTACACCCTTCTCCCCGCGGGAGAAGGGCCGGGGATGAGGGCTTGCGACATTGGCATAACATCCAACTGGGTTTTCCAGGTTTATCGAGTTGCTGCACCTATAAAAATATTGAAATTCAGCAGTTCAGGAATCAATGATTCGAACCTTCAAAGGACTCCGCATGATCACTGATGACGAAACGAAGCAACACGCTTTTCGCGATGCTGGCGAGGCGCAGCCGTTGCTGGTAGCCCCCCCCCCAGCCCTCCAAATCACTCGCGCAGCGAGTCAGGAGCGGCGGCGTCAGCCGATGGCGTCACCGGCATGAACAAACAATTCGCACCCGTCAGCACGCGCCTGCCGATAACGATATTTGTTCTCGGGCTGTGCCTGGCCGCCATCACCGGTCTGTGGAGGCAAAATGCAATCGACCGTGACGCCGAGGCTCGTTTTCAACGTAACGTCGAACATGTTTCTGCCAATATTGCTCAGCGCTTCCTCAAACCGGTCTACGGCTTGAATGGTCTGAGGGGCATGTACGCCGCCCGAACAAGCGTGAAGCGCGCCGAGTTTCGGGACTTCGTCGAAACGCACAATCTGCCAATGGAATTCCCTGGTGTCAGGGGATTTGGTTTCATTGAACACTTCATGCGCCCGGATATGAACGCTTTCCTTGCGGCCGAACGTGCCGACAGCGCGCCTCAGTTCGCCATCCGTCAGCTCGATGAGCGGGAGCACGAAGATCTCTACGTAATCAAACTGATCGAACCTGCCGTAAACAATGCCGGGGCGGAGGGTCTGGACATCGGCTCCGAAGCGCTGCGCCGAGCCGCAGCAAAGCAGGCCATTGACAGCGGCGAGACAACCATGACCGAGGCCATCACCCTGGTGCAAGATACGCGCAAGAGGCCCGGTATGCTGATATATCAGCCGGTCTACAGGCACGAATATCAGCCGGTCTACAGGCACGACACGAATCCGGCAACGGTCAGCGAGCGCAGGGCGGCACTGCTTGGCCTGCTGTACGCGCCAATCGTCATCGAAGAATTGCTCGATGGAATAGATGACGTAGTGCAGGGTCAAATTAATTTCAAACTCTTCGAAAACGGTAACTCGCTGCTTTACGACACTGAACATGCGGCCCCTCCGAGCGCCAGCCAGAATGCCCTGTCCGACCACCGCCATGTCGCGACCAAGCCACTGATGCTGTCCGGCCGGGCGTTAACCCTTCAGGTAGCCAGCACGCCCGGGTTTGATGCGGCAATCGATCATTCGTCGCCGTGGGTGATGTTCGCCGGTATCACTTTCCTCGGTGCCTTGCTTGCGCTGCTGTCACGGCAGCAAGCTACTGGCCGCCGTCGCGCCGAAACGCGTGCGCTGCAAATGACAGAAGAGTTGCGCGAGGTTTCGGCGCGCGTTACCGCGATCGTTGACACCATGAACGATGGCGTAATCACCATTGACGAGCAGGGCACCGTGGAAACGGTCAATCCAGCGGTTGAGCGGCTATGGCAGTACGCCGCCGGCGAACTGATCGGGCAGCACATCAACATGCTGATGCCCGAGTCGTCACGCAGCGCGCACAACCACCACCTGGCGCATCTCGTCGCCAGCGACGAGATGCGCACGGCCATTTGGATGAGCCGCGCGGCGACGGGCCTGCGCCAGGACGGCAGCCTGTTCCCGCTCGAAATATCAGTTAATACAATACAACTGGGCGACAAGCGTAAATTTGTCGCCATCCTTCACGACCTCACCCGGCGGAACCAGGCCGATGATTTGCAGTTGGTTTTGACGCGCGCCATCGAGCAGAGTCCGGCGTCGATCCTTGTGACTGACGCCAAGTCCGCTATTCAATATGCCAATCCGCAATTCGAGGAACTGACGGGCTACCGACTAGACGAAATCATCGGTAAAAACCCGATGATCCTCAGTTCGCATGAGAAGTCGCTTGAGGATTATCAGGCGATGTGGGCCACGCTCCTCAGCGGGCAAGCCTGGCAGGGTGAATTTCATAATCGCCGCAAGGACGGAACACTGTACTGGGAACGGTCATCCATCTCACCCGTGCGCAATCGAAACGGTGTTTTGATCAACTACGTAGCGATCAAGGAAGACATTACTCACTTCAAGAAAATATCGAGTCAACTGATCCTCGCCAACGCCGAACTGGCTTTCCAGAACGAAGAAAATGGCAAACGCGTCGAAGCGCTCGCCATCGCCAATACCGAGCTGGCTTTCCAGATCGAAGAAAAAGGCAAGCGCGCCGACGAACTGGCCATCGCCAACGAGGCGGCGCAGGCAGCAAATATTGCCAAAAGCCGCTTCCTGGCGACCATGAGCCATGAAATCCGCACGCCGATGAACGGCATTCTCGGCATGGCACAGATGCTCCTGATGCCGCAGATCACGGATGACGAACGGCTCGACTACGCGCGAATCGTCTTCACCTCCGGCCAGACATTACTCAATCTGCTTAATGACATCCTCGATTTATCCAAGATTGAAGCGGGAAAATATCAGCTCGAATCGGCCGCCTTCGACCCCTGCCAACTCGTCCACGAAACCCGGACGCTGTTTGCCTCGACCTCAAACGACAAGCCCCTGAGCATCGAATCCGGCTGGAACGGGCCGGTCGGGCAGCATTATCTGGGCGATCCCCTGCGCCTGCACCAGATGCTCTCCAACCTGGTCAGCAACGCCATCAAATTCACCGAGCAAGGCGTTATCCGCATCGAAGCGCGTGAAATCGAGTGCGATCAAACGACCGCCGTGCTCGAATTTTCCGTCGCCGACACTGGCATCGGCATCCCTGAAGACAAACAGGCACTGATGTTTCTGCCATTCTCGCAGGCCGACAGCTCGACCACCCGGAAATATGGCGGGTCGGGTCTCGGACTGTCGATCGTGCGCCACATGGCTCAGCTCATGGACGGCGATGTCGGGCTCGATAGTCAGGCCGGACAGGGCTCGCGTTTCTGGTTCCGCATCCGTGCCAAACGCGTCGTTGCCGGCGCGCAAGGCAGTACAAGCGAACGTGGAAACGCTGGCATCGTCAGCCCGGGCCTGGCCGGATCGGAACTTTCCGGCCGGGTACTGGTGGTCGAAGACGTCCTCGCCAACCGCATGGTGATCGAAGCGATGCTGACCAAATTGGGCCTGAGCGTTACGCTCGCAGAAGACGGGCAGCAGGGGGTCGAAGCGATCATTGGTGGCGACACCGCCGACCTGATCCTGATGGACGTGGAGATGCCGGTCATGGATGGTCTGGCTGCCGCCGCGCAGATACGGCAGTGGGAGAAACAGAGCGGACGCGCGCGTCGTCCGATCATCGCCCTGACCGGCCGCGCCTTCGAGACGGACAGGGAGGCCTGCCTGGCGGCGGGCATGGACGATATCCAGCATAAACCGGTTTTCTTCAAGATCCTTCAGGCCCTGCTTGCCAAGTGGCTGCCAGCCTCACCCCGCGCCACGGCTGAAATTGCAGTACCGACGGTAGCGGACAAGCCGGTGGACGTCGAACGTGTCGTCGCGCTGATTGAGGAACTCATGCCCCTGCTGAAAAAAAACCGGTTCGAAGCCATCAGCCTCTTCAGCGCCCTGGAGGCCGCCGTCGCCGGAACGGTGCTGGCGGAAGAATTCAGGGAAACCGGACGACTTCTGGACGGACTGCACTTCGGCGAGGTGCTGGAGCGATTGCGCCACCTGACGACAACTCCCGCACTGGAAATTGGAAAGGAGTTCGCATGACTGTCACAAAACAAACAATTCTGGCGATCGACGACCTTCCGGCCAACCTGATCACCTTGGGTGCGGCGCTGGGGACGGACTTCCATCTGCAATTCGCGACCTCCGGGACGGAGGGGCTCGCCCTGGCGGCAAACGATCCTCCTGATTTGATTCTGCTTGACGTGATGATGCCGGAAATGGACGGCCATGAGGTTTTTCGACGCCTGAAAGCCGACCCGCGGCTGTGCGCGATTCCGGTTATTTTCGTCACCGCGCAGGGCGACATTCAGGCCGAGAGCATCGGCTTGGCGCTGGGTGCCGCCGACTACATCGGCAAGCCCTTCAACGTCGAGATCACTCGCTTGCGGATCAGAAATCTGCTTGAGCGTGAGCGGCTGCGCAAGGAAGTGGAGCACTACCGCGATCACCTTGAGGAACTCGTTCAGGCACGTACCCTTGCGCTGTCCATCGCCAAGGAAGCCGCGGAAACCGCCAGCACGGCGAAAACCACCTTCCTCAACAACATGAGCCATGAACTGCGCACACCGATGAACGCGATTATGGGCATGACGAGCCTGGCCCTGCATGTTGCCACCGATGCCAGGCAAAAAGGCTGGCTCGCCATCGTTGAACTATCCTCGAAGCGGCTGCTGGGTCTCATCGACGACATTCTCGCCATCTCCACTATCGAAGCCGGGCGCTTGAGCCTTGAGAACGTCGACTTCACGCTTGAACCCATCCTGGCGACACTGACCCGCCTGGTCAACGCGGAGGCAGAAGAAAAAGGCCTGTTGTTCCTGATCGATATCGCACCCGAACTGGCGGCGCTGCCGCTGCATGGCGACCCGCATCGCCTGAGTCAGATTTTGCTCAGCCTGGCCGGCAATGCCGTCAAGTTCACCACCGAGGGGTTTATATGGCTGAATATTTTTCCGGATCAGGAGACCGCCACCGATGTAGCGCTGCGCTTCAAGGTGAACGACACCGGCATCGGCATCTCGTCGCAGGATAAAACGCGCCTGTTCACGCCCTTCGAGCAGGCCGATGGCTCGGTATCCCGCACCTATGGGGGCGTCGGGCTTGGCCTTGCGATCAGCAAGCGGCTGGCGCTCGCGATGGGCGGTGACATCGGTGTCGAAAGCGGCGTCGAAAGCGGTGTCGAAAGCGGCGTCGGGTCCGGTAGCTGTTTCTGGTTCACGGTCCGGCTGCCGAAGGCCGTCCAGGTATCAGAACTCGCAGCGCTCGCCCCTGGCGTGGCCAACGGCTCCGCCGAACAGGATTCAACGATACTTCACCCGGGGGCGCGCATCCTTCTGCTGGCGGATGACGTGGCAAGTCGGGAACGGTTTGGCCAACTGATGCCGACCGTCGGACTGCGGCTCGATGTGGCGGGTGACGGTATCGAAGCGCTGGAAATGCTGGCAGAGACCGAATACGACTTGATCATGATCGACATTACTATGCCAAAGATGAACGGGGTCGACTGCGCGCTGGCCATCCGTTCCCTTCCGGGACAAGAATATACGCCGATCATCGCGCTCACCGCCAATGCCTCCGCCGGGGAAGGGGCACTCTGCATCGAGGCCGGCATGGACGATTACCTCACCAAGCCCGTAGAAATGCAGACCCTATTGTCTCTTCGCAGGACTTTGCATGATTGATACCAGCCAAACCAATGAAAAAGGTTTCAGCCCTTCAGCAAGCGAGGTGGTTACAAACCGGGGTCGCGTCGGGAAAAGTGTTCTTGCTCTGTTTGCACTAGGCTGCCTGATCATTCTCTGGAGCGTTTCCTGGTATGGCATTGAAGAAAAGCGCCTCAGCGAACTGCGGGCCGCCGAAGCTCATGCCATGGGCAAAGCTGCGGTTTTCGCCGAGTTTTCCAATTCCACAATCAAGCGGGTCAACCAGATACTTCTCGACCTGCGCGACGGTTGGTCAGGAAATGCAAAGGCATTTGTCGACCAGGTCAAGGCGCGACAGAAGCACATCGAGGATATCGCCTTTCATGTGTTGGTGATCGACCGGGAGGGATGGCTCACGTTCAGCAATCTGGGGCAGCCTGCAACTCCAACCGATCTGAGTCAGCGTGAATATTTTCTTGCCCACAAAAACTCAATGGATGCTGACCGATTGATCATCAGCAAGCCGGTGTTGGGAAAAGTGTCGGGGAGATGGTCTATCCCGTTTTCTCGCCCCTTATTCGATCATGGGCATTTTTCTGGTGTGCTGGTCGTTTCGGTTAGCCCTGAATTGTTTGGCGAGTTTGCCAAGTCGCTCTTGAACAGCAAGAACGGATCGACGACACTGATCGCCGAGAGCGGTGAAATCATGGCGCGCTATCCCTCGTCAGACACCTACTACAACTTGAAACTGCACGATCGTCCCTTTTTAAAGGGCGGGGCTCCCGTCAGCGGCTTTTTCCGCCATGTATCAGGTGCCGATGGTATCGACCGCTTTTTCGGATACCGCAAGAATCCAGACTACGGTTTGAATTTCCTGGTAGGCGAACCAGTAGAGGATGTGCTGGCGCCTTACCACGCGTACCGCGCACTGGTTTTTGGTGGCGCCGGACTGCTCAGCCTGTTCATTCTCGCGGCATTTCTGATGCTTTATCGCAATCTCTGCGCGCTTGAGGCGGCGCGCATCAAGATACTGACGGCCAACGAAGGGTTGCAGGAAAGTCAAACGCTGCTGCGCAGCGTAATCGACAATATTGACGCGCCGATTTTCATCATAAGCGCTGAAGGACATTTCGTCATTGCCAATCAGGCCATGGCCTCCTTGTACAACACCTCCCCTGCAGGATTGGTCGGCAAGGTCGACGCCGATTTCGGGGTTCCGGCGGAAATCGCCGAGTCGTACCGGCAGAGCATCAAACGCGTGCTCATGCGGGGTGAATCCGAAATTGTGCTTGAAGATATCAACAACACGGTGACCGGTGAGATACGCCACTATCAATCGCTGAGAAAGCCCTTGCAGGATGCCTTGGGAAACGGCCAGGTTCTCGTCGTGGCCACCGATCTGAGTGCTTTTACTCGTGAGCACGCCAAGATGCTGGTACGAGAGCAGCGCCTGAGAGAGCTACTTGAAGCGACGCGTGAAGGGACGTGGGAATGGCATGTGCCGACGGGAACCATTGTTCATAACGATCGATGGTACACACTTCTCGGGTTTGCCCCGGATGAGATTCCAGGAACCATGGAGGCGTTTAGTCAATTGATTCATGAGGAGGACATTTCCTGTGTGATTCAACGAATCGATGCCCTGATCAAGGGTGACGTCGACCATTACGACTCCGAACACCGCATGAAGGGCAAAGACGGGATTCTCTGGGTCCATGACCGTGGACGTATTGTCGAGCGCGATGCACAGGGGGCACCACTCCGGGTGGTTGGCAGTTTTATGGACATCACGGCGCGTCATGATGACGAAGTACGGCTGTCCGATTTCGCGCTACAACAGCTGGCTTTGCTGCAAAGCGACGTCATCGGCATCATGTTGGTTCGCGACCGAATGATGGAGTGGGTCAACGACACCGTGGCCAGCATGCTCGGGTATACCGTGCTCACCCTCCAGGGAATGCCGACCAGGGTGCTCTATCCGAATGACGAATATTACCTGGCCTTCGGCGAGGCCGCGTACCCTGTGCTCCATTCCGGCAGCAGCTTTCGCACGCAATGCGAGCTATTGCGCAATGACGGCAGTCCGGGCTGGTTTGATTTTTCCGGTTCCATTTTTTCAGCGGACGATAAGCTGACGGTCTGGTCGGTCGTCGATATCTCGAATCAGAAACGCTACGAAGCCGAACTCATTGAGGCCCGCCAGGCCGCCGACCGGGCCAGTCATGCCAAGAGCGATTTCCTGGCGACCATGAGCCACGAGATCCGAACGCCGATGAATGGCGTGATCGGAATGACGGACTTGCTGCTGGGTACCGACCTGAGCAATGAGCAGCGCGACTATGCGGATCTGGTTCGCATGAGTGCGGGAAATTTGCTCGGCCTCATCAACGACATCCTTGATTTCTCCAAGATCGAAGCGAGGAAACTGGACATCGAGCTTCGCGACCTTGATCTGCGAATCCTGCTCGAAGACACCGCAGACGTGCTGGCGTTACGCGCCGAGGAGGCGGGGCTGGAACTGATCTGCCAGATTGATCCTGACGTTCCGGTACATCTGAAAGGTGATTCCGGAAGACTGCGCCAGATCATCAGCAATCTGGCCGGCAATGCGATCAAATTCACCAGCGAGGGTGAAGTGATCATCCGGGTGATGCCCGACTCTGAAGCCGACGGTTCGGTTACCCTGCGCTTCGAGATTCAAGATACCGGCATCGGCATACCGAAGGATCAGCAAGCGCTTCTCTTCACGCCCTTCACCCAGGCGGACGGCTCGACGACCCGGAAATACGGTGGCACGGGCTTGGGGCTGGCCATCTGCAAGCAGTTGGCTGAACTGATGGGGGGTCAGATCGGCATCGAAAGCGAGTCGGGAAAAGGCTCTACAATCTGGTTTACCGTCCGTTTAGTGAAACAAAATGGACTAGCTCCCATGACTCCTGCGTCGCTTGATCCAGCAACGGATACACGGTCGGCACGAATTCTGGTGGTCGACAACAACGCCACCAACCTGCAACTGATAGCGTCCCTGCTTATAGGCAATGGCTACCCACATGAGGTGGCGGACAACGGGGAAACCGCGCTGAGGCTGCTACGTGAGGCGAAGCAACAGAATCATCCTTTCCAGGTGGCGCTGCTGGATCAGCAGATGCCGGGCATGGATGGCCACGAACTTGGGCGCCGGATCAAGGCCGACCCTTTGCTGGAACCAACCTTGCTGGTAATGATGACCCCGATCGGGCTACGGGGAAATTGGGCGATTGCGGAAGAAATCGGTTTTGTCGGGTATCTGACCAAACCGGTTCGCCACGCACAACTTTACGACGCTATCGCGAGGGTTCTGTCGAAAGATCCAGGCGTTGCTCAACTCCCGAAGACTGAAGTCATTTCGCGACAAACCCTCGCCATAGCGGCTCGCCATGAATTTCGCATCCTGTTGGCGGAGGACAATATCGTTAATCAGAAATTTGCACAGACTTTGTTGGGCAAGCAGGGCTACCGGGTGGATACGGCAGGCAACGGCCTTGAAGCGATTCACGCGCTGGAGTTAATCAACTACAACCTGGTCTTGATGGATTGCCAGATGCCAGTGATGGACGGTCTTGAAGCCACCACAAAGATTCGTGATGCGAACTCGAACGTCCTTGATCATGCCGTGCCGATCATTGCCATGACCGCCAACGCCATGGCAGGAGACCGCGAAAAATACCTTGCCGCCGGGATGGACGACTATATATCCAAACCTGTCGATAGCCGGGATCTATGCAACAAGGTTGCGGGCATTTATGACCAGGTGCGTGCCAGTGTGGCGGAACAGGGCGTGGGCGCTTACTCTGCAAGCGGAGTCATGATCGAAGAAAATACGTGCAGGACTCCTCTCCTGGAGATCGGTGCTTCAGTCGAAAAACAGGTATTCGATACGGCGCTGGCCCTCGACATGATGGAAGGGAATGAGGACATCCTGCGCATGATGTTACCGATGGTGCGTGATCAGATGATTGTGGATCGGCGCGAGATTGCCAGAGCGATTCGCGATAACGATACAGAAGGAGCAAGAATTGGCAGCCATCGCCTCAAGGGGAGCGTGGGCCAGATCGGAGCGGTTCGCGCCCAGGAAGTCTGCGCACGGATCGAGGCGGCGGCGACCAGCAATGATTCGGGCGCGCTTGCCGGTCTTCAGCAGATGCTTGAAGCAGAACTTGATGCGCTGACAGCGGCAATCGACAACTATCTCGGGGATTGCAGCAAGTGAGCCAGTTAATGAGTCCCCAAACGGGGAAAAACCAGGAGAGAAACGTGGACAGCGAGTACACCATTTTCGTCGTCGACGATATGGAAGCCGGTCGGCGCATGATCGAGATGACCTTCAAGCCACTCTACAATGTCGAGTCTTTCGCTTCTGGCCAGGCCTGCCTTGATCGGATTGCCGAAAAAGTACCCGACCTCCTGCTGCTCGATGTCGATATGCCCGTAATGAATGGCTACACATTGTGCCAACTAATCAAGTGTCAACCGGCCCTCAGTAGCCTGCCCGTCATTTTCATTTCCGTGCTCGACGATCTGGCATCCTGTATCGCCGGGTATGAAGCCGGCGGTGATGATTACATTGTCAAGCCCTACCAGGTCGCAGAACTGCGTAAAAAAGTCGTTGCCGCCCGTCGCAAGAGTAACGATAGCGCGCAGCTCAAGATCAAGACGGTTGAAGCGAAATTGCTGTCCTCGCTGGCCCTGTCGAACATGGATCAGCAGGCGGTACTGATTACCTTCCTGCGCCAGCTCAACGACTGCGAAACACCATCTGCCCTGCTCCAAGCCCTGTTTTCGCTGATGCGATCCTCCGGCCTTCAAACGGCCATCCAGATCCGCCTGCCGGATCTTGAAATCACCTCCAATGAAGCCGGTGAAAGCCTCCCGCTCGAAGTGGCGGTAATCAACAATATGCGCAGCATGGAGCGCATCGTCGAGTTCAAATCGCGGGCGGCCTACAATTTCGAGCACATCACGATCCTGATCAACAACGTACCGATTCACGACCCCGATTTGTGCGGCATTCTCCGCGACAACGTGGCGATCGCCGCTGAATGCGCCAACGCCAAGTTGCAGGCCTTGCAGACAAAATCAGAAAATACGATGGCCAAGGGGGTTGCTGCCGACCTGTTGAGTTCCTTGCAAACAGCCGTGCAGAATTTCGAGAATAAGTATGCGACGGCTCGCTATCATGCTACCTCGACGACGCTCATCGTACTTGGTGAGCTATCGAGAGCCTTTACTACGCTCGGCATGTCCGATAAACAAGAAAAATGCGTCGATACAATCGTTCAAAACATGGCCAACGATTTGGCCGAAATCTACAATTTCAGCGGCGAAACGCAGGAAACGCTCAGCGGCATAGCCCGGCGACTGACCAGCATTTTGAACACCGAGAAAGCAACGGCAACTGCAGGTCGAGACATTGAGCCCGAGCCGGCAGGCCGGGGCTGCTGTTGAGTTTTTTTAGGTATTTGTTGATGGGAATACCTGGATCGATTGAAACTTTTACGATCAGGGGCACTGATGTCCGGGATAGCAAATAAAGGAAATGTCTTGCTGGTGGACGATAGCGAGATGACGCGCAGCTTGCTTCGCCTCATTCTGGTTTGCGATGGCTATCGAGTGATCGGCGAATCCAACAACGGGGATGCAGGGCTTGAAATGTCCTTGCGCCTGAAGCCTGATATCGTTTGCCTCGACGTGCAGATGCCCAAATCGGACGGGCTGACGGTACTTCGCAAGATACGGACGGCGGTGCCAACAATGACGGTGATCATGATCACCAGCAGCGCCGAGCGCGAGACGGTGCAGGCCGCCATTAGCGGCGGAGCCGCAGGCTATATCGTCAAGCCATTCAATTCCGGCCGGGTGCTGGCCGTCATTGAAGGTGCGATGAAGAGGCTCGGCAGCAATCGCTAGGCGCTGCTCTCGGCGCTTTGCATCAACCGGGGTTTGAATCATGAATCAGCCGGGGCTGCCGTTGATGAAAGGCCGCGACAATGCCATGCCATATCGGGCTATTGCGTCCTGCCACAGTTTGCTGCTGTCTCGTCCATTGATGAATTCATCAATTCGTCAATTCGTCAATTCGTCAATTCGTCAATTCGTCAATTCATCAATTCATCAATTCCCCGGCAGTCATTGTGAGAGTCGAGATTCGCTGTGTTACAGGCGTTCAGTCGAAAATCCGATTTCACATTCTGAGCGACGGCCTTCCCTGTTCCAGTTCTTTCGGTGAGCGGCACCTACCTGAGCGTTTCCGCCGTTCAGCCGAGGAAAGCCGATAGTGACGGCCCAGCGGCTGCTTTCGGGTGATTACGCAGAACGAACGTCCGCAATGGAGAAACGGTGGCTATGACCGCTAAAGGCCGATTGTCGCCGGTAAAAATAGTCAGCCGCCTGAAGTAACCTGGATATTGCACCGCACAACAGAAAGTCAATCACGGAATCCGGAAACCTTATAAACCAAGGCTCGATTTGATTTAACCTGAAAACCGCAGTTGACAGCAACTAATCGACCGCAAAGCCAGGTTTGACGCGTGTTTAGCCCTCACCCCAACCCTCTCCCGCGGGGAGAGGGAGTTTACACCCTTCTCCCCGCGGGAGAAGGGCTGGGGATGAGGGCCTGCGACATTGGCATCTCATCCAACTGAGGTTTTAAGGTTTAATACGCTGCAATCCAAGTGCTCCGGCAATCTACAGACACAGCAGCCTGCAAGCCAATGAATACGCCACTCTTCATGCATACAATCTGCAGGTGGTTTATTCATGCGGCTTTCCGACAATGCTATCAACCCTACCGCGGACCACAACATCCTTCGCTGCCGGCCCAAAACCTGGCCCGGCAGCCAGCCATGATTAACCTGCTGACCAAGCCTTTCCGCAGGCTTTCCTGCCATCGGCTCAGGCCCGATTCGGTGCTAGAATCACCCCCTTTTGAATACGCCCCTGCAGGGACTCATGCCGATGAAAAGCGCCGAAATCCGCGAACAATTCCTCAAGTTTTTCGCCTCCAAAGGCCACCAGATCGTGGCCTCCAGTTCACTCGTGCCGCACGAGGACCCAACCTTGCTGTTCACCAACGCCGGGATGAACCAGTTCAAGGATGTCTTCCTGGGCTTCGACAAGCGGCCCTACAACCGCGCCACGACTTCGCAGAAGTGCGTTCGCGCCGGCGGCAAGCACAACGATCTGGAGAACGTCGGCTACACCGCACGCCATCACACCTTCTTCGAGATGCTCGGCAACTTCTCGTTCGGCGACTACTTCAAGCTCGATGCGATCAAGTACGCCTGGGAACTGCTGACCGAGGTCTACAAGCTGCCGGCCGAGCGCATGTGGGTCACGGTTTATGCCGAGGATGACGAGGCTTACGCCATCTGGAACCAGGTCATCGGCATCCCGGCCGAGCGTCTGGTGCGCATCGGCGACAACAAGGGCGCGCGCTACGCCTCCGACAACTTCTGGATGATGGGCGATACCGGCCCCTGCGGCCCGTGCACCGAGATTTTCTACGACCACGGCGAGCACATTCCGGGTGGTCCGCCGGGTTCGCCCGACGAAGACGGCGACCGCTACATCGAGATCTGGAACAACGTTTTCATGCAGTTCAACCGCGACGAAAACGGCGTCATGCATCCGCTGCCCAAGCCTTCGGTCGATACCGGCATGGGGCTGGAGCGCGTAGCCGCCGTATTGCAGCATGTGCACAGCAACTACGAGATCGACCTCTTTGCCCGGCTGATTGCCGCGGCGGCGCGTGAAACGTCGAGCGAAGACATGAACAGCCCGTCGCTCAAGGTGCTCGCCGACCACATCCGCGCCTGCTCCTTTCTGCTGGCCGACGGCGTCATTCCCGGCAACGAGGGGCGTGGCTATGTTTTGCGCCGCATCATCCGGCGCGCCATCCGCCACGGCTACAAGCTCGGCGCGCGTGCCGCCTTCTTCAACCGCATGGTGCCCGACCTGGTGGCCGAAATGGGCAGCGCCTATCCCGAACTGGTGGCCGGCGAGAAGCGCATCAGCGACGTTTTGCGCCAGGAAGAGGATCGTTTCTTCACGACCATCGAACACGGCATGGAAATCCTCGAAAGCGAACTCGCCGCGATGGGCGGCAAGGGTGTTTTCAATGGCGAGACAGCCTTCAAGCTGCACGACACCTTCGGCTTCCCGCTTGATCTGACCGCCGACATCTGCCGCGAACGCGGCGTGAGCGTCGACAGCGCCGGCTTTGAGCTGGCAATGAACCGGCAGAAGGAGCAGGCGCGTGCCGCCGGCAAGTTCAAGATGGCGACGGCGCTTGAATACAGCGGCCCGGCGACGACCTTCCACGGTTACGAAACGCTCGAATTCAAGGGCCAGGTGCTGGCGCTTTGCAAGCAGGGCAGCCCGGTCAATGAGTTGAATGAAGGCGATCTCGGCGTCGTGGTGCTCGACGAAACGCCGTTCTACGCCGAATCCGGCGGCCAGGTCGGTGATCGCGGGGTGATCCAGTCGGCGCAGGGCATTTTCGCCGTCGAGGATACGCAGAAGATTCAGGCCTCCGTCTTCGGCCATCAGGGCGTGCTCAAGACAGGTAGCCTGAAGGTCGGCGATGCCGTCAGCGCCAAGGTCGATCTGCTGGCGCGCAGCCGCATCATGCGTAACCACTCGGCGACTCACCTGATGCACAAGGCGCTACGCGAAGTGCTCGGCGAGCATGTGCAGCAGAAGGGCTCGCAGGTCGATCCGGACAAGACCCGTTTCGACTTCGTGCATAACCAGCCGATGACCGACGAGGAAATCCGTCGCGTCGAGAACCTCGTCAATGCCGAGACGCTGGCCAATGTCGATTGCCAGTGTCGCGTGCTGCCGATTGCCGAAGCGCAGCAGCTCGGCGCCATGATGCTGTTCGGCGAGAAATACGGCGACGAGGTGCGCGTCATCGACATCGGATCTTCACGCGAACTGTGCGGCGGAACGCACGTGCGCCGCACCGGTGACATCGGCGTCTTCAGCATCGTGGCCGAAGGCGGCGTGGCGGCCGGCGTGCGCCGTGTCGAAGCGGTGACCGGCGACAACGCGCTGGCCTACATGCAGAACATGGAAAGCGCACTCGGCGGCGTCGCCGGTACGCTCAAGGTGCTGCCCGGCGAGGTGCAGGCGCGGGTTAACTCGATGCTCGATCAGGTGCGCCATCTCGAACGCGAACTGGCGGCCCTCAAGAGCAAGCTGGCGGCGGCGCAAGGCGACGATCTGGTGAGCGAAGCGGTCGAGGTGAAAGGCGCCAGGGTGCTGGCGATTACGCTGGACGGTGCCGACATCAACGCCTTGCGTGAAACGATGGACAAGCTGCGCGACAAGCTGAAGAGCGCTATCGTGGTACTGGCGTCGACGGCAGAAGGCAAGGTGACGCTGATCGCTGGCGTCACCTCCGATCTGACCGGCAAGGTCAAGGCCGGCGAGCTGGTCAACATGGTCGCCCAGCAGGTCGGCGGCAAGGGCGGCGGCCGGCCGGACATGGCGCAGGCCGGCGGTACCGAGCCGGGTAAATTACCGGCGGCGCTGGCTTCCGTGCACGCGTGGGTGGAGTCGCGGTTATAGAATCCAACGACAGGGGTAGAGAAGGACGCTCGCCCTCCCCTCCCTCCGAACCGTGCGTGCGGTTCTCCCGCACACGGCTCTCACCGTGCTGTTTGCGCGCCTTCACGGGCGCACTCATTCCGGCGAAGGCCGGAATCTAGATTCGTCCATCTGATCAAGATGTTAAAAGACCGGCTTGATAAACGAACTAGTTCCGGGTCAAGCCCGGAATGACGGTAAATCAATGGGTTAGCGGTAAAAAAAATTTACCCTGCTCCCCGCCCCTCATCCTCGAGGGATAAGAGAAATCCGGGATACGCTCGCATGATGTAGAAATTCAAGGAGTTTGAAACATGTCGCAATTTGCTGGAAATCTGAAGAAGCTACCGGGCATATCTCACCTGGCAGCGATCAACCTGCTTGATGCAGAAGGAAACATTCTCGTTGCCATTGAGAACAAGCCGGGGAGTCAGGGGTCGCTGGCGGTCTATAACCATCTGGCGCAGACTTACGGCGCAATAACTCCGGACGCCGCGAGAAAAGGCCTTGAACTCTTCGCCGAGCACACTGAAGATGCCCGCGCGCATCCGGGAAAACATCCCAATATCGACCGGCTGCTTGGTTTGATCGAGGAAAAAAAGACGCTGCGCATCAAACATGTGTTCGCTGTTTGAACCTTTAAACTTCTTGTGGTTTAATGCGGCTCAAGCCAGTCTGCATTTTAATAGCATACCGCTGTCGAAGCCATGCTGCTCTGCCTTGGGCAAGGCTTTACGAAGTTTTATCAACCACAATGGAAAAATAACCATGCAGAAAATCATTGCAGTTCTTGTCCTCGCCGGCGTTGCCAGCGCATCTTTTGCCCAGCAGACACTGAAGCCGGAAGAAATGATCAAATTCCGCAAGGCCGGCTACAGCTTCATGTCCTGGAACATGGGCAAGATCAAGGCCAACCTTGACGGCACCTTCAACAAGGATCAGGTCATTGCTGCCGCCAACCTGGTTGCGGCAACAGCCAATTCGGGTATGGGTGCGCTCTATGCTCCAGGCACCGACAAGGACGTGGCTGGCGAGAAAACCCGCCTCAAATCCGAGTTTTTCCAGCAGCCGGACAAGGTCAAGGAACTGGCAATGAACTTCAGCAAGGAAGCCAACGAACTGGCTAAAGTCGCCGCGACCGGTGATGTAGCCGCGATCAAGGCGCAGTTCGGCAAGACCGGCGGCGCCTGCAAGGCCTGTCACGAGGAGTTTCGTAAGGACTGAACTTGCGTTCTTGGCATGCAAAAGGCCGCCTTCGGCGGCCTTTTTCGTTTGGCGCTTACCAAGCGGGAGGGGCAGCAACAGGTGTTGGTGGTGCAGGTATCCAGGCACCGGAGCCGCCATAAACCACAGCCAGGGCAATCAGCAGCGCGACGATGAAGGCCAGTGCGCCGCCGCCTTTGGCCGATTCACCCTGCACACCATCACCGAGTTTGACGTCCTTCCAGCCGGTAATCATCGGCTTGACCAGATTGTCTTTCTTGACATGGGCGTAGAACGTGATTGCGCCGAGGTGCAGGACGATCAGCGCGATCAATGCATTGACCGAGAACTTGTGGATGCCGGTCAGTTTGTCGCTCAGTTCCTTGCTGATCAGGTCGAATAGCGGGCCACGGAAAGCGATGTCGTCATTGCCGAAGAGGCCGGTTCCAAGTTGCAGGCCGATCAATGCCAGCAGACCGAAAACGGAAAATGCACCAAGCGGGTTATGGCCGACACCGTGCCATTGTCCGCGCAGGTAAGCAAGGACGGAGGCGGGAGTCGGAAAAAAACTCGCAAAACGGGCATGGCTGGAGCCGATAACCCCCCAGACGATGCGGAAGGCGAGCAGGCCGAGAATGACCAGGCCGATCCTTCCGTGCCAGTCGATGGCGCCACCGCCAATATTGCCGGAAATGATCGCGGCGGCGATGAAAATGACCAGCAACCAGTGAAAGAGACGCGTCGGCAGATCCCACAGCTTGATGCGTTTAACGTCCATTCGCTTCTCCTCGTAATAAGAAAACAAAGCGCCACGGGCGCCAATCAGGCGCCCGCGAAGGAAAACTCTACATTTCGGAAAGCGGTCAGCAGGCATGGGGCACCTGTACCCTCACCCCCGGCCCCTCTCCCTCTAGGAGAGGGGAGATTCGTGAGTCGCTCGCGCGACGTTCAGTTTAAACGACTGCGCCGTCGTCATTGGCGCCTTCAATCTGCTTTTTCGGTTTGATGAAGTTTTCGCGCGAGACGCCCAGCCACATGACCAGCGGGCTCGCGACAAGTACCGACGAGTAGATGCCGAAGCAGATGCCGATGGTCAGCGCCAGGGCAAAGTAGTACAGGGTCGCGCCGCCGAAAAGCAGCATCGACAGCACCATGAGCTGCGTACAGCCATGCGTGATGATGGTGCGCGAGATGGTGCTGGTGATGGCGTGGTCGAGGACTTGCGGCGTCGTCAGGCCACGCACTTTCTTGAAGGTTTCGCGCACACGGTCGAAGACGACGACCGATTCGTTCACCGAATAGCCGAGTACGGCCAGAATCGCAGCCAGAACCGAGAGCGAAAACTCCCATTGGAAAAAGGCGAAAAAGCCGAGAATGATGACAATATCGTGCAGGTTGGCAATGATTGCCGAGACCGAGAAGCGCCATTCGAAGCGCATGGCCAGATAGAGCACGATGCCGACGATGACCAGCAGCAGCGCTAGCGAGCCATTCTCGGCGAGTTCCTTGCCGACCTGCGGACCGACGAATTCGACACGGCGCAGTGTGGCGCCCGGTGCTTCGGCATTCAGCGCAGCGATCACCGCTTCACCGATCTTGGCCGAACTCTGATCGGTCTTGAGCGGCAAGCGGATGAGTACGTCCTGACTGGAACCAAAGTTCTGCACGGCAATATCGGTATAACCAGCCCGACCGAGTCCTTCGCGAATCTGCTCCAGCTTGGCGGCCTGTGCGTAGTTGACCTCGATCAGCGTGCCGCCGGTGAACTCGACGGAAAGATGCAAGCCACGGCTGAAGAGAAAGAACACCGCCAGCAGGAAGGTGATCAGCGAAATGACGTTGAACACCAGCGCATGGCGCATGAACGGAATATCTTTTTTGATGCGGAAAAATTCCATCTTCTTACGTCCTTATTTGGCTTTGACCGCGTTGGTACTGGTGTCCGGCTTCCATATCTGACCGATGGCCAGCGATTCGACCTTGCGGCGACGCCCGTAAATCAGGTTGATCAGCGCCCGCGAGACGACCACGGCGGAAAAGAGGGAGGTCAGAATGCCCAGACAGTGCACCACGGCAAAGCCGCGTATCGGGCCGGAACCAAAGATGAGCAGCGCGATGCCGGCGATCAGCGTTGTGATGTTCGAGTCGATGATGGTGCCGAAGGCGCGTTCGTAACCAGTATGGATGGCGGCCTGCGGCGTAGATCCGTTGCGCAGTTCCTCGCGGATGCGTTCGTTGATCAGCACGTTGGCGTCGATGGCCATACCCAGTGCCAGCGCGATGGCGGCGATACCAGGGAGGGTCAGCGTAGCCTGCAGCAGGGAAAGCAGGGCGACCAGGAAAAGCAGGTTGGCGGCCAGACAAACGACCGAGACCAGGCCGAACAGCCTGTAGTAGGCGATCATGAACACGGCGATGGCGGCAAAGCCCCACATCGTTGAATGGAAACCCTTCTGAATGTTTTCCGCACCAAGGCTGGGGCCGATGGTGCGCTCTTCTATGATCTCCATCGGGGCGGCGAGCGAACCGGAACGTAGCAGCAGCGCCGTATCGGTGGCCTCCATGGAACTCATGCTGCCGGAAATCTGTACGCGTCCGCCACCGATTTCGGTGCGGATGACCGGGGCCGTAACCACCTCGCCCTTGCCTTTTTCGATGAGCAGGATGGCCATCCTCTTGCCGACGTTTTCGCGCGTGATTTCCTTGAAAATACGCGATCCGGCGGAGTCCAGGCTAAGGTGCACTGCCGCTTCCTGGGTCTGATTGTCGAAGCCGGGCTGGGCATCCGTCAGGCGGTCGCCGGTCAATACCACTTGCTTCTTGACCAGCAGTGGCCTGCCGCCGCGCTCGACGTAAAGCTCGACGCCAAATGGGACCTGGCCGGCGATGGCTGCTTCCAGCGCACCGGGCGTATCGTCGACCATGCGGATTTCCAGCGTCGCGGTGCGACCGAGAATGTCCTTGGCCTTGGCCGTGTCCTGCACGCCCGGCAACTGGACCACGATGCGGTCGGCGCCCTGTTGTGCGATGACCGGCTCGGCAACGCCGAGTTCGTTGATCCGGTTGTGCAGCGTGCCCATGTTCTGCTTGACGGCAAATTCCCTCAAGCGCGTGATGGCGACCGGTTTCAGAGTGGCGATCAGCTTGAGATCGCTGCCAGTACCCTGATCGGCAAGCAGCAGATCCGGTTGGTTGTCTTCCAGCGTGGTACGCGCCTTGCTGCGCGTTTCTTCATCGCGGAAACTGATGACGATGCGTTCACTTTCCCGGTTGATGCCGCCGTGACGAACATTCTTGTCGCGCAACAGGCTGCGCAGATCGGCGCTGATTGAATCGAGCCGCTTGGTCAGCGCGCCCTTCATATCGACTTGCAACAGGAAATGAACACCGCCGCGCAGGTCGAGACCGAGATACATCGGCAAGGCATGCAGGTTGGTCAGCCATTGCGGCGAACTGGAGAGCAGGTTGAGGGCGACGACGTACTGCGGGTCGCTGGCGTCGGGATTGAACTGCTTCTCCAACAGATCCCTGGCCTTGAGCTGGGAGTCGGTGTCTATCAGACGAACCTTGACGCCATTGCTGTCGAGGAAGGTGCCGTTGCTTTCGACACTCGCCAGCTTGAGCGTACTCTCGACACGTTCCAGCGTCTTGAGATCAACCTTGAGCGTTGCTTTGGCGCTCGACACCTGGACGGCAGGTGACTCGCCAAAGAAGTTCGGCAGGGTGTAGATAAAGCCGATCACCAGCGCCAAGGCGACGATGACATATTTCCAGAGCGGATAGCGGTTCATGGAGGCACTTAGGAGTGAAAAGTTGAGCGTTGAGAGATAAGCGAGAGAAGTGGGCGTCTGGTTTTACTCATCACTCCTCACTCCTGCCTCCTCACAGGTTTTTAAGCGTGCCTTTGGGCAGAACCAGCGTGATTGCAGGCTTCTGCATCTGGATCTCGACGTTATCGGTAATTGCGATGCTCACGAAGTCATCGCCGACCTTGGTGATGCGGCCAGCCAGACCGCCCTGGGTGACGACTTCATCGCCCTTCATCAGCGCATCCATCAGCGCCTTGTGTTCCTTGGCCTTTTTCATCTGCGGCCGGACCATCAGGAAATAGAGCACGGCGAACATCAGAACGATGGGCAAAAACTGCATGACACTATCCATCGGGCCGGCGGGGGCGGCGGTAGTAGCGGCTTGGGCGTAAGCGTTACTGATCAGCACATTATTCTCCTGGGGAAAATGAAAAAATCGAAAAGTGTAAGAAAATTAGCGGGCTATTGTATCACTCTGGCTTGTGCGTTACGCCCGGTATGGAAGCTGGCGACAGTATCGGCAAGTTTGCCGGCGGCAATGGCCTCGCGCAGTTCAAGCATCAGCGCCTGGTAGTAGTGCAGGTTATGCATGGTATTGAGTTGCGCGCCGAGGATCTCGCCCACGCGGTGCAGATGGTGCAGGTAGGCGCGCGAGAAGTTGCGGCAGGTGTAGCACTCACAGCTTTCATCGAGTGGCCGCGCATCGCTCTTGTGCTGGGCGTTCTTGATCTTGATGTCGCCGAAACGCGTAAATAAGTGGCCGTTGCGTGCGTTGCGCGTCGGCATCACGCAGTCGAACATGTCGATGCCGGCCTGTACGGCATTTACCAGATCTTCCGGCGTGCCGACGCCCATCAGGTAACGCGGTTTGTTTTGCGGCAGACGGGGCGCGGTGTGGGCAAGGATGCGCGACATTTCCTCCTTGGGTTCGCCGACCGAGAGGCCGCCGATGGCAAAACCGTCGAAGTCGATGTCGGCAAGGGCGGCCAGCGACTCGTCACGCAATTCTTCGTACATGCCGCCCTGGACAATGCCGAACAGGGCGTTGGTATTTTCGAGACGGTTATGTTCGTCGCGCGAACGTTGAGCCCAGCGCAGCGAGAGGCGCATTGACTTGGCGGCTTCGTCGAAACTGGCGGGATAGGGTGTGCATTCGTCGAAGATCATCACGATGTCGGAGTTCAGAACATGCTGAATCCGCATCGATTCCTCGGGCGTCAGGAACAGTTTGTCGCCGTTGATCGGCGAGGAGAACTTGACGCCTTCTTCCGTGATTTTGCGCAGGGCGCCGAGCGAAAAGACCTGAAAACCGCCCGAGTCGGTAAGAATCGGGCCATTCCAGCCCATGAAGCGGTGCAGACCGCCGTGTGCGGCAATGGCCTCCAGACCAGGGCGCAGCCACAGGTGGAAGGTGTTGCCGAGACAGATTTGCGCGCCAATCTCGGTCAGGTCGCGCGGCGTCATGGCCTTGACCGTCCCATAAGTGCCGACCGGCATGAAGACAGGTGTTTCGACGATGCCATGGGCGAGCGTCAGGCGACCGCGCCGGGCTGCACCATCGGAGGCGAGGAGTTCAAATTGCATGGTTCGCCTTATCGTTCATTGTTTCGTGCATTCTTTCGAGAAGCATGGCATCACCGTAGCTGAAAAAGCGATAGCGTTCGGCTACAGCGTGAAGATAGGCCCGGCGAATCATGGCCGGGTCGGCAAAAGCCGAGACCAGCATGAGCAGCGTCGACTTCGGCAGATGGAAGTTGGTGATCAATCGGTCGACGATACGGAAGCGGTAGCCTGGCGTGATGAAAATGTCGGTTTCTGCCGCGCCAGCGCGCAGTTCTCCGCTCTGTGCTGCTGCTTCGAGGGCGCGCAGGCTGGTGGTGCCAACGGCGATGACGCGACCACCACGCGCGTGGGTGCGCGCGATGGCCTCAACGGTTGCTTGCGGAATATCGAAACGCTCTGAATGCATGCGATGTTCGGCAAGATTATTTACCCGTACCGGTTGAAAGGTGCCAGCGCCTACGTGCAGCGTCAGCCAGGCCAGTTCGGCACCGCACTTACTGAGTTGCGCCAGCATGGACTCGTCGAAATGCAAGCCGGCCGTCGGGGCTGCAACGGCGCCTGGATGGCGGGCGAAGACCGTCTGGTAGCGTGTTTCGTCGTTCGGCTCAACGGCGTGGGTGATGTAAGGCGGCAGTGGCAAATGGCCGTGCTGCTCGATCAAGTTGTAAAGATCACCGTCGCCAACCAGTTCGAGAGCGAAAAACTCCGACTGTTCTCCAGTACGGCCCGTAACCGTAAGGGCAAAGGCGTTTTCGAGAATGATCCGGCTACCCGGTTTGGGCGATTTGCTAGCACGGATTTGGGCGACGGTATGCCGGCAATCGACAATGCGCTCGATCATCACCTCGATCTGGCCACCACTTCCCTTCTGCCCGAGGAGCCGTGCCCTGATCACTCGCGTATCGTTGAAAACCAGCAGATCACCGGATTCGATGAGTTGCGGCAAGCTGGAAAATTGACGGTCGTTAAACGTTCCGCGCGAAAGATGCAGCAGCCGACTGGCCGTTCGTTCGGTGGCAGGATGCTGGGCAATCAGTTCAGGTGGCAGATGGTAATCAAAATCGTCGAGAGTGAGCATGTAAAATATTGTCTGCAGAGCGGCTTGTCGGTAAGGGGCGAATCGAGGATAATTCGGCCTCCTTAAGTTTGTCTCACACGAATTTGGGCCAGAATAGTGAAATCAGTAGACGCAGCGGATTAAAAAAATTTATAGTATCACAAATTACTTTAAAATCAATAAGTTACACATAAAATACTTAACACAAGATATCACTATTGCTATAGAAGAAAATATTTGTTTCTGGTTGGCATCTTTACCGTAATTTGATTTTAGTGTTGCCCCGATGGCGGAATCGGTAGACGCACGGGATTCAAAATCCCGCGCCGCAAGGCGTCCCAGTTCGACTCTGGGTCGGGGCACCAATCAAATTACTTGCGCTTTTAATTTGGCAAATTAATCAAGCAAAGCATTCTAGCTCTCTCGTCGCAAAATATCCCGGCGGCGACAGTGAGCCTTTCATATCGACAAGCAGACACCTCACTTCAACACGGGCAAATATTTCGTCCAGTTGTTGGCAAGTCATTACAAGCCACCCACCTCTGCAAAGTGAAGTTATGGTACGACCCATCGCATGCTATTGCCTTTTGCCCGGGCCAAATAGCTCTGCCCGTTGGTATTTTCGCGTGATAGAATGTTCCTTCTGCAAAAACTTTTCAGAGGGTGCCGGGTCTATTCGGCGCCTGAAAATGGGGGCGACCTGGCTTCGACGTGGGTTGCAAAGCAGCGCAGGGCATACCGAGGACCAGTCACCTCGTAAATCCATCTGGAAACTACTAAACGCCAACGACGAGCGTTTTGCTCTAGCCGCTTAGGCGGTTGGACCGCTGTACTGACCGGTCTCTGGGTCAGGTGAGGCAACTCACTGCAGCGTCATTTACAGAGGCTCGCCCTTGCCAGGGTTACTTTGGCAAGGGCTAAATCCAAGGTAACTCGCCTGAAGCAAGCCTGTTCGGCCGGCGTGCAACGGTTAAAACCCAAATGACCGGACTAAGTATGTAGAACTGTCTGTAGAGGACTTGCGGACGGGGGTTCGATCCCCCCCGCCTCCACCAATTAGTTGTCTAGCGAGATTTAAGGCCGTCCAAGTGACGGCCTTTTTCTTTTGCATTCAATGAATTAACATCTAACAGTTTCTAATAACTTCTAAGAAGTGCCAATAACAAATCGGGTACAAACTCAGGGTACGCGCTAAAATCAGCGCCTTGAACCTACATTTCGCAGGGTACACGCATGGAAAGGCTGACTGATAGAGAAATAAAATCGTTTCTAAACAAGGAATGGGGTGAAACAAAGACTCGAAAACTTGTAGACGGCGAAGGGCTCTACTTGGTCATCAGAAAACCCAACAGCCCACCGACTTGGCGCATGGATTACAAAGTTGCGAACAAATCCAAGACATACACTATTGGAACGTACCCAGACAAAAGCCTTGCTGATG
>NZ_JBMOJE010000070.1:0-27125 GCF_049316945.1 Propionivibrio sp. | reverse complement strand
CCTCCAGCTCAAGCGTCACGAGCTGGTGGTGCTGATCTCCGTCTCGACCGTCACGAGTTGGTGGCGCTACCGGCGTCCGGCGAGATCGTCACGAGCCGGTGGTGCCAGGCATCGCGCCCTGATGGTTCTGGCCTCCAGCTCAAGCGTCACGAGCTGGTGGTGCTGATCTCCGTCTCGACCGTCACGAGCTGGTGCTGCTGCCGGACTCCGGCGAGATCGTCACGCCTTGGTGACGAATTGCCGTGGTGCTGTCCTGCCTGGTGATCGCCAGTGCGAAAGCCGGTGGCCGTGGCTCTGGCCTTCGGTCTGGAGATGTTCTCGATCTCTGGGCAGTGGCTTTGATTGGCAATTATTGCCCGTTACTGCGTAACGATGAATTAGAAACTTCTAATACGCTTGCACGAAATAAATGCTCAATTTGTCCTTGTTTGGCGCTATGGGGTGCTCAATTACAAAAAAAGACACTCTCCGAAGAATTAATTTATCGGCGTTTATGATCGGTTTTTGTTGTGACGATTAGAAGAATATGTAACCCCGGCGTAACCCCAGCCTACAAAAGAAAAAGGCTCGCATCGCTGCAAGCCTTGGTATGACTGGTGGTGATGGGCAGAATTGAACTGCCGACCTATGGGTTATGAATCCATCGCTCTAACCAACTGAGCTACATCACCAAGTGGGGCGCGAGATTATAGGGTTGCAGGCAGTTTCTGGTCAAGCATTACGGCCACACAAGGCGCCCTGGCTTGTCTATAATGGCATCATGCCGATACCTGCATCCCTTATCGCCTCTATTATCAGCGCTATTATTGAAACGGCGGCGCAGAGCCCTTCTTCGAATACGGCGCAATACCAGACGTATGCAACGTCCCGCACGCTACCGCCAGAAGCCAAGCTGGGTGTGATGTTGCCCCCGCTGGGCGATGGCTTGGTGGTGATCAATGGGCAGTCGTTACGGCTGGCGCCCACGGCTCAGTTTCGCAGCCAGCGAAACTTGATTGTCATGCCGATGAGCATCCAGGATACGAAAGACGTTGTTTACATTACCGATGCATCCGGCGCGATTTATCGCGTATGGATGCTTAGCCAAGCCGAAGCTTCGGCACATCCCAAAAACTGATCAAGTAAAAATGGTAAAAAAATTGTTCATCCGCACCTTCGGGTGCCAGATGAACGAGTACGATTCGGACAAAATGGCCGATGTACTCGCTGCTTCTGAAGATATCGTCAAGACCAACAACCCTGAAGACGCCGATATCATCCTCTTCAACACCTGCTCGGTACGCGAAAATGCGCAGGAGCGTGTTTTTCACGAACTCGGTCGGGTGCGGCGGCTCAAACTGGCGAAACCGGGCCTTGTGATTGGTGTCGGGGGATGCGTTGCCAGCCAGGAAGGCGCGGCGATAGTCGCCCGCGCGCCCTACGTGGATATCGTTTTTGGACCGCAAACACTACATCGCTTGCCGCAGTTGATTGCTGAACGAAGACGTTTGGGGAAGTCTCAGGTCGATATTTCCTTCCCCGAAATCGAGAAGTTCGACAACCTGCCACCAGCCAAAGTCGATGGGGCTTCGGCCTTTGTTTCGATCATGGAGGGCTGCAGCAAGTTCTGCACTTTCTGCATCGTTCCCTTTACTCGCGGTCAGGAAGTTTCGCGCCCCTTCGATGACATTTTGACCGAGGTGGCTGGCCTGGCCGTGCAGGGCGTCAAGGAAGTGACGCTGCTCGGGCAGAATGTGAATGCCTATAGAGGTGCGATGTCGGGCGATGAGAATTCGGGGGAACTCGCCGATCTTGCATTGGTCATTGAATACATTGCGGAGATTCCAGGCATTGAGCGCATCCGCTACACCACATCACATCCGCGCGAACTTTCACAACGTTTGATTGACATTTACGCCAAGGTGCCAAAACTGGTCTCCCATCTGCACCTTCCTGTCCAGTCCGGCTCAGACCGTGTGCTGGCGGCAATGAAGCGGGGCTATACGGCGATCGAATACAAGAGTCTGGTGCGCAAACTGCGCGCCGTTCGCCCCGATCTCTCGTTGTCATCGGACTTCATCGTCGGGTTTCCTGGCGAGACGGCTGAGGATTTCGAAAAGACCATGAAGCTGATCGATGATGTCGGCTTCGATGCCTCCTTCTCTTTTCTTTACAGCGCTCGCCCCGGAACGCCAGCTGCAGAACTTCACGACGATACGCCACACGCAGTCCAGCTTGAGCGCCTGATGCGCCTGCAAAAGCGCATTGAGGAACTAGCGCAGACTGTTTCGGTAGCGATGGTCGGCACGGTTCAGCGGGTGCTGGTGGAAGGCCTGTCAAAGAAGAACGATAGGGAACTGGCTGGGCGAACCGACAATAACCGCATCGTGAATTTCGAAGGTAATCCCCGCCTCGTGCATCGATTCGTCGACCTGTTCATCACCTCCGCTCTGCCACATTCGTTGCGCGGCGAGATACTGACCAAGGAATCATGAGCGCAAAATTAACCCCAAAACCCAGGGGAAACCCTGAAAAACCATCGCGAATGGGCCGGGCGCAAGGCGCACGGAGTCCGGCAACAAAGTTGCCTGAAGCCGATAGTCCCTCAAGAGAGCGATCGGCTCGCATTGCGGCCCCTTCAGAGACCTCCAGATCAGCCGAGCTATTCCTCTCGCCGGTTAATAACACGCAACTTGCCAACCTGTGCGGCGCACTTGACGATAACCTGCGCCAGATCGAAACAGCACTTGATGTTTCCATCGCCCGTCGCGGCGAGCGTTTCACCTTGCGCGGCGATCCGATGCAGACGGCGCGGGCCTCCGAGGCGCTGCAAATGTTCTATGCGTTGGCCAAGGACACGCTGTCAGTAGATGAAATCCAGCTCGGACTGATCGAACTTATTAATCGACCGATGCGCAAGAATTCGGCAAACGGCGGGCTTTCGCCAACCCTGATGACGCGCAAGACAGAGCTTCACGGACGTACTCCGCGCCAAGTCGAGTACCTCAAGCATATTCAGGAACACGACATTACTTTCGGTACTGGTCCGGCCGGCACCGGCAAGACCTATCTGGCAGTGGCTTCGGCGGTCGACGCCTTTGAGCGCGAACTGGTGCAACGCATCGTGCTCACCCGCCCGGCAGTCGAGGCCGGCGAGCGACTGGGCTTCCTGCCCGGCGATCTGGCGCAGAAAGTCGACCCCTATCTTCGCCCGCTCTACGACGCACTCTATGACCTGATGGGCTTTGACAAGGTGGCCAAGCTGTTCGAACGCGGCGCCATCGAAATCGCCCCGCTCGCCTACATGCGGGGGCGCACGCTGAATCACGCCTTCATCATTCTCGACGAGGCACAGAACACGACGCCCGAGCAGATGAAGATGTTTCTCACACGCATCGGCATTGGCGCCAAGGCCGTGGTCACCGGCGACGTGACGCAGATTGACCTGCAACGCGGGCAGAAGAGCGGGCTGATTGAAGCGCGCCTGATTCTAAAAGAAGTGCGTGGCATTGCCTTTACCGAATTCCAGAAGGAAGATGTTGTCCGTCATCCGCTAGTCGCACGCATTGTCTCCGCCTATGAAGCGCACACTGCCTCGCTGGAAGGCAAATGACCAGCAGGCGTCTCAATCTGAGCGTGCAATACGGTTGTAACAGGCTGGGCTTACCCTTGCGTCCGCTGGTTCGGTCGTGTGCCCGTGCCGCGTTGGAGGGGGGAGGGCAGGTGACCATTCGCTTTGTTGGCGCCGAAGAAGGGCAGTCGCTCAATCGAGATTACCGAAACAAGGATTACGCGACCAACGTACTATCCTTTCCTTACGAATCCGAACCTGTCATGTGCGGCGATCTCGTCATCTGTGCGCCGGTGGTCGAGCGCGAAGCGATCGAACAGGGCAAATCAACGGAAGCTCATTACGCCCATCTGATCGTGCATGGCATGCTGCATTTGCAAGGGTACGACCACGAAGCCGGAGAACTGGAAGCACAGGAAATGGAAGGCCGGGAAAAGGAAATCCTTGGGCGACTCGGGTATCCCGACCCGTACCTGTGAAGAGTCAGGACTGGGGAGTGGCGCATAGCTACTCTCCACTCCTCACTCCTCACCCATCAACGAGTAATGGACGAAAACAAACCGACTTTCTTTGAACGAATCTCTTCACTTCTCCTTCGCGAGCCTGAAGATAGAGAACAACTCATGCGGCTTCTGCATTCGGCCTACGAGCGTAATCTGCTTGATGCCGACGCGCTGTCGATCACCGAAGGGGCGCTTGCCGCCTCTGAGATCAGTGTGCGCGATGTCATGGTGCCGCGCTCACGGATGGAAGTCATCGACATTGATGATCCTCTGGCCGAAATAATTGCCCAGGTGAATCGCACGGCCCACTCGCGCTTTCCGGTCATCGATGGTAGTCGCGACAACGTAATCGGCCTGCTGCTGGCCAAGGATCTCCTGCGCCTGCAGACAGAAGTCAAATTCAGCCTGCGCGATTGGCTGCGTCCGGCCGTATTCATCCCCGAATCCAAGCGGCTGAACGTGCTGTTGCGCGAGTTCCGTGTATCGCACAATCACATGGCGGTGGTGGTCGACGAATACGCAGGCGTTTGCGGCCTGATCACCATCGAGGATGTTCTGGAGCAAATTGTCGGTGACATCGAAGACGAATACGATTTCGATGAAGACGATGACAATATCCGGCTCGACCATACCGGCCGTTACCGCGTCAAGGCACAAACAACGGTTGAGGATTTCAACGCACTCCTTGGGAAGCATTTCAGCAACGGGGAATGCAATACTGTTGGCGGGTTGATCCTGAATCATCTCGGCCGGGTGCCAAAGCGCAACGAGGCCATCGAGCTTGACGGTTTGCGCTTTCAGGTCTTGCGTGCCGACAGCCGCAGGCTTTATACGCTGGTTGTAAGCGCGGTTCAGGACGTTGATGAATCGGCCTAGGCCGAAGGCACTGCGCTTGCTTGCCGCGCTGCTGCTCGGGGCAACAAGTGTGCTCGCCTTTGCCCCGCTGGGCTGGTTTCCTCTGGTCTGGATAACGCTGGGCGGCCTGTTCGGGCTTCTTGCCATCGCTGCTAACGAAAACAAGGGCACATTCAAAGACTCGCTTGATGGCGCTCTCATCGGCGCTGCCTTTGGCTTTGGTTTGTTCATTGCCGGAGTTTCGTGGGTTTATGTCAGCCTGAGTACCTTTGGCGGCATGCCCGTGCCCGTTGCCGCGCTGGCCACCTTCCTGTTCTGCTGCCTTCTGTCGCTATTTCCGGCACTGGCCGGCGCATTGTTTGTCCGTTTTTCACCAGACGGATGGTGGCAACGCTGTCTGTATTTTGCCGCGCTGTGGACACTCACTGAATGGCTGCGCGGCTGGGTCTTGACCGGTTTTCCGTGGCTGGCCATCGGCTATTCGCAGGCACCGCCCAGCCCGCTCGCCGGATTTGCGCCAGTGCTTGGCGTCTATGGCGTCTCGCTGACTACCGCACTCGTCGCCGCGTTGATCTGTGAAGTATTCCGCCGCTGGATGTCAGTCGAACCTTGTCCCGCTTCGCGCTGGATACGCTGGTGTCCGCTACTGCCGATGCTGCTTGCGGGCTTCTTGCTGGCCGGCGGCGATTTGTTGCGTGAGGTGCATTGGACAGAAGCGCAGGGTGCCCCGCTGAGCGTCGCCTTGCTGCAAGGCAATGTGGCGCAGGACATGAAATGGCGTCCGGAGAAATTCAACGAGTCGCTGCGCACTTATTACCGTTTGGCCGATGAGAATCCGGCACGACTGACTGTTCTGCCCGAAACCGCGCTGCCAGCCTTTCTTGAGCAGGTTCCAGCCGAATACCTTGACGAACTGAAAAAGCTCGCTGAACGTCAGCAGGGCGACATGCTTTTGGGAATTGCCACCGGCGACAGGACGCAATACGCCAATGCGGCGATAAGCCTTGGTCAATCGCCAGAGCAGCGTTACAGCAAGTCACATCTGGTTCCCTTTGGTGAGTTCGTCCCGCCCGGTTTTTCCTGGTTTCTCGCTATGGCGAATATTCCGATGTCAGACTTCACGCCCGGCGCGAACAAACAAATGCCAATGAGCATCACCGGGCAGAAGGTCGCGGTAAATATCTGTTATGAAGATGCCTTCGGCGAGGAAATCATCCGCGCCCTACCGGAAGCCACCTTGCTTGTGAATCTCTCCAATGTCGCCTGGTTCGGCGACTCGCTGGCCCCGGCTCAGCATCTGCAGATCGCCCAGATGCGGGCACTTGAAAGCGGCCGTATGATGCTGCGCGCCACCAACACCGGCATGACCGCCATTGTCGGCGCCGACGGCCAGGTTCAGGGCGTACTGCCGCCTTTCACCCGGGCAGCATTGATCGGAGAGGTGCTGGGATACTCTGGGACAACCCCTTATGTGCGCGGAGGCAACTGGCCGGTGATTGTTATTTCGCTGCTGCTGGTCGCTTTCATCCGAAAAGGCAAGGCAGCATCCGGAAGCAAGTGAATCGTGTAATGGCGCTTTAACTAAAGCCTGATTTCAGGCCCGACTTTACCTGCCACTTTATGCCAGCGCCAAAGCGCGCGAGTTTTCGGTGGTAGCGTTGCATGAAAAACCAAGTAAAATCGGCCTTCATTCAGCTATTGCGAAGCCTTACATGCCAACTTTTCAGGAAGTCATTCTGCGTCTCCAGAATTTCTGGGACAAACAGGGGTGCGCACTGCTCCAGCCCTACGACATAGAAGTCGGGGCCGGCACCTTCCACACCGCCACGTTTTTGCGTGCGATCGGCCCGGAACCGTGGAATGCTGCTTACGTGCAGCCTTCGCGCCGCCCCAAGGACGGCCGCTACGGCGAGAACCCGAACCGTCTGCAGCACTACTACCAGTACCAGGTCGTCCTGAAGCCCTCTCCGGCGAACATCCAGGAACTCTACCTGCAATCGCTGGAAGCCTTGGGCATCAACCTCCAGGAGCACGACATCCGCTTCGTCGAGGACGACTGGGAATCGCCGACACTCGGCGCCTGGGGGCTGGGCTGGGAAGTCTGGCTGGACGGCATGGAGGTAACGCAATTCAC
The DNA here is from genome assembly GCF_049316945.1 of Propionivibrio sp. Lineage (GTDB taxonomy): Bacteria > Pseudomonadota > Gammaproteobacteria > Burkholderiales > Rhodocyclaceae > Propionivibrio. The sequence continues at coordinate 20,083 of NZ_JBMOJE010000070.1, read as the reverse complement.
CTATTTCCAGGAAGTCGGCTCGCTGACCTGCCGGCCAGTACTCGGTGAGATTACCTATGGCCTCGAACGTCTGGCCATGTATCTGCAAGGCGTCGAGAACGTCTATGACCTCGTCTGGGCGGAAGGGCCGGGCTACCGGGTGAGTTACGGCGACGTCTATCATCAGAACGAAGTCGAGCAATCCACCTACAACTTCGAACATTCCAATGTCGAAATGCTGTTCCGTCATTTCAGCGAATACGAATCCGAGGCCAAGCGCCTGATGGGCCTTGAGCTGACCTTGCCGGGCTTCGAAATGGTCATGAAGTGCTCGCATACCTTCAATCTGCTCGATGCACGCGGCGCCATTTCAGTCACCGAACGCGCTGCCTACATCGGTCGTGTCCGCGCCCTGGCACGTGAAGTTGCGCAGTCCTACTACAACTCGCGCGAAGCCCTGGGCTTCCCGATGTGCAAGGCCCCAGCCGCTGCGGAGGCAAAATAAGATGAACAACAGTTTGCTGATTGAGTTGCGCACCGAGGAGTTGCCGCCGAAGTCGCTTTCACGTTTGGGTGAAGCGTTTAAGGACGAGGTTCTGAATGGCTTGGTACGCCATCAACTTAGCCCTGGAGTACCAGCAAATGCGCAATGGTTTGCCACTCCCAGGCGGTTAGCCGTATTGATTCTTGAAGTTGAAGAAAAGGCGGCAGATCGCATTGAGGAAAAAAAACTCATGCCGGTTTCAGTCGCACTCGACGCCGAAGGCCAGCCTAAGCCAGCACTTCTCAAGAAACTCGAAGCCATGGGGATTCCTGTTTCTGAGATAGCCCGTTTCGAGAAACGCATGGATGGCAAATCCGAGACATTCTTCTATCAGGCTACTGTCAAAGGCGTCAGACTCGATGATGTGCTGGCTGACATCGTCGCGCAGGCGCTCAAGAAACTGCCGATCCAGAAGGTCATGCGCTGGGGCGATTCCGAGCACCAGTTCGTTCGCCCCGTGCATGGCCTGATCATGCTGCACGGCAACCGCGTCGTAGCCGGTGAAGTGCTCGGCCTGTCGAGTGGCAACAGGACACTGGGCCATCGCTTCCTGTCTTCCGGCGAAATCGTTGTCGCCACTCCCGAGGGCTACGCTGCACAACTGGCAGCCGGCAAGGTCATCGCCAGCTTTGCCGAACGGCGCGACTCGATTGCCGTTCAACTCGACACCAAGGCCGCCGAATTGAACGCCCGCCTCAATCCGGCGGACGGCCTGCTCGACGAAGTCACCGCGCTGGTCGAATGGCCGGTCGTCTATGTTGGTGAGTTCGAGGTCGAGTACCTCGAAGTGCCGCAGGAATGCCTGATTCTGACCATGCAGCAGAACCAGAAATATTTCCCGCTGCTCGACAGCGCGGGCAAGCTCTTGAACAAGTTCCTGATCGTCTCCAACATGCAGGTGGATGACCCGAAGCACATCATCGGCGGCAATGCCCGCGTCGTTCGGCCACGCCTCTCCGATGCCCGTTTTTTCTACAACCAGGATCGCAAACAAACGCTGGCGTCGCGTCTCGAAAAGCTCGGCAGTGTCGTTTACCACAACAAGATCGGCTCGGTTCTGCAGCGGGTTGAGCGCCTGGAAACGCTGGCGCAGAAGATTGCCGTTCACCTCGGCGCCAACGCCTCGCTGTCCGCCCGCGCGGCACGCCTGGCCAAGGCCGATCTGGTCACCGACATGGTCGGGGAATTCCCCGAGTTGCAAGGCATCATGGGGCGTTACTACGCGCTGCACGACGGTGAGGACAAGGCTGTTGCCGACGCCGTGCAGAGTCATTATCAGCCACGCTTTGCCGGTGACGCCTTGCCGGCTGGCAACATTGCCTGTGCTGCGGCACTGGCCGACAAACTCGACGCCCTGGTCGGTTTTTTTGGCATCGGCCAGATACCGACCGGCGACAAGGATCCCTTTGGCCTGCGCCGCGCTGCCCTGGGCGTGCTGCGCATCCTTATGGAATCGCCACTGCCGCTCGATTTGCGGAAGCTTCTAAGCGATGCGGCCTCTGGTTTCCAGCCCGGGCTGCTAACTTTGGTTGACGGCATTCCTCCGGGCCTGGAAGATTTTATTCTCGACCGCTTGCGTGGCCTGTTAAGAGACGCGGGTTACGCGCAGGACATCGTCGAAGCCGTGCTGGCACAACGCCCGACCCGAATCGACCTGGTTCCAGCCAAACTCGACGCCGTACGAATTTTCCTCGTCTTGCCTGAAGCCTTGGCACTGGCGGCTGCCAACAAACGGATCGGTAACATCCTGAAGAAAGTAGCGGGTACCGGCGATGACAGATTCGCCACACCCGATCCGGCCCTGCTCCAGGAAGCGGCCGAGAAAGCGCTCTATGAAAGGATTCAGGAAATCGCTCCGGTGGTCAAATCACACGTCGCCAGTGAAGCCTATGCCGAAGCGCTCAAGGCGCTGTCCTCGGTGCGCGACGAGGTCGATGAATTCTTTGACAAGGTGATGGTCAACGTCGACGACCCCTTATTGCGTGCCAATCGGCTTGGCTTGCTCAAGGCGCTATTCGACCAACTCAACGCAGTAGCCGACATTTCGAAACTGGGCGTATGAAACTCGTTATCCTCGATCGCGACGGCGTCATCAATTACGACTCGGCGCAATTCATCAAATCGCCGGCTGAGTGGAAAGCCATTCCGGGCAGCCTTGAGGCTATCGCCAAGCTGACACAAGCCGGCTACAAGGTGGTTATCGCCAGCAACCAGTCAGGAATCGGTCGTGGCCTGTTCGACATGGATACGCTGAATGCCATACACAACAAGATGCACCGCGCCGCGCAGGCAGCCGGCGGGCGCATTGATGCCGTCTTCTATTGTCCGCACACCTCCGAATCGAAGTGTAATTGCCGCAAGCCCAAGCCCGGCATGTTTGAGCGGATCAGTGCTTGCTTCAACACCGACTTGAGCGAGACTTTTGCCATTGGTGATTCCTTGCGTGACTTGCAAGCCGCCGCCACCGTTGGCGCTCAGCCGGTTCTGGTACTCACTGGCAAAGGCGAAATAACGCAGGCAAATGGAAATGTTCCCGATGGCACGCTGGTTTTTAGCGATCTGGCTGCGGCCGTAGAACACATTTTGCAGCCATGATGGCTTTAATTCGCTCCATCCTCTATTCGCTGCTCGCCGCCCTGATCACCGCTCCGTTCGGTTTTTTTGTCACCCTGTCCATCGTCTTCCCGATGCCCGTTCGTTTCTGGATCATCTCGGTATGGCGCAGCGGTTTTCTGGCCTTGTGCAAGTACGTTCTGGGAATCCGTTACCAGGTTATCGGCAGCGAAAACATCCCCTCAACACCCTCGGTCATCCTTTCCAAGCACCAGTCAGCCTGGGAGACTGTCAGCTTGCAGGACATCTTTCCGCCCCTCGTCTTCGTGCTGAAGAAGTCGCTGCTGATGATTCCCTTTCTCGGCTGGGCATTCGCCGCCGTCAAGATGATTTCGATCGACCGCAGTGCCGGGAAGGACGCGCTGCGACAGGTCGTCGACCAGGGCTGTGATCGCCTCAAGGCTGGCTACTGGGTGGTCATTTTCCCCGAAGGCACGCGTATCGCCCCCGGTGAAACGCGTCGTTTCAAGACCGGCGGCGCTCACTTGGCGGCCAGTGCCGGTGTCCTGGCCGTGCCGGTTGCGCACAATGCCGGCGAGTTCTGGGCGAAGAACGCCTTCGTCAAGAAACCGGGGCTGATCACAGTCAGCATCGGCCCGGCCATCGACCCGGCCGGCAAGTCGGCGGCCGAAATCACCACGCTGGCCGAGCAGTGGATAGAGAATGAAATGCGGCGTCTCTCGCCGCATCTCTACCCGGATGTTGCCTATGCCGTGGCAGCCTGAACTTCCGCTGAGGGCAGACGAAACGCCGCGCACCATAGCCCTCGGCGACCGTATCGTTCCCTATGTCCTGCGACGTGCCCGGCGGCGCACCATTGGCCTCTCGATTGACCATCGCGGCCTGCGCGTTGGCGCACCGCGTCGAGTCTCGCTGGTCGAGGTCGAGTCACTGATCCTGCGCCATGGCGACTGGGTGGCGAAAAAGCTCGATGAATGGCGTAACCGCCGTCGCCAGGAACCCCTGAAAATTGTCGATGGCGTGCAATTGCCGATGCTCGGCGAGTCACTGGAAATCCGCCTCGCGCTGGGTAGCAACCGCGCCCTGTGGAATGAACACGCAGCCCCGGTACTGACCCTCTGCCTGCGCTCACCAGCAGACACCGCGCGCGTGCTGGAAAAGGCCTTGCGCGAAAAAGCTCGCCAGTTGTTTGCCGAACGCCTCGGCCATTTTGCCGAACGGCTTGGCCTGACCGCACCACCACTCGCCCTGTCGGCGGCCCGCACGCGCTGGGGAAGTTGCAGCCTGAAATCCGGCATTCGCCTGAACTGGAGGCTGATCCATTTTCCTCCGCACGTTGTCGATTACGTTGTTGCCCATGAGCTTGCCCATTTGCGCGAAATGAATCACAGCCCGCGCTTCTGGGCCATCGTCGGGCAACTTTATCCAGAATACAAGGTGGTGCGTGCCGAGCTGAAGAGCCTCGCGGCCCACTGCCCTTACTGGCAATACCCTTAAGGAAAACCCATGAGAATTTTGCACACCATGATCCGCGTCGGCAATCTTGAACAGTCGCTGTCCTTCTACACCGACGTGCTCGGCATGCGCCTACTGCGCCGCCAGGACTACCCCGAGGGTCGCTTCACATTAGCTTTTGTCGGCTATGGCGATGAGAGTGAGGGCGCGGTGCTTGAACTTACGCACAACTGGGACACGCCGTCCTACGATCTGGGCAACGCTTTCGGTCATATCGCGCTTGAAGTTGACGATGCCTACAAGGCTTGCGAACAGATCAAGGCCAAGGGTGGCACGGTGGCACGCGAGGCCGGGCCGATGAAGCACGGCACAACGGTCATCGCCTTTGTCGTTGATCCGGACGGCTACAAAATCGAACTGATCCAGAAAAAGTCGCTCTGACCGAATGGCCTTCCCGTCATTCTTCTCCGAGGTGCCGCCGATCATCATGCATGACCGGCTGGCCCAGTTTCTTGGTGCGGCGGATGGCGGCATCATTGAATATCGCTATGCCGATGCGGTCAAACTGGCAGGCCATTCCTGCCCAACGGTTGCCGGCGCTTACCTGCTCACCAGCCGTGCGCTGACTGCTCTGTATACCGACGAATTGCCGGAGCGCGGCGAGATTCAGGTCGATTTCCGAGAAGCGCAGGAAAGCGGAGTTGCCGGCGTGATGGCCGCTGTCGTCGGGCTGATCACTGGTGCCGCCGGCATCGGCGGTTTCAAGGGAATCGCCGGAAATTTCTCGCGCTGCAACTTGCTCGACTTTGAAGAAAGCTATCTACCGGGCGAAATATGTTTCACGCGCCGGGAAAACGGCCAGAGCCTCAACGTTTCGCTGCATCTCGAGCACGTCGCTCCCGACCCGCGCACCGGGCCGCTACTGCAACGCCTGCTGGCCGGCGAACGCGACCCGGTGGTCGCCGAAGTCTTTGCCACCCTGTGGCAGGATCGGGTACGGCGGATTCTTATCGACCACTACGACGACCCGCTGCTGGTCAGCCTTGTCTGACGTTGACTGGCAACGCCAACGGGCATGGCTTTGAAAGGCGCCCCAATTTATGAAAGCCTTGCCCGTTTCCCTCACCCCCGACCCCTCTGATAAAACTACTAGCCACTCGACCAAGCTGCCAAAAGACGGCAGCCAGGTCGCTGGTTATCCCAGAGGGCGAGGGGAGATTCGAGAGTCGCTGGCGCGACTTTCACGTTAGCCGGCGATTAATTTGCCGGCAACTGGTTTCTTGCCGCTTATCGGACTAAAATAATTTCAAACCAGCGTTCGCTGGTAATCACAAGGAGAAATATCATGGGCAAGGCAAAGGAAAGCAACAAGGAAGCAAAGAAACAAGCGGCCAAAACTCCCAAGGAAAAAAAGGCTGCAAAACAGACCAAGAAACACGCGTCGGAATCCATCCCGCTGGTTACCCGCTGAGCCGGTGCTAACGAGTCGGCTTGATTTTTGGTCCCACTTCATCTGCTGTAGATTCGCCCTGCCGCTGGTTTATTTCACGTCGTACTCGAAGCTTGCTTCCACTTGGCCTTCGATTACGACTTGAAGGCGACGGTGGCCTGCCGGTTCGTTTGGACCGACAGCCCATTCCCCGTAGATTTTGCCGTCAACCGGCACCAGTTGTCTCTGGCTGGCCTGGTTGCGACGCTGGGTAGGTATATTCAGGCTTTCACTTGCTGGATCCATGTCTTTCCGGGTAGTTACTGTTTTAGGCAACAAATATTCTTCACGGACACTCAAGCTGCGCTTGCTGGTCCGGATCTCGATGATCCAGCCGTAGCGCTGCCCGACTTGGTGGGGAACAACATCGGTGGGTTCGAAAACCAGTTCCCCCGGATTCCTGGCGTCGAAGGTGCCAAACTCTGCACTGACGATTTCAACGGATGCTTCCGCTGGACTTGGGGGCGCGGCAAAGGAAATTCCGAGCCACAAGACAGAAATCAGGATCAGCGCTCTACGAATCATGTGCAACTCCATTTTTTCAGATGGTTGATGAGAAAATCCCCCGAAACCCGTGCTTCATTCTAAAGACAGGTTCATTCTTGCACCCGACAAACAGCGAAACGAGCATAATCGCTGGTGATGGTCAGGTTCAAATAACCGCAGCATTGATGCTGGCCGGCGACCACCAAGACGGGGGCGCAGTCAACCGCGAATCCATTCACGGATAGCACAACAATCGGAGAACATCATGGGTACCGACTTGATCGAGTTTTGGGCCAACCTTCTGGAAGAACGCGCCAAAGTGCAGGCCGAAACAGTTCGCGATGAACTGCAAGCGGCGTGCGACCTCGCAGATGCCTTGCGCGCCATTCCTGCAAAAGCGCCTCTAAACCTGTTCAAGGCTCAGGCCTTGGCCAACGAGGCCTGGTTGCATTACTTTCAACGCAAGGATCGCATTCCTCCCGTGTAAGTTCATCCCCAGCCACTTCAGGATTTCAAGGCAAGCGACTGAGTACAGGTAAGACATCGCCAGGTTTTTCAGTGATTGTCTAGTTTGAATTCTTTTCCAGTTCCCAGGTCCCCAGCCGTTCATAAGCCGGGCCGAGGCTGGAGAGTCTGGATCGGAGCAGGACGAAGGCGTTATATGGCCATTGGATTGCCCCGATTTTCAGCGCATCGAGTTCAGCCGCTTCCGGTACGGCTTTCAGCTTGCGTACGAGCGTAATGTGCGGAGCAAACGGCCGCTCCGACAGGATGTAGCCCCGCGCTCTCAACTTCCCGGCGAGGTGTTCGGCCAGGGCTTCAGGCACCGATGGGAAATGATCGCTGCCGATCCACAGAATCCGGTTGTGCTTCCAGCAAGCCAGGCGATCCAGCAGCAATGAACCAGCCTTCAGCGGGTCTGGCTTCATTCGCTTGATCTCTTCCGCCACCTCGCTCGCCATCTCAAGCAAATCAGGTAATTTGTTTTCGTTCACATTGCCGACAAAAGCCAGGGTCAGATGCAGCGTTTCCTTCAGCGTAGCTTTGCCGCCCAAGCTGGCCGCGAGGCTCTCGGCAAGAGCGTGCAAAAGGTCTGCGCAAGGCTCATCCGGACACAGGGCAAAAAACTCTGGCCGTTCCCACATCATCCTTCTTGTTTTCCGTCAGAGAACTTCATGGCGCTCCCAAATAATGAATGTCTACTTTGAGGCTTGGGTACTGTCTGCCAGCACCGTCGAATGGCGTTCTACAAGGCAGGTGTCTTGCAACGCACTATCCATGCGCATCTTCAGGCATGCAATGCCGTGATCGCCTATCTACGGGCTCTCCAGAGCATCACAAAAACTATCGGCTACGCGCCACGTCGCCCAGAAACTCGGCGTAGATCTTCCCCAGCGCCTGCTCCATCGCCACCGCAAAGGCATCCAGCGACTCGCCACCGGCCAACTGCTCCGCCTGATAAGTCTTGTTCAGCAGCATTTTCCCACCGTTTTCCAAACGCAGTTCGAGTGCCACCACGGCCTTGCTGTTCTTGCCAGAAACCACACGCTCAAAGTTGAGAACGCGACCGTAGAGCATATTCGGCGCCTTGCTGCCACCGGCCAGATCAAACGAGTTACCCAGACTGGCGACGAAATTGTCGTGCACCATCTGCGCCGGCGGATACAGCCACAGGTGATAGTGGTACTGGCGCAACTGGCGCAGGCTGGCTTCTTCAGCGTAGATGATCGGACGTTCGGCATACAGGCTGTCGGCGCGGAAGGGTTGCACGTTAATGGCGCCGGGCAGCGCCTTGGTTGCAACAGAAACGCTCACTGGCTGCAGGCGGTAGAAACGGTCGGTCGGTGCCGGCGGCACATTGCCGCAGGCGGCCAGCAGCAGGCAAAAACTGGTGAGTGTGGCGAGTCGGTTGATTGCTCGGTTCATTGCGCGGCTCCTGCGGCGGCATCGGTTGGCGGACGGCTCTGGATCAGCGCGGCCGGATTCTCGCGGATGTGGCGAGAAAATTCGTTGAGGTTGCGTCCGGCCGATTCAAGCTGGTAAAGCGTTGCATCGACGCGGCGCAACGAGTCCTTCAGATCCTTGCCGCTGCTGTTGACGATCCCGCGCGAATCCTTGACCAGCCCTTCGACCTCGATGCGCACGCCGGAAAGATCGGTCGACAGCTTGAGCGCGTTGGCCGAAGCGCCATCGCTGTTGGCCATCACCCGGTTCCAGTGCTTCACATTCTCGTCGCTGAACAAGGCATCGATGCGCCCTGCCGTGCGGTTGATGCGCTCGATGGTCGAGCGCATGTCGGCCATCGCCGGCGTCACGTTCTGGTTGATCTGGGCGAGCAGCGGCTTGATGCTGGTTTCGGTAATCTTGCCGAGATCGGAGGCCAGCGCGCCCACCGACTCCATCATGGTCGGGTTGCTGCTGCCAGGAATATCACCGCCCGCCGCCAGGATGTCCTGGCCATTGCCTTCCTTGATCTCGACCAGCGGCGCACTGAGCATTCCCGGCGTGGCGATCACGGCACGGCTATCGACCGGAATCTTCACTGGTTTGCGCATATTGAGCGTGACGCGATAGGCGGTGTGATTGTCGCGCACCACCGGATCGACCTCGGCGACATTGCCTACTTCGAAGCCCTCGTAGGTCACCACCGTCCCTACTTTGATGCCGGCCACATTGGGGAAATGCGTGAAATAGACATCGCCCTTGGCACGGTGCCCGGTAATCCGGTACAGCGAGTAGAGCAGCACGGCGGCCATCAGCAGCACGAAGCTGCCGACCAGCAGGTAATTGACGTTGTCGCGCTTCATCGTGCATTCATCCTGAAAACCTCATGGTCAGAAAATCTCCCGAGTGAGTCGTTCCATGTACTCATCGGGGTTGATGGCTTCGTTTCTCGGCGTGCGGTTGAGCAACGACTGGATGCGCTCATTGTCGCTGGCACGCACGGTGGCGACTGTATCCGACATCAGGATGCGTCCCTGATCGAGCACGGTGATGCGATCGGCGATTTTGAAGGCGCTCTCCAGTTCGTGTGTGACCACCACAATCGTCATGTTCATTGCGTCGCGCAGCATCAGGATCAGTTCGTCAAGTTCGGCCGAAACCACCGGATCAAGCCCGGCCGAAGGCTCGTCGAAAAACAGCAGGCGCGGGTCCATGACGATGGCGCGCGCCAAGGCTGCCCGCTTGATCATGCCGCCCGACAGCTCGGAGGGCATCAGGTTCTCAAAACCGGCCAGATTGACCACCTCCAGCTTCATGCGACTCATGATGCGGATGGTATTCTCGTCAAGCTTGGTATGTTCGCGCAGCGGCAATTCGACGTTCTCGCCGACGGTCATCGAATTGAACAGCGCGCCGCCCTGAAAGGCCACGCCCATGTTCTTGCGCAGGTCGTAAATCTCGTCGGAACTTAGTTTGGTGATGTCCTTGCCGAGCAACTTGATGCTGCCCGAGGTCGGCTGATGCAGGCCGAGCAGATGGCGCAGCAATGTGCTCTTGCCCGAACCGCTACCACCCATGATGACCATGATCTCGCCCTGGCGCGCCTGAAAGCTGATGCCGTCAAGAATCTTGCGCGTCCCGTAATGGGTCACCAGACCAGTGACGTTGATGGCGAGATCGGGGGCGTTCATTCAGCGGCTCGTCAGAAAGGTGAAAACCATGTCGGCGAGAATGATGCCGATGCTGCCGAGCACCACCGAGCGCGTTGTCGCCTGCCCGACGCCTTCAGCCCCGGCGCTCACGTTAAAACCGTTGGCGGCGCCGATCAGGGTGATGATCACGGCAAAGATGAAGCTCTTGAGTACACCATGCAGCACGTCTTCGGCGACCAGCACTTCGAAGGTGCGCTGGAAGAAAATCCCCATCGGCAGGCTCAATTCGCCGGCGCAATAGAGCGCTCCGCCGAACAGCGCGATCAGGTCGGACATGATGGTCAGTGCCGGCAGGGTCAGCAGCATGGCGGCGAGCAGCGGCGCCACCAGATAGCGCACCGGGTTGATGCCGATCACGCGCAGCGCGTCGATTTCCTGCGAAATCTGCATGGTGCCGATGCGCGCTGCAATCGCCGAACCGGAACGTCCAGCAACGAATATCCCGGTAATCAGCGGCGCGAATTCACGTGTCACCGACAGCGAGATGCCAAGCACCACCTGTCCTTCCGCACCAAAAGTACGCAGCGTGTAAATACCCTGGATGGCCAGCATCATGCCGACGGCGAACGAAGCCAGAGCGATAATCGGGATGGCGTTTACACCAACGCCGACCGCCTCCTTGAAGATCGCCGCCAGGCGCACCGGCTGCCGGCGCCAGCGACCGAGCAGTAGCCAATAAAAAGCCTCAACCAGCAAGGCGGCATGATAGCCGACCTCCCTGACCGATTGCAGGCTGCGCTGACCAATATTGGCGACGAAGGAAAGCAGCGGATCAAACACCCGCCAGGTGCTCCTCAAGCGACGCATGGATCGGGAACACCTTGTCGAGACGCGCCAGCTTGAGCACGTTCATCGCCGACTGTGCCACCGCCACCAGACCGAACTCCAGCCCCTGTTTTTTGGCCGTCTGATAGCCCTCGACCAGGCTGGCCACGCCGGAGCTATCCATGTAGATGACCGCCGAGAGTTCGACCAGCAGCGGCTTCTTCTGCTTCAGGCAATCCAGGATGGCCTCGCGCGCCTTGGGCGAGGAGTGCAGGTCAACATCGCCGGAAAGGCGAACAACCTTGTACGGCGGTCGGTCTTCGATCTGAATTTCCACTGGGCTTCCCTCAATAAATCCGCTTGGTCAATTGCAGGCAGTTGGTAAAACCTTGCGGCGCCGGCTGGTAGGCCACGCCGTCCATCAATTCGCGCATGAAATGAACTCCCAACCCGCCTGGGCGCAATTCGTCCAGTTCCCTCGGGCACAAATCCGCGTCCGTCGCGGGCACGCCATTATCCAGCAAATGCGCCACAAAAACCCCATTATCAACGCGTATTTTCAAGGTGAAATCATGCCCTTCGGCGAACTGGTATCCGTGCTGAATGACATTCATGCACGCCTCGTTGATTGCCAGCACCAACTGCTCGCTGCATTCTTCGCCGCAAGCTGCACGCTGGCAGACATCGCGCAACGCCGCGCGCACAGCCGACAAGGCTTCGGTGCTGGCCGGGAAAACCTGATCGAGCAACGCCGCCATCAACCGATCACCAGCAACGTCAGGTCGTCGTGCAGGCGTATACCGGGGCGGACCAGCGCTTCGGCCACGTGCGTCAGTTGAGCTATTGGCGGCAGCGCGGCATGTTTGTCGAGCAGCGCCTGCAGGCCGCCAAGCTCGAGCATCTTGCCGTCTTCCGCCCGCCCCTCGGTGACACCATCGGTAAAGATGTACAGCCGACCGCCATCAAGTATCAGGGACTGCTCGGTGTACTCCATGCCGGGCACGATGCCGAGCGGCGGCGAGGATTCTTCAAGTTCGCAATAAACGCCCTCCGGGGTGCGGTAGAGCGGCGGCTGGTGCCCGGCGTTGGCAAACACGACTTCGCCACTGACCGGGTCGAATATGCCGGCGGCCATGGTGACGAACATCCCGCGGCTGGCGGTTTCGACAATCTCGTCGTTGAGCATGGCCAGCAGCAGCGCGGAGTCGTGCACCGTCTTGCCCAGACAGCGGAACAGGCTGATCGTCTTGGCCATCAGCATCGCCGCATTCATGCCTTTGCCTGAAACATCGCCCAGCCCCCAGGCGATGCGTCCGTCGGCCAGCGTGAAGAAATCGTAAAAGTCGCCGGAAACCTCCATTGCCGACAGGTTCAGCCCCTGTACCGGGAAATCGACCGCCGGCAGATCCGGCAGCAGATCACGCTGGATCTCGCGCGCCAGATCGAGTTCGCGCCGCATGCGCTCCTGCTCGACCAGCGCCTCGGTCATCTGTGCGTTGTGCACGGCCAGCGAAACCATGCCCGCCAGCACCTGCAGAAACTGCTTGTCGGCAAGGTCGAAAAGCCCGTCGCCCTTGCGCTTGTTGATTACCTCCAGCGCACCCAGCATGCGCCCCTTGACCACCAAGGGCGCGCACAGGATGGAGCGGGTAGTAAAGCCGGTACTGTCATCGACGGCGGTGCTGAAGTCCCCGTCGGCCGACACGTCGCGCACCATCTGCACGCAATTATCTGACAGCGCGCGCCCGACAATTCCCTGATTCCTGGCGATGGTCAGCCCTTCGATGGAAACCGGCCCGGCGCAGGCCAGGCAGGTCAACTTCTCGTTTGCCGCATCGAGCAGGAAGATGGAAGCCGCTTCGGTATCCATGTAAACCATGATCTGGCGAATCGCGTTGGCCAGCGTTTCGCTCATCGCTGGAGTTCCCACGAAGTCCTGGCTGATCGCCAGCAGCATTTCCATATCGCCCGTCAGCCGGGGATTGGCGCCGCTATCGACCAGTTGTTTGGCGTGTTCGATGGTCACTGAGGGAAGCTCCGATGAATGAGGGAATCAGGGGCTGTGAATTAATTGGCACAAGCATCCAAGACCGTGGCCCGAGGCCAGGCTTTGCGCTCATTCCGGCGAAGGCCGGAATCCAGTGCGTACCTCTGATATTCATAAAAACAATCAGATAGACGAACTGGACCCCGGCCTTCGCCGGGGTGACGAGTGGGGAGATTAGGCTGAAATGAATTTTTCACAGGCTCTCAGGCGGCCAGCCGCAAATGCCCGACAGGCTCCGAGGCCGGCTTTACCTTGATTTCAATGTCGTAGCCCAGTCGATTCAAGCAATCCATCAACTTGCGCTCGGATAGATTGGAGAAGTTGCCGCGCATCATTTCGGACACCTTCGGCTGCGTAATACCCATGCGCTTTGCTGCCTCTTGTTGCGTCAGTCCAAGACTAAGCATGGCCTTCCTGATCTCGACGACCAGCCCGGTCTTGATCTTGAGCTTTTCTGCGTCAGGCAGGCCGAGATCGGCATAAACGTTGCCCGAACTGCGCTGCACTTCGATTCCGTCAATGAGCCGTTTTTTCATTTCGAAGCTCCTTTGCAAGCGCCTCGGCGATCTTTAGCCTGGCGCGAATGATGTCCATATCCTCTTTCGGCGTAGCGATTCCGCGCTTGCTCTTTTTCTGGAAGCAATGCAGAACAAACACCGCCTCATCGAACTTCACCGTATATACCGCCCGATCCGTCCCGCCCGCATCGTCTTCGACCACCTCAAGAACGCCGGCACCACCGAAGCCCTTGAGCACCTTCGCTGCGTCGTGTTTATCACCAGCTTGACCCAGAGATAACGCGAAACCGAAGAAGCGCCGCACTTCGCTCGGGAATGCCAACAGATTCTTGTGACTGCTCCCGATCCAGTCAAGCGGCTTGTCTTTGTCGGCCATGCCCGGATTATACTTGTAATGGTATATTCAGCAAGATAGGCATGACTCTGTCTGCACTAGCGGGCAAGCGCCAGGACCAGGCCGACGACGGAGATGACGGCGATACACGCGGCGAATCCAGCCAACCAGAGGACGCGAACACGATTCGCCTCAATGCGATTGATTAGCTGAGTGTTCTGCTCAGCGAGCGCCTTGATGAGTTCTGACGAGGCGAGCATTTGATCGTGCAGATCAGCCGCCGAGGCCTCTACGGCAGCAAGTCTTGCCTGGAGAGTGGCGATGCTCTGGTCCTCTGGCGAAAGATCCGGCTCGGCAATTGGAGCTTCCGCCTCCGCCGGAGGCGACTTCCTGGCGATGGCCTTCCACAATTTCTTCGCACCTTCGGCGACCTTGGGCGCATTGCTCATGACCTCAACCCAGGGAACACTTTGCAGCACCACCAGCCACGGTATTGGCATATACAAACCTTTCTGAAGATCGTGGATAATCCAGCCTGCTCAGACCGTATCACAGGTGTAGCGCTAGCGGCTATGCCGAAGGCTGCCCTTGCCAGTCCGGGCGTTTTGCCCGACCATGCCCTCTCTTTGATTTCGCGTGTTGCTTAACGCCACCTATTCCGCCATGTCGCCTTTGACTTCCAGACCATTTCGCCGCCTGCTGATTGCCATCGCCCTCCTGCTGGTCATCATCGCCGCCGTTTGGTGGATCGGCCGGCCGAAGCCGATTTTCGTGGTGGTCAAGGAAATTGATCGCGGCAAGGTGGAGTCGAGCATTGCCAACACCCGCGCCGGCACCATTGAAGCCTGCCAGCGCACCAAGCTGTCGACCATCATGGGCGGCCGCATCGAGGTGCTGGCGGTCAAGGAAGGCGACCGCGTGAAGAAGGGCCAGTTGCTGATGAAGCTGTGGAACGACGACCAGCAGGCGCAAAGCACGCTGGCCATGGCGCAGGTGAGCACCGCCCGGCAGCGGGTGAACGAAGCCTGCGCGCAGGCCACCAACGCCGAACGTGAGGCCGAGCGTCAGTCCTCGCTGCGCGCACGCGGTTTTGTTTCCAGCTCGCGCGAGGAATCGGCGCGCACCGAGGCGCAGGCCAAGCGTGCCGGTTGCGAAGCAAGCAAGGCCGATGTCGCGCAGTTCCAGGCCAAGGTTGCTGCCACCCGCGTCGAGCAGGGGCGGACCATTCTCTACGCGCCGTTCGACGGCACCATCGCCAAGATCGTCGGCGAGATCGGCGAGTACTCGACACCTTCGCCGCCTGGCGTGCAGACGCCGCCGGCCATCGACCTGATCGACGACTCCTGTCTTTACGTCAAGGCGCCGATGGATGAAGTTGACGCGCCGAAAATCCAGATCGGCCAGCCGGTGCGCATCAGCCTCGATGCGCTGCCCAGGCAATCCTTCCCGGGAACGGTCAAGCGCGTTGCGCCCTATGTTTCGGCAGTCGAAAAGCAGGCGCGCACGGTCGACATCGAAGCCAACTTCGACAACCCCGAAGCACCCGGCAAACTGCTGGTCGGCTACAGCGCCGACATCGAAGTGATCCTCGCCGTGCGCGACGACGTGGTGCGCGTTCCCACCTCGGCGCTGCTCGAAGGTGGCCGGGTGCTGGTAGCCGGGGCGGACGACAAGCTCGAAGAACGCAAGGTCAAGACCGGGCTGGCTAATTGGGAGTTCACCGAAGTGCTGGAAGGACTCGCTGCCGGTGAGCGCGTCGTCACCTCGCTCGAACGCGTCGGCGTCAAGGCCGGCGCCGCCTACGTCGTCGAAATGAAGCCGGATAGAAAATGAGTAATACCAACCCTACCGCAGAGGCGCGGAGGCGCAGAGAAAAGCAACGCAGAGAAAATCTTGCTTTTCTCTGCGTTGCCTCTGCGCCTTTGCGGCTCTGCGGTGGACTTTCGGAATCTGCTTCATGCCCGCACTGATCGAACTGTCCGGCATCGAGCGAATTTTCTATCTTGGCGACAGCGAGGTGCATGCCTTGCGGCATCTTGAACTGAGCATCGCGGCCGGGGAATACGTCGCGGTGATGGGGCCGTCCGGCTCCGGCAAGTCGACGCTGCTCAATCTGCTCGGCCTGCTCGACCACCCGAATACCGGCACCTATCGACTGGAAGGCCGCGACGTGACCACGCTGTCGCTTGAGGAACAGGCGCGCGTGCGCAGCGAACGGATCGGCTTCGTCTTCCAGAGCTTCCATCTGGTGCCGCGCCTGAGCGCCGCCGAAAACATCGCCCTGCCGATGACGCTGGCCGGCATCGAACCGGCACAGCGCGACAAACGAGTCGAACAGGCACTCAAGGATTACGGCCTCACCAATCGCGCCAGCCACCGGCCGGATCAGCTTTCCGGCGGCCAGCGCCAGCGCGTGGCCATCGCCCGCGCCACGATCATGCAACCGGCGATGATCCTCGCCGACGAGCCGACCGGTAACCTCGACCGCTCCACCGGCGAGGAGGTCATGCGCCTCCTTGAAGAACTTAACCAGCACGGCGTCACGCTGATTGTCGTCACCCACGACACCGCCCTCGGCGCCCGCGCCCGGAGGCAGTTGCTGATGGAAGACGGCGAGCTGAGGCATGATTCGAAATGAAAACCAAACGTCCACCGCAAAGGCGCAAAGGGGCAAAGGTTACGCAAAGAAAATCAAACCTTTGCGGGTACTTCTTTGCTCCTTTGCGCCTTTGCGGGGGACGTTGAGAAAAATGCGCGCCCCCGACCTGATCCGTTTCGCCCGCGATGCCGCCACCGGCAACCCGTTGCGCACCGCGCTGCTGGTCCTGGCGATGGCCATCGGCGTGGCCGCCGTGGTGGTGCTCACGGCGCTGGGCGACGGTGCCCGGCGTTACGTAATCAGCCAGTTTTCCTCGCTCGGCACCAATCTTGTCATCGTTCTGCCCGGCCGCTCGCAGACTGGCGGTTTCAATCCTGGCAACGCCATCACCAGCACGCCGCGCGACCTGACCATCGATGACGCGCAGGCGCTGTTGCGCGCCAGCGCCGTGCATCGCGTGGCGCCACTGGCCATCGGCACGTCGGAGATCAGTTACGGCGGCAAACTGCGCGAAGTAATGGTGGCCGGTACCAATGCGCAATTCCTCGAGGTGCGCCGTCTGGTGCTGGCGCAGGGGCGCTTTCTGCCCGAGGGTGACTGGCGGCGCGGCGCGGCGGAAGCGGTGATCGGCGCCAAGGTGCGCGACGAGCTGTTCGGCGCCGAACCAGCGCTCGGCCAGTTGATCCGTGTCGGCGACCGGCGCTTCCGCATAGTAGGCGTGATGGCCTCGACCGGCCAGGGCCTGGGCATGAATACCGACGAACTGGTGATCGTCCCGGTTTCTCTGGCGCAGGCCATGTTCAACAGCAACACGCTGTTCCGCATCCTCGTCGAAGCCAGCAGTCGCGAGTCGATTGAACTGGCCAAGACGCAGGTAACGGAAATCATCAAACTGCGCCATGAGGGCGAGGAGGATGTAACGGTGATCACCCAGGATGCAGTGCTCGCCACCTTCGACAAACTGCTCGGCACGCTGACTCTGGGCGTGGCCGGCATCGCCGCAATCAGCCTGGCCGTGGCCGGCATTCTGGTGATGAACGTGATGCTCGTTTCGGTCGCCCAGCGCACCTCTGAAATCGGCCTGCTCAAAGCGCTCGGCGCCACCGGCGCGACGATCCGCGCGGCGTTTCTCACCGAGGCGGCGATGCTCTCGCTGGCCGGTGCGGTGCTCGGCTATCTGCTCGGGCAAGGCGCGGCGGCCCTCATCCGCCAGATCTACCCGGCCTTCCCCGCCTACCCGCCCGACTGGGCCGTATTCGCCGGACTCGGCACCGCGCTGTTCACCGGCATCCTGTTCGGCGTGCTGCCGGCGAGGCAGGCGGCCCGGCTTGATCCGGTGCAATCGTTGGCGAAGCGCTAACCCACCTTCAACAAGAATCAA
The DNA here is from genome assembly GCF_049316945.1 of Propionivibrio sp. Lineage (GTDB taxonomy): Bacteria > Pseudomonadota > Gammaproteobacteria > Burkholderiales > Rhodocyclaceae > Propionivibrio. The sequence goes on along the minus strand of NZ_JBMOJE010000070.1, from coordinate 2,256 downwards.
CACGACAAATGGACCCTGCTCCGCTGAGCCCTCACCCCGACCCTCTCCCGCGGGAGAGGGAGAGGGAGAAAACCACAGCGCGCGCCCAGAGACCGAAGCCCTCTCCTGCGGGAGAGGGTGCGCGGCAGCGCGGTGAGGGCTTTCGCACGCACCTTTATTCTCCACAACACATCACTCGTCAATCATGATCCGCCCCGCCGATTCCATCCACCTTGCTCTGCGCGCCATTACCGCGCACCGGCTGCGCAGTTTCCTGACGCTGCTCGGCATCGCCGTCGGCATTGCCGCGGTGATCTTGCTGACCTCTATTGGCGAGGGCATCCATCGCTTTGTGCTGACCGAATTCACTCAATTCGGCACCAATCTGGTCAGCGTCGCGCCGGGCAAGGTCAAGACCTCCGGCCCGGCACCGACCGGCATCCCGACTTCGGTGCGCCCGCTCACCCTCGACGACGCCCGGGCGCTGCGACACCTGCCGCACATTACCGGGATGTCGGCCATCGTCTGGGGCAATACCGAAGTCAAGGGCAACGGCCGGCTACGGCGCACCACGATCAATGGCGTGACCCCCGACATGCTCAAGGTATACAGCCTGAAGATGGGCAGTGGGCAGTTTCTGCCGCCGGAGGAATCGGAAAGCGCGCGCGCCTTCGTCGTCCTCGGCGCCAAGCTCAAGAGCGAACTTTTCGGTGCAGAAAACGCGCTGGGCGCACGCCTCACGGTGGGCAACCTGCAATTTCGCGTGATCGGCGTGCTCGAAGCGAAAGGCCAGTTTCTCGGCATCGACCTCGACGACTCGGCCTACATCCCGACGGCGCGGGCGCTCGAACTCTACAACCGCGACGGCATGATGAAGATCGACCTCTCCTACGAAGAAGGCATCCCGGCGGCCCGCATCAGCGCAGCGATCATCGCCACGCTCAAGGCCCGCCACGGCCGCGAAGACTTCACCATCACCACGCAGGAAGACATGCTGCGCACGCTGTCCAACATCCTCGACATCCTGACCATGGCGGTCGGCGCGCTGGGCAGCATTTCGCTGCTGGTCGGCGGCGTCGGCATCGTCACCATCATGACCATCGCCGTCAGCGAACGCACCGGCGAGATCGGCCTGCTGGTGGCGCTCGGTGCGCCGCGCAACACCATCCTCGGCCTGTTTCTCGGCGAGGCGGTGGCGCTTTCCGCAATCGGCGGTATCGTCGGCCTAATACTCGGCTTCAGCCTGGCGCAGTTGATTCATCTACTGGTGCCGGCGCTGCCGGTAAAGACTCCGATTACCTTCGTGATTTTCGCCGAGATCATCGCCATCGCCATCGGCCTGCTGGCCGGCGTGCTCCCGGCGCGGCGCGCGGCTCGGCTCGACCCGGTGGAAGCGTTGCGGGCGGAGTGAGAATGCGATTCAGGCGCTGGCGCGTGCACTGGTCATCTACAGATGGGATGCTCGGAGAGCAAGAATCTACGGTGCTCTTCAGGTGGCAATGGCGTAGACCGCCTATTCAGTGCGCCGTGCCAAGGAGCTGTCTTCCAGCGGGTGCGAATCCCGCCCGGTAATTTTCGTTCCGACCGGTAGCAACTAGAGCAGTCGTGGAGGTAACGAAGCGGCTGAAGCCTCTGGTGTAGAGGGTTCTTTAAGGAACTTGGCGAACATGCAGGCCGTAATGCGAGTGAACACTGAGCAGGCCTCGAAAAGTTCAATGCGGAAGCCGACCCGGCTGGATTACGGGGAAGGCCGCCGTCACAGGTGAAGAGAACGGAAAGCGCAGCCTGTGATTCCGCCGGGGTAATGGTGACAGCATGCATGGAAGAAGAAGACAGACGCAACACGGGAAACCCTGTCACGTGGTCACACGTGAGGCCAACCGGACGCCCGTGAGGGACAGGCTGGGCGAGGCAGGGTGGCGGATAGGCCCGTAGTACCGCTGAAACCGGGTAATGCCGGTGGAGGGAAGGGGCCTTGGTTCAAGATCAACGCAGCAAGTGGAAAGGACGGGAGATTGGGCAACCTGCAAACTCCGGAAACGGTACAGAGACTACGGACGGCGTTACATACCAAAGCGAAGGAAAACCCTGGGTATCGGTTTTATCTGCTGTACGACAAGATCTATCGACGCGACATTCTTGAGTATGCCTACCGAAGCTGCAAAGCCAACAAGGGAGCGGCGGGCGTGGATGGCGTGGATTTCGAAATGATTGAAGCGGGTCACTACTGTCCGGTTAAAAATCGAATAGATTCAGCTGGTTGCGCGGTGACCCTTC
>NZ_JBMOJE010000069.1:0-27181 GCF_049316945.1 Propionivibrio sp. | reverse complement strand
AGGTAGTAGTAATACTCCTTGACGTCCTCGCCGTGATTCCCCTCGCTGTTGGTCAGCCCGAACAGCCGTTCCTTGATGATCGGATCGTTGCCATTCCAGAGCGCCAGCGCGAAGCACAGTACCTGATGGTCGTCACAGATGCCGCCTAGTCCGTCCTCGCCCCAGCGGTAGGCCCGTGAGCGCGCATGGTCATGCGGAAAATAGTTCCAGGCGTCGCCGTTGTCACTGTAATCCTCGCGCACCGTTCCCCACTGGCGCTCGCTGAGATAGGGCCCCCATTTTTTCCAGGGGGTTTGCGTCGCTTTGGCCGCTTGGAGGCGCTTGGATTCAGGATTGGCTGCCATGGTGAATTTCTCTCATTTCGGGTGGAAGGAAAGACTGACAGGCGGTTTGAATTGGCACGGGGAATTAAGTTCCGACGATTACCATGGCGTATTGGAACGAGCGGCCGTTCCACATCGGCAATAAACCTAAAAACCTCAGCCTATCCACGAAAATCACGAAAGACACGAACAAAATCAACAGCTTGATGTATTTTCTCAATTCACCCTTTGGGTGATGATCTTCAGCTTATTCTCTCCTTGATTCTTTTCGTGCTTTTGGTGTTTTTCGTGGACGAACTGCTTTTTCTAGGAAAAAATAGACACGGCTCGTGACAGTATTTCAATGCAATCTGAGATACACTACTTAAGTTATATTAGTTTCCATAAAACATTGAAAATACGAAATGAATCGATAATTGCTACAACCCTGACCATCCTGCTATTGGGCGGGGTCAGCTTGGTATATTTCGACTGGAACGATGCAACAGAAATCGCGGCAGTCATCGCGACAGATCAAGAGCAGACAACATCGGCCGCCGATCCGATCGTGCCCTTGCCGCTTGAGCTGTCGCTCGACATTCGGAAGGTTGCACTTGGCAAGCGGCTGTTCAACGATCCAGGGCTGTCCGGCGATGGCTCGCTGTCCTGCGTTCACTGCCACAACCTGGCCACCGGCGGGGTTGATCGCCTGGCTCGCTCCCGGGGGATCGGCGGCAAGGAAGGCGGCATCAATGCGCCGACGGTCTTCAACAGCGGTTTCAATTTCCGCCAGTTCTGGGACGGCCGTGCCGAAACGCTGGATGATCAGGTCGATGGCCCGCTGCAGCATCCGCTGGAGATGGGTGGCACGTGGCCGCAGGTCATTGCCACGCTGTCGGGAGACCCGCTTTACCACGCCGATTTCAAGGACATCTACCGCGACGGTATTGCGCCGCCCAACGTCAAGGACGCCATCGCCACCTTCGAGCGTTCGCTGATTACGCCAAATTCCCGTCTCGACCGCTTTCTGCGTGGTGACCACAGCGCCTTGAACGAAGAAGAACTGGCCGGTTATCGACTGTTCAAACAGAACGGCTGCACCAGTTGCCACCAGGGAGTGAATATCGGCGGCAACATGTACCAGAAGCTCAGCATCATGGAGGATTACTTCGCGGTGCGCGGCAATATGAGCGAGGCCGATCAGGGCCGCTTCAACGTCACGAAACGGGAGCAGGATCGCCATTTCTTCAAGGTGCCGTCGCTGCGCAACGTCGCCGTGACCCCGCCGTACCTGCACGATGGCTCAGCCGGGACGCTGGAGGACTCAGTGAATGTCATGGCGCGCTATCAGCTCGGCACGGAATTCAACGCGGCTGAAGTGGCCAGGATCGTCGCCTTCCTGCGTACCCTGACCGGGGAATATCAGGGCCAGCCACTCAAATGAAGCCTCATAAGTGGTTTGCTGCACATCATGGCGAATACGCCGACCTCTACCGTATAGGCGCCACGGTAGTAGCGGCAGCGCTATTGGTGTTTCTTTTCGTGTTCACGCAACCGGTCGATCTGCGCCACCACAATGTCCTGCTAAGCCATTTCAGCCGCTTGCAGAGCGACGAGGCCCGGCTCGGCGAGGCCGTGCTGCAACTGAACTTCAGCCTGTCGAACAATTACGACCAGGCCACCGCCATCATCGGCCGCCTGCGGGGTACCGTACGCGAGTTGCGGGAAGGTGAAGCCGCCGGCGACCTGCGCGAGGACGTCGAAGCCCGGCAACAATTGATATCGCTGGAACAGCGCTTGTCGGCCAAGCTCGAAGCGCTGGAAAGATTCAAGTCGCTCAATGCGGTACTGAAAAACTCCTTGATCTATCTGCCCCATGCGCGCGATGACCTGGAACGTGACTTGCCCAGCGCCAGCGGGTCGGTGATTCACGAACACTTCAACGATCTGGTGGAACAAGTCTTGCTGAATCGCATCAACGGTGCGCTGCTCGATCGTGTCGATATCGAGACCACCATTACCGCCTTGCTCAATCAAACCTCAAACATCGCGGTCAGCACCCGGCAAAATATCGAAAGCCTGGTGCGCCACATTCGCCAGATAGATCAGTTCGAACGGGATATGCCCGGCCTGGTGCGACAACTGACCAGCCATCCCGGGAACTCCGGCCTGGCTGAAGCTTATCGGAACCACTACGACAGCCAGCAACGGCGCGCCGCCACTTACCGCTTTTTCCTGTTGTTGGCGACCCTGGCCCTGCTCAGCTACGCTGTCCGGGCCTTCATCCGCCTGCGTGAGCAGTCCAGCAACCTGAAGCTGGCGGCCAGCGTGTTCGCCACGGCGTCGGAAGGCATTACCATCACAGACACCGACGGCACGATTCTGGATGTCAATGCCGCCTTCACCGCAATAACCGGCTACACGCGAGAGGAAGTCATCGGAAAGAATCCGCGCCTACTCCAGTCGGGGCGACACGATGCCCAGTTCTTCACCCAGATGTGGCAGACAATCAGCAAAACCGGCCAATGGCAAGGCGAAATGTGGAACCGGCGCAAGAACGGTGTGATATACCCGGAGTGGCTGACCATCACCTCGGGTAACGCGCAAGATGACAAGCAGAAAACAGTTACTCATTACATCGCCACCTTCAGCGACATCACGCAACGCAAGCAAGATGAAGCCGAGATCTACCAGCTCGCTTTCTATGACACCCTCACTGACCTGCCCAATCGGCGTCTGCTGATGGATCGTCTGCGCCACATTCTGTCCTCCCGTGATCACAGCGCAGGCCACGCCTCGCTTCTCTTCATCGACATCGACAACTTCAAGACCCTCAATGACATCAAGGGCCACGACATCGGCAATCTGCTCTTGATCGAAACCGCCAAGCGACTGCGTTCCCGCGTGCGCGAGGGTGACACCCTCGCCCGTTTGAGCAGCGACGAGTTCGTCGTCATGCTCGAAGGTCTGAGTGCCGAGCCGGAACAAGCGACCGCCCAAGCCAAGGCGGCGGGAGAAAAGCTCCTGCAGTCCCTCAATCAGCCTTACTGGCTGAAGGACTTTGAACACCCCAGTTCCTGCAGTATCGGCATCAGCATGTTCAACCAGCATGCCGGGGCGGATGCCGGGGCTGAAGAACTGCTTCAGCACGCGAATACGGCAATGGATCAAGCAAAAGCGGCCGGTCGCAATACCCTTCGCTTCTTCGACCCGGCCATGCAGTCAGCGCTTGAAGCACGCGCCACTCTCGAAGCGGATTTGCGTCTGGCACTGACGCTGCAGCAATTCGTCCTTTATTACCAGATACAGGTGGACGCCAACAAGCGCGCCATCGGGGCCGAAGCCCTGGTGCGCTGGAATCATCCGCAACGCGGGCTGGTTTCCCCGGCATTGTTCATCCCCCTGGCGGAAGAGACTGGCCTGATTCAACCACTCGGGCAATGGGTGCTGGAGACCGCCTGTGCCCAACTCAAGGCCTGGGAGGCTAACGCCATAACCCGCGATCTGGTGCTCGCGGTCAATGTCAGCGCGCGGCAATTCGGCGCCGAGGGCTTCGTCAACCAGGTCGAATCGCTGCTGATCAGTAGCGGCATCACCCCCGCTCGCCTGAAACTGGAAATCACCGAAAGCATGTTGCTTGGCAATGTCGAGAATGTCATCAGTTCCATGCGGCAACTCAAGGCGCTGGGCGTGAGCTTTTCGATGGACGACTTTGGCACCGGCTATTCATCCTTGCAGTACCTCAAACGCCTGCCGCTGGATCAGATAAAGATCGACCAGTCGTTCGTGCGCGACATCAGCGTCGACAGCAGCGATCAGGTGATTGTGCGAACCATCATTGCCATGGCCCAGAGCATGAACCTGAGCATCATTGCCGAAGGTGTGGAAACCGAGCAGCAACAACAGATGCTCGCCAACAGTGACTGCGCCAACTACCAGGGGTATCTGTTTGGCCGGCCGGTGCCGATCGAAGCGTTCGAAGCCTTGCTCAGCGCATAGAATCATCGGCAGGAGTCCGGGCCCCGACTCTCAAGTTCTCCTGCGTCACAATCGTTTAAACCTCTTTGTGCTTGTCTCGCTCCCCGGCAGGCGGCACAATGGGCGCTCGCCGCAGCAACGACTGATGGCGACATCACAACAATAACTGGAGGAGACTTTATGAAGACCAAAACAATAGTGTCGGTGCTGTTTGCGCTTATGGGTTTTGTTGGCGCATCCACCGCTCATGCTGACATCAATGTCGGGGTGACGCTTTCCGCAACCGGCCCGGCCGCTTCGCTCGGAATTCCCGAAAAGAATACCTTTGCCCTGATGCCAACGACCATCGCCGGGCAGAAGATCAACTACCTTGTTCTGGACGACGCGTCCGACACGACGACAGCCGTCAAGAACACCAAGAAGCTGATCGCCGAGAACAAGGTCGATGTCATCATCGGCTCGACCATTTCGCCCAATTCGCTGGCCATGATCGACGTTGTTGCCGAAGCCGAGACGCCGATGATCGCCATGGCGGCGGCGGCCCGCATCATCGAGCCGATGGATGCCAAGCGGGCCTGGGTGTTCAAGACGCCGCAAAACGACGCGCAGATGGCCACGGCCATCGTCGAGCACATGACCAACAACAATGTAAAAACCGTCGCCTACATCGGTTTTGCCGACGCCTACGGCGAAGGCTGGTGGAACGAGTTCTCGAAAATTGCCGAAGTGCGCAAGATCAAGATCATCGCCAACGAGCGCTTCAACCGCGCCGACACCTCGGTGACCGGCCAGGTCCTGAAGATTCTCTCCACCAAGCCGGATGCCGTGCTGGTCGGCGCATCCGGAACACCGGCCGCCCTGCCGCAGAAGTCGCTCAAGGAAAAGGGCTACAAAGGCATCATGTACCAGACGCACGGCGTGGCCAATGCCGACTTCCTGCGCGTTTGCGGCAAGGACTGCGAAGGCACTTTCCTGCCCGCCGGCCCCGTGCTGGTAGCCGCGCAGTTGCCGGACAGCAACCCGATCAAGAAGGTTGCGCTGGAGTATGTGACGAAATACGAGGCGGCACACGGCAAGGGTAGCGTATCAGGGTTTGGCGCCCACGCCTGGGATGCCGGCAAGCTGCTGTCAAACGCCATTCCCGAGGCAATGAAGAAAGCCAAGCCGGGCACCCCCGAGTTCCGCAAAGCCTTGCGCGATGCGCTGGAAAACACCAAGGACCTGACCGGGGCGCACGGTGTTTTCAACCTCAGCGCGCAGGATCACCTCGGCCTGGACCAGCGCTCACGCGTCATGATCATGATCGAAGGCGGCAACTGGAAGCTGGTGAAGTAGAAGCCGTCTAGTAGTCAATCACTATGAAACTGATGGGTAGCCGTCATTCCGGCGAAGGCCGGAATCCAGTGGTGGACTACTGGATTCCGGGTCAAGCCCGGAATTACGGATTTTTTCATGTGCACGTTTCAACCTGACTGACTACTAGCTCTAAATGTCCGCTTCATCGCATTAGTCAGCCTCGCTGGCTGAGCCGAAGAATAACCCCCGTCATTCCGGGCTTGACCCGGAATCCAGTGCCACACCTCTAGATTCCGGGTCAAGCCCGGAATGACGGTTTTTTTACATTAGGGTTTCATGGATCTGCAGATTGCATTGCTGCTGGCGCAGGATGGCGTCACTAACGGCGCTGTCTATGCGCTGCTGGCGCTGGCGCTGGTACTTATTTTCGCGGTGACCCGCGTGATTTTCATTCCACAGGGCGAGTTTGTCGCCTTTGGCGCGCTCACCCTGGCTAGCCTGCAGTCGGGAAAATTGCCGGGAACGCTCTGGTTGTGGCTCGGCATGGGCGCCGCCATCGCCATTATCGAAGTATTAAAGGCCCTGCGCGAGCGCCAGCTGCGTCGCATCCCTTTGATCGTCCTGGTTAACTGCGGTGTGCCGCTGCTGCTCGCCGGCCTCCTTTTTGCCGTATCCCCGGCGACTTTTTCCCTGCCGGTTCAGGTTTGCCTGGCCTTGCTCATGGTCGTCCCGCTCGGGCCGATGATTTACCGTCTGGCCTTTCAGCCGATTGCCGAAGCGTCCGTGCTGGTGTTGCTGATCGTCTCGGTGGCCGTGCATGTCACGCTGATCGGACTCGGCCTGCTCTTCTTCGGCGCCGAAGGCTCGCGCACGCCAGCCTTTACCGATGCCAGCCTGCAGATCGGCGATGTGCTGCTGCAGGGGCAAGCGGTGCTGGTCGTGGTCTCCAGCGCGGTGCTCATCGTCGCCCTCTACTTCTTTTTCGAACGCACGATCTACGGCAAGGCACTGCGCGCCACCGCGATGAACCGCACCGGCGCACGGCTGATGGGCATCTCGACGACCATGGCTGGCCAGCTTTCCTTTACCCTGGCGGCGCTGATCGGTGCCTTTTCCGGCATTCTGATTTCACCGGTCACCACCATTTATTACGACTCGGGTTTTCTCATCGGCCTGAAGGGCTTTGTCGGGGCCATCATCGGCGGCCTGGCGAGCTATCCGGTGGCCGCCGCCGGAGCCGTTCTGGTCGGCCTGCTTGAATCGTATTCGTCGTTCTGGGCCAGCGCCTTCAAGGAAGTGATCGTGTTCACGCTGATCATCCCGGTCCTGCTCTGGCGCTCGCTGACCACACGCCATGTCGAGGAGGAGGAATGATTAATGGAATGAATAACCACAAATTCCTCCTCGCCTTCATCATTGCGCTGGCGCTCGGCCCATTGCTGTTGCCGGAGTTCTACATCACCCTGCTCAACTACATCGGCCTTTACGCCATCGTCGCGCTGGGCCTGGTGCTGCTCACCGGCGTCGGCGGCTTGACCTCCTTCGGGCAGGCGGCGTTTGTCGGCATCGGCGCCTACACCACGGCCTATCTGACCACCGTGCATGGCGTTTCGCCCTGGCTTACGCTGCCCGCCGGCCTGGTAGTCACCGCTGCCGTGGCGCTGTCGATTGGCCTCATCACCTTGCGCCTTTCCGGCCACTTCCTGCCGCTCGGCACCATCGCCTGGGGCATCAGCCTCTATTATCTGTTCGGCAATGTCGACTTCCTGGGCGGACACACCGGAATTTCCGGCATCCCGGCGCTGCAACTCTTCGCCTACGAGATCAAATCCGGGCGTGAATTCTATTACCTGATCTGGGCCATGTTGCTGGTTCTGCTGGTTGCCACGCGCAACCTGCTCGATTCGCGCGAGGGGCGCGCCATCCGCGCACTCAAGGGCGGCTCGCTGATGGCCGAGGCGATGGGCGTCAATACGCCGCGCTCGAAGATGGTCATTTTCACCACCGCCGCACTCTACGCCTGCCTTTCCGGCTGGCTTTACGCGCACCTGCAGCGCTTCGTCAACCCCACTCCGTTCTCGTTGACGCAGGGCATCGAATACCTGTTCATGGTCGTCGTCGGGGGTGTCGGCTATGTCTGGGGAGCCATTCTCGGTGCCGGCCTGATCACCATCCTCAAGCAGTGGCTGCAGGACTGGCTGCCGCAGTTGCTGGGCCAGAGCGGCAATTTCGAGATGATCGTTTTCGGCCTGCTGATGATCCTGGTCTTGCACCGGGCGCGCGATGGCGTGTGGCCGATCATCCTGCGCTTCATCCCCGAGCACCCCGACCGCCCGCGCGTTGCCCATGCCGAAGCACTGCCGCGTCGCGCCATTCCGCCCTTCGGCAGCGTGCTGCTTGAAATAAGAAACGGCACCAAACGTTTCGGTGGGCTGGTGGCCAACAACAACATGAACTTCGATGTTCACGCCGGTGAAGTGATGGCGCTGATCGGGCCGAATGGCGCTGGCAAGAGCACCCTATTCAACGGCATTTCCGGCGTCGATCCGCTTACTTCGGGCGAGATAAGCTTTTGCGGCGAGCGCATCGAGGCGCTTGAAGCGCGCGAGATCGCCCGGCGCGGCATTAGCCGCACCTTCCAGCACGTGCGTTTGTTGCCGACCATGAGCGTGCTCGAAAACGTGGCGATTGGCGCCCACCTGCGCGGCCGCAAGAATTTCATTCACGCCGCCTGCCGTACCGAACGTGACGAAGAAGCGCGCCTGCTGCATGAAGCGGCGCTGCAGATCGAACGCTGCGGCCTGGCCGACCAGATGTACGAAACGGCCAACAGCCTGCCGCTGGGCAAGCAGCGCATCGTCGAAATCGCCCGTGCGCTGGCCGCCGATCCCTGCCTGCTGCTCCTCGACGAACCCGCCGCCGGCCTGCGTTACCTGGAAAAGCAGGCGCTCGGCGACCTCCTGCGCCGCCTGCGCGATGACGGCATGGGCATCCTGCTGGTAGAACATGACATGGAATTCGTCATGGGGCTGGCCGACCGCATCGTCGTCATGGAATTTGGCGAGAAGCTGGCCGCCGGGTTGCCTGAAGAAATCCAGCGCAACCCGCTGGTGCTGGAAGCCTATCTCGGAGGTGTCGAATGAACCTGGAAAAAGCACCTGGACATGATGCCGATGTCGCAAGCCCCCTCTCCCCGCGGGAGAGGGTTGGGGTGAGGGCCAACCCCTTGCCAAACCTGGCACTACAACCAATGCGTCACTTTGAACTGCGGTTTCCAGAATGAACGGCCCGCGCATCACGATTGACGTCGATGAAAAGCCGGTGGTGCTCGAAGTGCGCGACCTCTCGGTCAGCTACGGCAAGGTCGGTGCACTGCACCACCTCAACCTGAAAATCAACAAGGGCGAGATCGTCACTGTCATCGGCCCGAACGGCGCCGGCAAGACCACCCTGCTCTGCGCCCTGATGGGGCTGCTGCCGGCGCAGGGCGAAATCGTCTACCTCGGCGAACTGCAGGGCACCGAGCGGCAGGTCGAAAAACTCGTGCGCCAGGGCATTACGCTGGTCCCGGAAAAACGCGAATTGTTCGGCGAAATGAGCGTCGGCGACAACCTGCTGCTCGGCGCCTTCGACCGCTATCGCGTCGGCCACCGCGACGAACTGGAAACCATGGATCAGGTTTTCGACATCTTCCCACGCCTGCGCGAGCGCAACGAGCAGATGGCCGGCACCCTTTCCGGCGGCGAGCGCCAGATGCTGGCGATGGGCCGTGCGCTGATGGCCAAGCCGAAGCTGCTGATGCTCGACGAACCGAGCCTCGGACTGGCGCCGCTGGTGATCAAGGAAATATTCCGCATCATCGTCCAGTTGAAAAAGACCGGCGTTTCCATCCTGCTGGTCGAGCAGAACGCCCACGTTGCACTGCAGGTGGCGGATTATGGTTATGTTCTGGAAACCGGAGAGGTTTCGCTTGAAGGGCCGAGCAGCGCCCTGGCCGATGACCCGCGCGTCATCGAGTGCTATCTCGGTCTCCCCGGCAAGCCGCGCCTCGCCCGGTAAATTGCTGGCTCCTTATTTTTCCGGACGATTCAAGCCATGATCCTGATCGCTGGTCGCGGACAGCTTGCACCGATGATCGAACAATGTCTGCGTGAAACCGGGCATCAGGTTGAGCGACTTCCCCTTTGTTGCGACGAAGATGACGGACTCGATCCGGCGCTTTGCCTGCGCGCCAGCGTACTGGTGCTGGCCGCCGACGATGATGCGGGCAATGTTGACCTGGCGCTCCGGGCACGGCAAGTCAAGCCTTCCATAGGACTCGTGGTGCGCCTGTTCGACTCGGCGCTGGCCTCGTATCTTGGCGAGACAATTCCCGGCGTCAGCATACTCAGCATGTCCAAGGTCACGGCGCCGGTCCTCGCCGACGCCGCCCGGCGCCTGTTGAAACACCCTCCCGAACGAACGGCTGGCCGTCCCGGGCCGTACGCCAGGTCAAGTCGTCGTTTCCGCGCAGACCCCATTCTTCTTGGCGCACTGCTTTGCCTTTTCCTGCTCGTTTTCCCGTCCGCGCTGTTCTTTTCGCAGGCGCTCAGCCTTTCATATATCGACGCGCTTTATTTTGTGTGGACGACGGTGATGACCGTCGGTTACGGCGATATCTCGCTCAAGGATGCGCCGGCCGGCGTCAAACTCTTCGGCATGGCCTTGATGCTCGCCGGCGCCAGTTTTATCGCCGTGCTCTTCGCGCTGCTCTCGGACTGGGTGCTGAGCCGAAGACTTGACGTGGTCTACGGACGCACCCGCGTGCGCGGCAGCGGGCACGTGATCATCGTCGGTGCCGGCAACGTCGGTTTCCGCGTAGCCGAATTGCTCGCCGCCGATGGAAACCGTCCGGTGATCATTGAACGTAACGCCGACAGCCGAAATGTCGCCGCGCTCCGGCTGCTCGGACACCAGGCCATCATCGCCGATGCCAGCACCCGCGAAACGCTCGAACTGGCCGCCCTTGAACGCGCCGCACTGATCATCACCGTCACCAATGTCGATGCCGTCAATCTGCAGATCGCCTTGCACGCGCGTGCGGTGAACGTGCCGGTCATCATGCGCATGGTTTCCCCCGAACTTTCTGCCCACATCAACCAACGCGGCGACGGCATCGCCTTCTCCCTGGTTGTCGAAGCGGCCGAGGCTTTCGCTCAGGAAGCGGTCTGCTTATCGGGACGCTGCACTTGATCTAATGGCCTTCATGTCATGCCAGCCCAATCAAGGCTCTTTGGGTGATTACAGAAAGCAACGAAAACCGTGGTCCCTTGTTTTCGCGACTTACACCCCTTGAACGCATTTCTGGAGCTTTTGTAATTCGGGCTTGCTTCGCATTTCTAGAGTGCTATTATTGGTACGTTAAAACGGTCTTGGAGCGAACATGACTTATCAAATACTTTCAGAGACAGTGGCCAGCATTTCCGACTTGAAGAAAAATCCAATGGGTACCGTCGCCGCCGGCGAGGGGTTTCCTGTTGCCATTCTGAATCGCAACGCACCGGCCTTCTACTGTGTGCCGGCTGACGTGTATGAGTCGATGATGGAACGACTCGACGACATTGAGCTTAATGCCATTGCAGATGCACGGGCCGGCCAAAACGTGACGAAGGTTTCGCTCGATGAGCTATGAGCTTGGCTTTTTTGATGATGCGCTGAGCGAGTGGCGAAAACTGGATGGTACAGTCCGCGCCCAGTTCAAGAAAAAGCTTGCCGAGAGGTTGGAGGCGCCACGAGTACCGACGGCCAAACTGTCAGGGCATCAAGATCGCTACAAAATCAAGCTGCGCAGCATTGGCTATCGGCTTGTGTACGAAGTCCGCGACAGCCAGTTGATCGTTGTTGTTGTCGCCGTCCGCAAGCGTGAGAAAAGTGCCGTCTAAAAAGCTGCCGAGCAGCGATAGCCAACCTTCAGCACGACCGCTACTGACGAATCGTAGGCAAGGTCATGGTGGCTGATCCGGCTTGCCGCCAGGTCAGTTGTCAGAAAACGGACGATGCCTGCCATGCACAGGTCACTGCCGGCTTGCAAGCCTCGCCAATAGGCGATCTACAGCAATACAGGCTGGCAAGCCAATAAATATGGCATTCTTCAGGCATATAGGCTGTAGACAGCCTATCCATGCGGACTTAGCCGCTCTTCGATCAGTTCAACCCAGTGGTGAACGGGCATTGCCGAGAATAAATAGGGGACCACGGTTTTCTGTGGCTTCGGCCCTGAATACTGGAAAACCGTGGTCCGTCCCCGGTTTCTTCACGCCGTAGCGCACTACGCCACACGAACCTCGATATGACGCCCAAGCGCCCGCGCTGCGGCCTCGATCTGGTCGAAGCGCGAGGCGTGGGAGAGGTCGAACAGTCGATCCACTTGCGGCATATGCCAACCCAGGCGGCGAGCCAATTCCGACTTCTTGATGCCTTGCTCGGTCATTGCCTGATAAACGCCTAGTTTGGCGCACTCCAGCGCCGACGGTCGAACCGTGGGGCGGCCATTGGCTTCGGACGGAACGGGAAGCGGCGCACGGTCGTTAATGTAGAACAACAGCGCGGACTCAAGAGCCTCGACGGCATAGAGCAACGCCTCATCTTCATTGACGCCAAAGGTGATGGCCTCGGGCACGTCCGGGAACGTAACCAGTACGGTTCCGTCGTCTGGCGTCAGGATCACGGGGTAATCGAACATGGTGCCTCCTTATTTCAATCCTAGCTGGCGTTTGATTTCGGCTTCCAGACCTTTACCGAGTTCGGTTGTCCCATGCATGGGAAGCACCGATTTTTTACCGTTCAAGAACACATTCAGATGCGAACCCTTTCCAGCAGCGAAAGTCGCGCCTTGTTGCTCAAGCCATTTCTTCATCTGTTTCGAGTTCATGAAATGAATAATAAACACTTCTGTTATTTCTGTAAATACAAAAGGTATGCCCGAAGAACCGCATGGATAAAGGCTCTAAGGGTATTTGTGCTGTAGATCGTTTGTTTATGCGGGGTTTGCAACTCCTGATTAAGCATGTTAACAACAGACCGCGGTTTTCTGTTTCTGCGGTTCTGAAAACAGGAAACCGTGGTCCGTCCCCGGTTTTCATTACTCTCGCTGAGTTAGCGGCGCCAGAAATACGGCGTAAAAAGGACGAACAGGGTGAAAATCTCCAGGCGCCCGGCGAGCATCGCCAGCGAGCAAATCCAGGTCTGAAAATCGGTAAGCACGCTGAAGTTTTGTGACGGTCCAACAACATTCAGACCCGGGCCGGCATTGTTGATGCAGGCAATGATGGCCGTAAACGCCGAGATGAAATCAAGGCCGCTGGCCATCAGGAAAAAGGTGAGTTCGCCAACGGTCAGCGCGTAAAGAAAGATAAAACCGAGCACCGCACCGGCAATCGTCTGGGGAATTGCCGTGCCGCCAATACGAATCGGATTGACTACCGCCGGATGGATCAGCTTCTGCAATTCACGCGAGGCTTGCTGGCTGAGGATCAGGGCACGGATCATCTTGATGCCGCCACCGGTTGATCCTGAGCTGACCGCGAAGCACGACAGGAACAACATCCACATCGGTACGAAAATCGGCCACTTGTCGTAGTCGACACTGGCAAAGCCACAATCAGTGGCAATCGAAACGAGATTGAAAGCCACATGGCGCAAGGCTGTCGACCAATTTTCATAGACATCCGTCTCGTTCAGATAGGTCGCGCAGACCAGCGTGCTGGAGACAATCAGGATAACAAACGCTTTGGCCTCGGCGTCGGTCCAATAGGCGCGTAGCGAGCGGCCGCGCAGGGCGACGAAGTGGGTGGCGAAATTCATCCCCGCGAGCATCATGAAAACGATTAAAACCGCCTCGATGGCGGGTGAGTTGAAGTGGCCGACGCTCGCGTCGTAGGTTGAAAAGCCGCCGAGCGAGAGGGCGGCAAAGGCGTGGCAGATGGCATCAAGCCAGTTCATGCCGACCAGTTTGAGGGAGAGAATGCAAGCGACGGTGATGCCGAAATAAACCAGCCACAGCGCTTTGGCCGTGCTGGCAATGCGTGGCGTCAGCTTGGAATCCTTCATCGGCCCCGGCGTTTCTGCCTTGTAAAGTTGCATGCCGCCGACGCCAAGCAGCGGCAGAATGGCCACGGCGAGGACGATGATTCCCATACCGCCCAGCCAGTTCAGCTCGTGCCGCCAGATGTTGATCGATGGCGGTAGAAATTCAAGGCCGCTGAGCACCGTCGCCCCGGTCGTGGTCAGCCCGGACATGGTCTCGAAAAAGGCATCGGTAAAGGACAGGTTGGGTATCGCCATCATCAACGGAACGGTAGCAATGGCGGCCATCATCACCCAGGCCAGCGTGACCAGCAAGAACCCGTCGCGCGGCTGCAATTCACGTTTGTAACGGGCGGTGGGCCACCACAAGCCGATACCAACCAGCAGGCAAAAACCCATGGCGACGACAAATTCTGACAGTTCGCCATCCTTATAGATGATGCTGGTGGCAATCGGCATCAAATAGGTCACGCCAAAGAAGATAAGCATCATCCCCATCACGTGCAGAACCGGAAAAAGACGGTACCTCACAGAAAGCCCACGCTAACCTGGAAGAGTTGCTCGACCTTCTTGACCACTTTTTTGTTTAAACAAAATACGATGACGTGATCGGCGCTCCTGATCACTTCCTGCTTATGCGCAATGACCACGTGCCCCTTCTTTTTGATCATGATCATGCCGGCATAAGCAATATCTTCAAGCTTGTCGAGGTCACGCACGATGGCCACCAGTGTCGCACCGGGAATCACCGGCAGTTCGCCAACCCGCCGGCCGACGACCCGGGAGCTTTTCTGGTCGCCGTGCACGACGATCTCGATGGCTTCAGCGGCGCCGCGCCGCAGGCTATGCACCTTGGCCACAAAGCCACGGCGAACGTGGGTGAGCAGATCGCCGATTGAAACCAGCGCCGGAGAAATGGCGATGTCGATCGGGCCGCCCTGGACCAGATCGGCATAGACCCGCCGGTTGATCAATGCCAGCACCCGTTTGCAGCCCATGTTTTTGGCCAGTGAGGCCGACATGATATTGTCTTCATCGTCGTTGGTCAGGGCGAGAAAAAGATCCGTCTCTTCGATCGATTCCTGTTCAAGCAAGTCCTCGTCCGTCGCGTCACCAAGCAGTACCAGGCCTTCCCCGATCAGGTTGGCGATTATCTGCGTACGTTCCGGATTACATTCGATGATCTTCACCGCGCACTTGCCTTCGAGCATTCGCGCCACGCGCAAGCCGACGTTGCCGCCGCCGGCGATGATGACGCGTTTTACCGGGGCCGTCATCCGGCGCATTTCGACCATCACGCGCCGGATGTGTTCGTCCGCCGCCAGCACGAAGACTTCGTCTCCATCCTCGATGATCGTATCGCCGGTAGGGGTGACGGGATGGTCTTGACGAAAAATGGCCGATATTCGGGCATCGACGTTGTCACCCAGATGCTCGCGCATTTCCCTGATCGGCTTGCCAACCATCAGCCCGCCTGCATAAGCCTTGACGCCAACCAGAGCGACCCGACCATTGGCAAAAGAAAGTACCTGCAAGGCTTCGGGAAACTCGACCAGCTTGACTATATAGTCGGTAATTACCTGTTCCGGGCAAAGCGCATAATTCACCGCAAAATTCGCCTCGCCCAGCAATTCCGGATTATCCAGATACTCTGGCGAGCGCAGGCGGGCGATGCGCGTTGGCACGTTGAAGAGGGTGTGCGCGAGTTTGCAGGCAACAAGGTTGGTCTGATCGCTTTGCGTCACGGCAATCAACATATCGGCATCGGCCAGCCCGGCATCGCGCAGCGTGGAGGGCAGGATGGCGTTGCCGACGATCGTGCGCAAATCAAGTCGTACCTGCAGATTTTCAAGACGCTCACGATTGTTATCGACAACCGTGATGTCATTGCTCTCGGAAACGAGGCTCTGTGCAACACTGGTGCCTACCTGGCCGGCACCGAGGATGACGATTCGCATTATTTTCCGCTCCCTTTATTCGACACCTGCAGACAGCACCTTGGGGCTTCGCTGCGCCATCCCAGGTTCTCGCCAGGTTGTTTCAACTGGGGCTAATGATGAGTACGCTCAAGGCCGACTTTATCGGCCACACGCGTCATGTTACCGTGTTTGCATGTCAGGCGATGTTCAAAATAATGCCGCTCGAAAGCCCGATTGGCATACGCCCGGCAGGAGTCAGGAGCCGCTGCTGGCGACGCCAACAAAAATGATTTGACGTCGTTGCAATTTTGTCTTGAAGGCACGATTCAACAAGACCGATATAATCCCGTGATACTTCCGGATTGACTCATGGACGAACTCAAGACGCTTGAAACGATGGGCTTGACACTGCCTACGCCGGCCTATCTGATGGGGGCCATTCTGTTCGGGCTGATCGGTTATGCGGCGTATCGGTATGGGAAAAAGGCCTCCTTCGCCGCTTTCAAGTGGATCGGGGTGGCGCTGATGCTTTACCCGTATGCGATATCCGCGACCTGGCTGCTGTATCTGGTCGGAACGGGCCTGTGTCTTGGCCTGTACTTTGCGCGTCGATAACCGACTCAAGGCCATGCCGGCACAGGCACTTTTCCAGTCAACCCTTTTTTCCAACCGTTCTTTCTGATGACGGAACCGACATGATTCAAGCAAATTCCGGCCGCGCCCAGTTTCCTCGAATCGATGTCGCCGCAAGGCAGCGCTGGCTCCCGGCCCTGCTGCTGGTCGCCAGCAACTTCGCCCATGCCGTCGCTGGTGGCGGCGGAGGGGGTGGCGGCAGTAGCGGGGGTGGAAATGGAGATGGCGCTGATTTCATTTTCCAGATTCTCATCTGGATCATCTTCGATCTGCCATTCCCCTATAACCTCATCGCGCTGGCGCTACTCGGGGCGCTCGCCTGGTACGCCACCAGGCAGGTCAAGTCGGTTTCCGGCCTGAACAGGATTCCGTCGATTGGCCAACTGGCAACGAAGTCCTTTGCCATCCCGGCCGATTTTTTCAAGCGCAACCCGGGCTTCGCGCCGGAAACGCTGCTGGCCAAGGCCAATACCGCTTTCATGGCCATTCAGCAGGCGTGGATGAAGCAGGACATGGCGCCGGTGCGGCGCTGGATTTCCGATGGTGTCTGGCAGCGCTTCACGACCCAGATCACGATGATGCGCCTGCTCGGGCAACAGAATGTCGTTGGCAATATCCAGATCAGAAAGGTTTTCATTGACGCTATCGAACAGGATGGAAACTTCGACATCGTGCATATCGGAATCCACTTCACGGCGAACGACGACTTTGTTTCAGCGAAGTTTCCGCAGCTCGACCAGCGCGGGTCGCTGGAAATGCTCGAATACTGGACCTTCATCCGCAAGTCGGGCGTTGCCGAAAATGATCTGTACCACAGCAACCGCTGCCCGTCCTGCGGCGCCGAACTGCCCGGCGACCTGGGCGAAGTTGTGCGCTGCGCCAGTTGCCAGGCGGTGAGCACGCTCGGCGATTACGACTGGATTCTGTCCGAGATCACCCAGGCCGACGACTACGCCAACGAGAACACCAAGCTGAAGAAAACCGGCAGCTTCACCCAGCGCATCCGCGACGCTGTGGCAACGGACGGTGATTTCTCGGTGCAACTGATCGAGGACAAGGCTTCCAACGCCTACCTGCAGATCATGACGGCGCAGGCCACGCGGCGTCCGGAGGCGATGCGCCGCTTTGTCGGCGATGAACTGTTCGCGCGCCTGTCGCGGGAGTTCGCGGAGCAGGCCCCCTTCGTCTTCAACCGTTTGTATCTGAACAATGTCACGGCCATCGACTTCTATCGCGCGGAAGGGAAGGACAACCTGGTCGTCGCCATCAAGCGCACGGCCCAGCGCGTGGCGATCAGTGAAGGGCGCCTGAAGCTGATCGATCAGGGGTTGTATACCCGCAACGAAATCATGATCCTCTCACGCGACGTCGGCGCCGGCGTGCCGAAGGGATCGCTCTACGCCCACGCCTGCCCGGCCTGCGGCGGACCGCTCGGCGACACGCTCGAACTGAAGTGTGGCTACTGCGGCGAAATTCTCAACAGCACGCGCAACGAATGGATCGTCAGCAGCCTGCTGCTGACCGAGGAATACAAGGCCCTGACCGACAGCCAGAAGCCGCCGCTGACCACCGGCGTATCGGCCACGCAGCTCGACCCGGTCTACGCCGCTCGTGACCTGGCCTTCAACAACCTGCTGATGATCCTCGGCATCGATGGCGAAATCACGCCGGACGAAATGACTTTCGCCGAAGAGCTTTCACGCCAGATGGGCTACAACCCGCAGAAGCTCGCCGGCCTGTTCGAACTGGCGAAAAACCGGCAACTATCGCTGCGCCTGCCGGAGACTCGCAAGAGCGCGCTGCGCGTGCGTCTGCTGATGGAAAAGGGTGCGCTCGCCGACCATAACATCAGTCCGGCCGAGCAGGCTTTGCTCAACGAAGTCAGCCAGCGCATCGAAAAAATGTCCGAGTGATTCGGCCTGGATTAGCCTTGGAGTTTGCCTACCCAGGAAAACGCAGAGGAGCCGGCACTGCAACATCCTCTGCAAGCCTCGTCGAATGGCGTTCTATAAGCATATCGCCTGATTAGCCAATAAACACGGGCATCTTCAGGCATATATCTTGTCGATCGCCTATTCATGAGGTCTGCAGCCATGCCCCGCCTCGCTTCCATGCTGGCTTTTTGGCGCGCAGCGCCTATGCCCGCCGCAGCAACGCCGCTTCCAGCAGCACATCGACACCGGCTGCGGGGGCGATGCTGCGCGCCGGGATCTCCTTGCCGGCGCGCCAGTCGGCCAGCGCGCCGCGTTTGGCTTCGCCGCTGATCAGAAACAGCACTTGCCGCGCCCGGCTGAGCCGGGCGGCGGAGAGGGAAACGCGCTCGGCCGGTGGTTTTGGCGCGTTGCAGACGGCCAGCGTAGCGGGTGCTTCAGGTGATGTTCCCCAGTAGTTCCCGGGGAAAAGGCTAGCCGTATGGCCGTCCTCGCCCAGACCGAGCAACACCAGGTCGAAATCACCAA
Source organism: Propionivibrio sp. (assembly GCF_049316945.1). Taxonomy (GTDB): domain Bacteria; phylum Pseudomonadota; class Gammaproteobacteria; order Burkholderiales; family Rhodocyclaceae; genus Propionivibrio. The sequence goes on along the minus strand of NZ_JBMOJE010000069.1, from coordinate 8,530 downwards.
CCTCGCGCAGGCTGGCAGCATAGGCTTCCGCGGCCCGCCCGGCGCCGAGTTCGGCGGGAATGGCATGAATTTGTGCTGCCGGGATGGGCACATGATCAAGCCAGGCCTCGCCGGCCATGCGCGAGTTGCGCGCCGCATCCTCCGCCGGCAGGCAGCGCTCGTCACCAAAGTAAATGTGCCAGCCAGACCAGTCAGCGTCTGCCTGGCGCAGCTTCTGATAGACGTCGCGTGGCGTTTCGCCGCCGGCCAGCACCAGTTGGAATTTTCCGCAACGGCTAACGGCAGTTGCAGCGGCAGAGAGAATCCACTCGACGACCGCCTCCTGCAGCGCCCGAAGATCAAGTTGGGGGTGCAAGCGGCAGCGCTGAAGCGAGGCACCCAGGCTCGCCGCATCGAGCCGGGCTGGCTGTCTGGAAATCATCGGTTGCTCCATTTCGTCCCGCTACCAGCCAGCAAACTGTCAGCTTCGGCCGGCCCCCAACTGCCCGCCGGATAAGGATGGGGTGGTGCATCGCGGTTCAGCAATGGCGCATAAAGTCGCCACGAAGTTTCGGTTTCATCGGCATGCACAAAGAGCGTCTGGTCGCCGGCAAGAATGTCGAGGAGCAAGGTTTCATAAGCGGCCGGCAGTTGATTGTTTTCTGCCAACTGAAACAGTGCCGGCAACAACTTGCGACGCATGAGGTCGCCGGTGGCACCTAACAGCACAAAAAGACAGCCTTCGCGTTCAGATGTTGGCGCCATGATCAATCTTTCGTTTGCTCTTTCAATACGGCATGGCCGCCAAATTGCTGGCGTAACGCGGCCAGCAATTTGTCCGAAAACGACGACGGGTCGCGCGAACGCAGCCGCGCCAGCATGGCCAGCGTAATCACCGGCGCGGCAACCCCCAGTTCGAGCGCTTCGAGGACCGTCCATCGCCCTTCACCTGAATCGGCAACGCAGGGAGCGATGCCGTCGAGTGCCGGATTCTCGCCAAGGGCGTCGGCAGTCAGGTCGAGAAGCCGCGAGCGAACGACGCTGCCGTGGCGCCAGATGTCGGCAACCTGGTGCAGATCAAGGGTGAATTCGCTCTTGTGCTGCAGCAGCGAGAAGCCTTCCGCATAGGCCTGCATCAGGCCGTACTCGATGCCGTTGTGAATCATCTTGGTGAAATGGCCGGCACCCGACGGGCCGACGCGTCCCCAGCCACGATCCGGCGCTGGCGCCAGCGTTGCGAAGAGTGGGCGCAGGCGTTCGATTACCGCTTCGCCACCGCCGATCATCAGACTGTAGCCCTCCTGCAATCCCCAGACGCCACCGCTGGTGCCGCAATCGACGTAATCGATCCGGCTATCAGCGAGGGCCAAGGCCCGACGCTGACTGTCCCGATAGTTGGAGTTGCCGCCGTCGATGATGACATCGCCGGGTGCCAGCAAGGGTAACAGCGTGGCGATCGTCTGATCGACGGCGTCGCCTGCCGGAACCATCAGCCAGACGGCACGCGGCGGCGGCAAGTGGCCGACCAGTTCGGCGATGCTCTGGGCAAGTTCGACGCCCTTGGCGTTCGCTTGCTGGTACTCATTCGCCTTCGGATCGAAGCCGACGATGCGATGACCGCCGCGACGCAGCCGTTCCGCCATGTTGGCGCCCATCCGCCCAAGGCCGATCATGCCCAGTTCCATTGCCGTTCTCCTTTGATCAGTATTCCTGCCAGCCAGTTGGCAAAGAAGACTACTCGATTCAACTTTAGGCGTTAAACACTCGATGTTGGTTCCCGCCCGTTGAGGCCAAAAGCGCCTGCACAGGGGATTGCCAGGCACTGCTCATCCACCACCCAAAATCGCGCTGCAACGCCCGTCGATTGGCGATCTGCAAAACGATGCCTTGACAGCCAGTATTCATGCGGATCGCCAAGGCATGGCCTGAAGACCGCCTATTCATGGGCATCTCAGGCAGTATGGCTGAAATCCCATCTGCTGATTGATTCGCTTGGTGTGGAAACAAGATCAGCATATCCAGGGTGTTTTTTCGCGCCTGTACGCTACCGCACACAAGCAGGATGAAGAACTTAGAGGTGATCGTCCGGTCAACAAAATTGCCGGCCGTGAGGCTCAGAGGCTGTGAAAATATCAAAAATCCACCGCAGAGACGCAAAGGGGCAAAGAAAACGTGCCGCGAAGCAAATCCCGCGGGGCAGAGGAACCTCATTGTTTTTAAAGGTTTTCTCTGCGTAACCTCGGCGCCTTTGCGGCTCTGCGGTGGGTGTTCAGGCATTTATTCACAACCTCTCAGGTAAACGGTGAAGGCAATGCGTCCGCGCAGCGCGTGCTGAATCTCCGCGATAGGGCGCTATTCAATGTGGGAGGGAATGATGAATATGCCCAATATCTTGGCGATGGTACTGGCCGGAGGCGAAGGTACTCGCTTGTATCCGCTGACCGAACATCGCTCGAAGCCCGCGGTTCCCTTTGGCGGCCGCTACCGTATCGTCGACTTCGTGCTCTCCAATCTTGTCAATTCCAGAATCTTTGCCATTTACCTCCTGGTCCAATACAAGTCGCAGTCCCTGATCGAACACATTCGCCGCTCCTGGGCGATGTCCCCATTATTTCCCGAGCAGTTCATTGCCGTCGTTCCTCCGCAGATGCGCGAGTCCCCGGAGTGGTTCCAGGGAACTGCCGATGCCGTCTATCAGAACCTGGGGCTGATCGAGAAGCATTTGCCGGACCTCGTTGTGGTGTTCAGCGCCGATCACATTTATCGAATGGACGTGCGCCAGATGGTCGCCTTCCATCTGGCCAGCGGTGCCGACGTAACCGTCGCGGCGTTGCCGGTGCCGATCGCTACCGCCTCGGCATTCGGCATCATCGACGCCGCCGCCGATGGAACGATCCGCAGTTTCCGTGAAAAGCCTATCGACCCGGCACCGATGCCGCACGATCCAGCGCACGCCTTCGCCTCGATGGGCAATTACATTTTTAACGCAGATGTCCTGATCAAGGCGCTGAGAGAGGGTAACCGGCTCGGTGAGAAGGATTTTGGCAAGGACATGCTGCCGCGCCTGATCAAGACAAAGCGGGTGTTTGCCTACAATTTCTGCAAGAACCGGATTCCGAACATACGCGACTATGAGGAACCAAACTATTGGCGCGACGTGGGTACCATCGATGCCTACTTTCAGGCCCACCAGGACACGCTGGGTGTCGAGCCGAAATTTGACATGTTCAATCCCAAGTGGCGGATCGGCTCGAACAACTACCAGGGGCCGTCGCCGAGATTCTTCCACGCCGAAGTAGACAACAGCATCATCAGTTCCGGCACCCTGATCAAGGGTGCTCGCATCCACAATTCGCTGGTTCGCAGTGAAGTGCTTCTGGAAGAGGATGTCGAACTCGATGAGTGCATCGTCATGGATTACTCGGTAATCCGGAAAGGTGTGCGACTCAAGCGCGTCATCGTCGACCGGTACAACACCATCGAGGCCGGTGAATGCATCGGCTACGATGCGCAAGCCGATCGCCGCCGATTCACCGTTACCGACTCGGGCATCGTTGTGCTACGCAGGGGCGAGGGCACTGATTCTCATGCCGACGATGTGAAGTTTCGTTATCTGTAGACTCCTACGGCTGAGAACCCAAAGAGGACGGATCGCATCAAAGCCTGAAACAGGCGCGTCCGGGTCAGCAACCAAGGCACACGGCACCGGGTTGGACTGCGCATTTTGGGGTATCCGGATTCCGTGATTGACGCGAGGCTCACTTGAAGCAGTGCACAAATTGTTTGCGATGGATAATGCAGGATTAGATGGTGCTGACGGTCGGCAACCGACCCATTGGAGCCATTCGGGGTGTTGAAAAGCGGCCATTCGCCGGGAACACTTAAAACTCCAAAGCAGCCGTTCGTTATGCTTTTATTATATTTTCACCTGACCGTCTGCTTTGCAGCAGCAACCTAACGTTCGCGAATATATAAAGTATAGATTGGCCCTTCATTATTATGGCTAGGCACCCAAGCTATCGGTGATTGCTAAGGCTATAAAATGTCAGATAATTGTTTTCACTCAATTCTTATTCCGCGCATCCTTGGAATTTTGAAGTCCCCCGCCTCTCAGCCTGAACCCTGGCCGCCGCTCAGATTTTGCGACGCCACTTGGTTTGGTTTTTTGCTTCGATGGGGATCAACTGTATCTGGCCGTGGCGCACACCGGTCTCGGCAATTACCGATTCAGCAAAGCTTTTGACCTCCGTAGTTGCTCCGCGAAGAATCACGGTTTCCACGCAGTCCTCATGGCTGATGTGTGCGTGCATGGTGGCAATGGTCAGATCGTGGTGATCATGCTGCAAACTGGTCAGTCGGGTAGAAAGCAGGCGCTCGTGGTGATCGAAGACATAACTCAGTACCGCCACACACATTTTAGCGGTGCCACTGGTCAAGTCGCTCTCTCCCAGTTCACGGCGCAACAGGTCGCGAACAGCTTCAGAACGGTTGGCGTAGCCGCGCAGCGCAATCAACTCGTCGAAAGCAGACGCCAGATTATCATCAAGTGAAATGGTCAGTCTTTGCATGGTCCAGACTCCAGAATAGCGAGTCGAGAGCATACCCGACACGCGGGCTTCAAGCATCCATCGATGCGGTACGGGGCGAATCCAGGAATTGACTTTCTGGTTAATATCATACAATATCAAAATTCTTCTTACGTACAAAATTCTGTGAATCGGAGATTCGTCATGCACATTCCCGATGGTTATCTGAGTCCGGCAACCTGCGCAGTCACTTACATGGTCGTGCTTCCGTTCTGGTACGTGGCGTTGCAACGTGTCAAACGTCTGTTGCACACACGCATGGTTCCTTTGCTGGCAGTGTTCTCGGCATTCAGTTTCGTGATCATGATGTTCAACCTGCCACTGCCGGGCGGGACCACCGGCCATGCGGTAGGGATGGCCATCGCGACGATTGTGCTCGGGCCGTGGGCGTCGATGTTAGCCATCTCTGTCGCCCTGCTGATCCAGGCAGTGTTTTTCGGTGACGGCGGGATCACGACATTCGGCGCGAACTGCCTGAACATGGCGGTTGTTGGCTCGCTGGTGGCGTATTGGACTTACACGCTGATTGCCGGAAAGTCTGCGCTGGACTCGTCGCGTCGCGTCGTGGCGGCGGCGATTGCCGGGTATCTCGCGATCAATGTCGCGGCCTTGCTGACGGCCATCGAATTTGGCATTCAACCAATGCTGTTCCACGATGCCTCCGGAACACCCTTGTATGCACCATACCCCCTCGCGATTGCGATACCAGCCATGATGATCGGTCACTTCAGTATTGCTGGCCTCGCAGAACTGGTTATCTCCGGTGGTTTGGTGGCCTATCTCCAGCGTGCCAATCCGGATCTATTGGCCTATTCCGCCCCGACTGTTGCCACCGAACTGGCTACGGCTAACGTATGGAAATCAACGCGGGCGCTCTGGTACATGCTTTCCGGGCTGATGATTCTTTCGCCGATTGGTTTGCTGGCTGCGGGTACCGCCTGGGGGGAGTGGGGCGTCGAAGATTTTGCCAACACCAAGATGCGTGAGGAAATCGTGAGTACATCAGGCGGCGTTGCCCTCCCTGACAGCGTACCGCCGGGGTTGGAACATCTGGCCAGCCTGTGGAGTGCGCCGATTCCGGACTATGCGCCGAGCTTCTTGCACAGTGCCAGTGTGGGTTACATCCTCTCGGCCGTATTTGGCGCTGGGCTTATCTTGCTGCTGTTCCTGTTGATTTCCAAGTTCGCCTCCAAAAAAGTGTCGGTGAAGTTGTGAGCCCTCCGCTGCGATGAGTGAACAATCCTTTGTTCAGGACGGGCGTCGCCATGGTCATCGACATTTTGCGGAACGGCTCATGCACGGTTTGCTCCAAACCATTGAACATGCGCTTGACGCAGAAGCCATGGGTGCCCAACAAGGCTTATTGCAGGGGCTGGATCCGCGCATCAAACTGATCGGCTTTCTGGCATTGATCATCAGCGGGGTATTGGCCCGATCGCTGCCGGTTCTTGCCGCCTTGTTTCTGCTGGCGCTCATTCTTGCCCTCTTTTCCGGGATTACGATGACCAGGCTGTACAAACAGGTCTGGATCAGCGTCCTGCTATTCACGGGCGTAATTGCCCTGCCATCCATCGTGGTAGTACCCGGCCTTCCCGTCTGGCAAGTGCCATGGCTTCATTGGACCGTGACGCAGCAGGGCTTGCGTAGTGCCGCATTCCTCATCGGTCGCGCCGAAACTTCCGCGACATTCGCCGTGCTGCTGATCTTGTCGACGCCCTGGCCGCATGTTCTCAAAGCCATGCGCAATCTCGGCGTTCCCGTGGTTGTGGTGGCCATTCTTGGAATGACGCATCGCTACATTTTCGTACTCTTGCAGAACGCCACACAACTGCTCGAGGCTCGGCGCAGCCGCATCGTAGCGCCCATGAAGGGGCCGCAGCAGCGCCGGATGGTAGCCGCTGCCGTGGGCGTGTTGTTGGGCAAAACGTTCCAGATCAGCTCGGATGTGCATCTGGCGATGATTTCGCGCGGCTACCGCGGCGAGGTGCATTTGCTCAACGATTTTCGTACCCGGTCTCGCGACTGGTTTGCACTGCTGTTTGCGCTGACGGTGCCTGCGCTTATTCTCGGGTTCCAGTAATGAACGATTGCATTTTCGAGTTAAGCAACGTTTCCTATGCCTACCAGAAGCAACTGGCACTGGATGGTCTCTCCCTACAGATCCGTCAGGGTAACCGGGTCGCCTTGCTCGGCGCCAATGGCTCCGGCAAGTCCACGCTGTTACGACTTCTGGATGCCCTGTATTTCCCCACACAGGGCGAACTTAAAGCCTTCGGCGAGATACTGAGCGAGGAGTTGCTGGCCGATGATGAAACCAATTTCGCATTCCGACGCCGTGTTGGGCTGGTATTCCAGAATCCGGACGTGCAGATATTCAACCCAACCGTATTTGATGAAGTCGCCTTTGGCCCGCTTCAACTCGGGTGGCCCAAGGACAGGATTCTGCGTTGTGTAGACGAAATACTGGCCCGCTTCGCCATCAGCCACCTCAAGGATCGTGCACCGCACCGCCTGTCCGGCGGAGAAAAGAAGCGCGTGGCGCTGGCTTCCGTGCTGATTCTGGACCCCGAGGTCTTGCTGCTCGACGAACCGACCGCGTCGCTCGATCCCGAGAGCCAGAGCGAAGTCATCCGGTTCCTGGTCGAAAGCCGAAATACGGGGCGAACGATCGTGACGGCCACACACGACCTCGATATCGTCGAAGACATTGCCGACTTCGTTTTTGTGCTGGACAACGGCAAGGTCGTCGCTGCCGGCACGCCGGCCGAAATTCTGACCGACCAGGATTTGCTGCGACGGACGCACTTGGCACATGCGCACTGGCACGTTCATGCCGGTGGCGAAGCGCACAAACATCTCCATGCACACCGGCACGGACATGACCACCATGCCGCGCCCTATGCAAAATATCGCCCGATCAGGCGGGACTAGCCTGACAAGGAGCCACTAAAATGATCCAGCTATTTAGAGCCATGCGCCGCCAATCAGCGATCACGCTGGCAATTACGATCTTGGTCTGCCCGAACGTATATGCCATGCAGCCCCTGATTACTGACGATACTGGCACGCAAGGCAGTGGCGGCAACCAGATTGAATTTTCGTACAACCACGACCGCACGAACACCAGCAGCGAAACCATATGGGTGGATACCGTTCCGTTGGTTTATACGCGTGGCCTGACAGAGACGCTGGATATGTTTGCGGGTCTCAGCTATTCCCGGATACGTGTCAGTTCCGCTAGCGGGAATGCCAGTGGTTATGGCAATCCGTCGGCCGGTGTCAAATGGCGTTTTTATGAAGATACAGACAGCAAAACCAGTCTCGCGATCAAACCGGAAATCCTTTTCCCCGTCAGTTCCGCCCGAGAAAACGCCGGTCTTGGCGACGGGAAAACCTCAGGCAACTTGACGCTCATCCTCACACAGGAAGTTTCCTTCGGTGCAATCAACTTCAACGCCGGTGTAGGGCGTGATCGCTTTCGTAATACTGATGAACAGCCCGATGCTTCGATCAAACGGGCATCCATCGCTCCGGTTTGGGAAGTGAACGAACAATGGAAACTGGCACTCGATGCCGGCGTGGAATCCGTACGCGCAGGGGGCGATACCGTTCGTTTCAGATTCGTCGAACTCGGGACCGTCTATTCACCACATAAGGATCTTGAATTCGCTTTGGGCGTCATCCGTACCTCGGATAACGCCAATCCCGATTCGATAACATACTCTGCCACCGCAGGCGTGACCTTGCGATTCTAAGAGTTGAAAAAAAGCGATGCCTTGTAACTGCAGGAAGCGGGCTTTTACTCAACTCCGTGGGAAAATCCTTGGACCACTTTGATCGGTTCGAATTGCAGTTGGCACTCGAAGAAGATACGCCGTCGTTCTGACCAGAAAGCTGCAGTTGTCGGTAAATAAGTAATAGCGCATAACCGAAGTGGAACGAATCTTGCTGCACGGGGTTAAATC
>NZ_JBMOJE010000068.1:0-27327 GCF_049316945.1 Propionivibrio sp. | reverse complement strand
GGGTGCGCCCTGAAGGATGGCAGCGCCAGCCTGAAGAAGTACTCTTGGGGTGCGCACCAGCTGGCGTATCAACTAGGTCGATGCATGAGATGTGTTCCGCGTGCGCAAAGAAAAGATTTTGCGCACCCTACCGGGCTACCGGGCTACCGGGCTACCGGGCTGCAGAGGGGCAAAGGTAAAACGGTGTCGCCAAGAGAAACAAGAGCAACCCGAGACATTCCGGTTTGCTCTGCTCTGCACTTCCTTTGCTTTACTCTGCGTTACCTCTGCGCCTTTTGTCCCTCTTCAGGGAGGCTTCGCGCCGCCTCTGCGGGCGCGGAGCCTGGCCTCGAGCCATGGATTCTTGATATTTTTCACTGATTCTCAAGTATTCTGCACCACGATATTCGGGAACTTGGCGCTCATATCCTTGGCACGCTCTGCCACCTTCACGGCAACACGGCGGGCGATCATCCGGTAAATGTCGGCGGCGCGGGAATCCGGGGCGCCGACCACCGTTGGCCGGCCGGCATCGGCCAGTTCGCGGATCGAGAGTTCCAGCGGTAGCGAGCCGAGAAATTCGACATCGTAGTCCTTGCACATCAACTCACCGCCACCGTGACCGAAGATATGCTCTTCGTGACCGCACTTCGAGCAGATATGGATGCTCATGTTTTCGACCAGGCCGAGGATCGGGATGCCGACCTTGTCGAACATCTTCAGCCCCTTGCGCGCATCGATCAGGGCAATATCCTGCGGCGTGGTGACGATCACCGCGCCGGTCACCGGCACTTTTTGCGCCAGTGTCAGTTGGGTGTCGCCAGTGCCTGGCGGCATGTCGACGATAAGGTAATCAACATCTTTCCAGTTCGTCTGATTGAGCAGTTGCTCCAGCGCCTGCGTGACCATCGGCCCACGCCAGACCATCGGCGCATCGACATCGATCATGTAGCCGATGGACATCGTCTGCAGACCGTAGGCCAGTAGCGGGTCCATCGAAGTGCCATCTTCCGACTCCGGCTGACGACCGGCCAGACCGAGCATCTGCGGGATTGACGGGCCGTAGATGTCGGCATCGAGCAAGCCCACCGTCGCGCCTTCCTGGGCCAGCGCCAGCGCCAGATTGACGGCCGTCGTGCTTTTGCCGACACCGCCCTTGCCGGACGCCACGGCGATGATGTTCTTGACGCCCTTGAGCGGCTTGAGGTTGCGCTGTACGGCGTGGGCCACGATCTTCATCGTCACGTTGGCCTCGACACGGCTAACACCGGGAACCGTCTTGATCGCGGCAACCACCGCGCTGCGGATGCCTTCGATCTGTGTTTTTGCCGGATAACCGAGTTCGACATCGAGCGACACCTTGTCGCCCTCGACTCTTATGTTCTTTGCCGAGCGCGTCGAAATGAAGTCTTTCTTCGTATTGGGATCGATCAGATCTTTCAGCGCCGCTTGCACAGCATCAATCGTTACCACCATTTTATTGCTCCTTGATGAGATACCCGAGTAATTTGCTCAAGCTTACCCGAAAACGTTAAGGACTGCACTTTGCTAGAATGCACGCTTTGCCGCAAGCGGCTCAATAAACAACTCCAACGCCCCACCGGAATTCCTGATCGCAGCCCATGACCCGCAAAATCCTCGTTACCTCCGCCCTGCCCTATGCCAACGGCGCCATCCACCTCGGCCACCTCGTCGAATACATCCAGACCGACATCTGGGTGCGCTTCCAGAAGATGCAGCCGAAGGAAAAGGTCAGCGAGTGCTGGTATGTCTGCGCCGACGATACACACGGCACACCGATCATGCTGCGTGCGGAAAAAGACGGCATCACCCCGGAGGCGCTGATCGAACGCGTGCACGGCGAACATTCCCGAGACTTTGCCGGCTTCCATGTCGCCTTCGACAATTTCTACACGACGCACTCCGACGAAACGCGCCACTGTGCCAACACCATTTATGCCCGCCTGCAGGCGGCCGGGCTGATCGAGAAACGCACCATCGAGCAATACTACGACCCGGTCAAGCAGATGTTCCTGCCGGACCGTTTCATCAAGGGCGAATGCCCCAAGTGCGGCGCCAAGGATCAATACGGCGACAACTGCGAGATCTGTGGTGCGGCCTACACGCCCAATGACCTGATAGACCCGTACTCGGCCGTATCCGGCGCCAAACCGGTACTGCGCAATTCCGACCACTACTTCTTCAAACTCTCCGACCCGAACTGCCAGAGTTTCCTGCGCCGCTGGACGCGAGAAGCCGGACGCTTGCAACCGGAAGCGGCGAACAAGATGCAGGAATGGCTGGGATTTGAGGAAAAAGAAGGTGAAAACAAGCTCACCGACTGGGACATCTCGCGCGACGCCCCTTACTTTGGCTTCGAGATTCCCGATGCGCCGGGCAAATACTTCTACGTCTGGCTCGACGCCCCGATCGGCTACATGGGATCGTTCAGGAATCTGTGCGACCGGAAAGGCCTCGACTTTGACGAATACTGGAAGCCCGGCTCACAAACCGAGCTCTATCACTTCATCGGCAAGGACATCCTCTATTTCCATGCCCTCTTCTGGCCAGCCGAACTGGAACATGCGGGATTCCGCACCCCGACCAGCGTCTTTGCGCACGGCTTCCTGACCGTCGATGGCTCCAAGATGTCCAAGTCGCGCGGAACCTTCATCACCGCCGAGAGCTACCTTGCGACCGGCCTCAACCCCGAGTGGCTGCGCTATTACTACGCCGCGAAACTCAACAGCACGATGGAAGACATCGACCTCAACCTTGAGGATTTTGCGGCACGCGTAAACTCGGACCTCATCGGCAAGTACGTCAACATCGCCAGCCGCTGTGCGGGGTTCATCAGCAAGAAATTCGACTGCAAGCTGGCCGCTACTACAGATGCAGCCTGGCTGACGCCATTGCGCGACGCCGCCTGCAGAATTGCCAAGGCCTATGAGGAACGCGAGTTTGGACGCGCCCTGCGCGAAGTCATGGCGCTGGCCGACGCCGCCAACGTCGTCGTCAATGAGCGCAAACCGTGGGAACTCGCCAAGCAGCAAGGACGAGAAACAGAACTCCATGCCGCCTGTTCCGAGGCTTTAGAAGCCTTCCGCCTGCTCACGCTCTACCTGAAACCGGTGCTGCCCAAGGTCGCCGAAGCCGTCGAGTCCTTTCTTGACATCGCTCCGCTCACCTGGAGCGACGCTGCAACGCCGCTGGTCACCGGCCATACCATCAAAACCTATAGCCACCTCATGATACGCATCGATCCGAAACAGATCGCTGCCCTTGTAGAAGCCAACATGACATCACTTGCTCCCGTTCCAGAATCTGCTCCAATCTCCCCTCTCCCTGCGGGAGAGGGGCCGGGGGTGAGGGCTCACAAGCCTACCCTTTCTCCTGACCTGATCAGTCGTGCGCGCACCCTGCGTCACGGCCAGACTGATGCAGAAACTTTGCTCTGGGGTCTGCTGCGAGATCGCCAAATTGCTGGCGCTAAATTTCGCCGTCAGCATCCGCTCGATCTTGGTCATGGTCAGCGCTACATTCTCGACTTCTTCTGCCAGGAAGCGCTTCTCGCTGTCGAACTCGACGGCAGCCAGCACGCCGAAGCGGTGCACTACGATAACGAACGCACTCGCGCGCTAGCCGTCGCTGGCATCCGCGTGCTGCGCTTCTGGAATAATGAAATGCTCCAGGAAACCGAAGCCGTCCTGGAAACCATTTTTGCTGCTCTCGGGGCGAAGACTGCAGCGCCTGCTGCCCTCACCCCCAGCCCCTCTCCCGCAGGGAGAGGGGAGCAAACCATAAGCATCGATGACTTCATGAAGGTCGATCTGCGCATCGCGCGCATCGTCGATGCCGGCCATGTCGAGGGTGCAGAGAAACTGATCCGCCTCTCGCTCGACATCGGAGAAGAGCAACCGCGCCAGGTTTTCGCCGGTATCAAATCAGCCTACGACCCGGCGCTACTGGTCGGACGCATGACGGTGATGGTCGCCAATCTCGCGCCGCGCAAGATGAAGTTCGGCATGAGCGAGGGGATGGTGCTCGCGGCATCGAGTACTGACAAGAGTTCCGACAGCAAATCACCTGGCATCTTCCTGCTCACGCCCGATGTCGGTGCCCAGCCGGGAATGCGAGTAAAATAAAACGCCATGACAAGATCACAGCGCCCGCAGCTCACTTTGAAGATCATGTTCTTCGCCGTCTTTGACGTCGTCGGCATGGTTTTCTTTGCTACCGGCGCCGTGTGGTTTGCAAAAGGGGAAGCGCTGTTCATTCCCGGCTTTCCGACCGGCACCATGGGAGCGCTTGCAGCACTTGTCGGCGGCCTCTTGCTGATGCTCTGGGCCGCAGCGCAGATTTTGCGTGAGATGATCAAGCCACCAGCCAATAACGTTCAGGAAGGCAAATAGCTCGTGTTCACCGAACAAGCACACATCAGCCACCTTCTCCTGCGCAAGCGTTTATAGGGCTATCCAGAAAATGCGCCAATTGCTGCTGATCGACTGGGTACTGATCACTGCGCTGGTGTGGTTGTTGATCGGCATCGTCGGCGTGGCTTTCCAGCGAAATTTCACCCTGATCAGCCGTGTGCTTTTTCCACTGGGCGCGCTCTGCGGCCTGGCGCTTGCCCTGCTTTCTCTGAGCAGCATCGTCGCCAGCCCGCAAGTCCTGATCCTGCCAATCGGCCTGCCTGACCTGCCTTTCCATTTGCGTCTTGACGCGCTATCGTCCTTTTTCCTCTTCCTGCTTGGCGCCACCTCTGCCGGTATCTCGATCTACGCTGCCGGCTACATCCGCAAGGGCGAAGGTACGGCACCGGGTCTGCAATGTCTGCTCTATCACCTTTTCCTGACCAGCATGGCTTTCGTGATGCTGGCTGACGACGGCTATGCCTTCATGGTCGCCTGGGAAACGATGGCGCTCAGTTCCTTCTTCCTGGTCACCTCGGAACACCGCCACGCCGAAATCAGGCGCGCCGGCTATCTTTACCTGCTGGTCGCCCACATCGGCGCCGTTGGCATCCTGCTTTCCTTCGGTGTCATGGCGGGCAGCGCGGGGGACTATACGTTCGATGCCATGCGTGAGTTCTCCACGCTGGGTTTCTGGCCGACCGTCGCCTTTCTGCTTGCGCTGTTCGGCTTTGGCGCCAAGGCCGGGCTACTGCCGCTGCACATCTGGCTGCCCGAAGCGCACCCGGCAGCGCCCTCGCCAGTCTCGGCGATGATGAGTGGCGTCATGCTCAAGACGGCGATCTACGGGCTGCTGCGCGTGAGCTTCGATCTGCTGCATGCGCAACTCTGGTGGTGGGGCGTGCTGCTGCTGGTGCTCGGGCTGGCGACCGCGCTGTTCGGTGTCATCTTCTCGACGGTGCAAACCGACATGAAACGCCTGCTCGCCTACTCGTCGATCGAGAACATCGGGCTGATTTTTGTCGGCTTCGGACTGACCCTGATCTTCAAATCCTTCGCGCTGCCATACCTTGCCGCGCTGGCGCTCACCGCCACGCTTTACCACTGCCTCAACCATGCCTTCTTCAAAAGTCTGCTCTTCCTGTGTACTGGCTCGGTACTGCACGCCACCCGGGAGCGTAACCTCGGCAAGCTCGGCGGCCTGATCCACCGCATGCCGTGGGTCACCTGGCTGGCACTGGTTGGCGTGCTGTCTTCGGCCGGCCTGCCGCCGTTCAATGGCTTCGTCTCGGAATGGCTGCTGCTGCAAAGCTTCCTGTTCACTTCCGGGCTGCCGCAGGGCTATCTCAACATGCTGCTGCCGGTCGTTGCCGGCGCCATCGCACTGATCGCCGCACTCGCCGGCTTCGCCATGGTCAAGTTTTTTGGCGTTGTCTTCCTCGGCCAGCCGCGCGAGGAAAAACTCTCGCACGCCCATGATGCTGGTCGCCTTGAACGCATCGGGCTACTCTGGCTGGCGGTTGGCTGCGTCCTGCTTGGTCTGCTGCCCAATGTCGTCATTGCCCTGCTTGATCCGGTCACCCGCCTGCTCGTCGGCAGTGGCCTGAGCTACGCTGCCAACAACCATGGCTGGTGGCTACTGGCCCCGATCAGCGAAGATCGAGCCAGCTACAGCCCGGCCATCTTCCTCGTCAGCATCCTGGTTCTCATGCCGCTCGTTTATTGGGTGGTTAACCGCAGCTTCCACAGACGCCTGAAGCGCGTCCCGGCGTGGGACTGTGGATTCCCGCTGCAAACCAGCCGTATGCAGGACACCGCCGAAGGCTTCGGCCAGCCGATTCGGCGGATTTTCTCGCCCTTCTTCAAACGCACGCGCGAACACCCGTCACCCTTCGATACCCAGCCACGTTACCGCAGCCTGGTTGAAGATCCTTTCTGGTATTGGCTCTATCTGCCGATCGCAAGAATTGTTGAGTACGGAACGCGGCTCATCGCCTTCCTGCAGCAGGGGCGCATCGCGATTTACCTGCTTTACAGCTTTGTCACGCTGCTCTCCCTTCTGGTACTGACGCGCGGATGAACGAATGAATTATTACGCCCTCTTTGCCCAACTGCTGGAACTGACCACTGCGCTGCTGCTGGCGCCGATCCTCAACGGCTGGGTCAATCAGTGCCGCGCCTGGCTGCAGAACCGCTCGGCGCCACCGTTGCTGCAGACCTATTACACGCTGAGCAAGCTGTTCCACAAAGACGTGCTGCTGGCACACAACGCCTCCTCGCTTTTCCGCGCCACCCCTTACGTCACCTTCTCGTGCATGGCGCTGGCCGCCGCCATTGTGCCGACGCTGTCGACCGAACTGATTTTCGCCCCGGCCGCCGACGCCATCGCACTCGTCGGCCTGTTCGCCCTGGCCCGTGTTTTCATCGCCCTGGCCGGCATGGATGTCGGCACGGCATTCGGCTCGCTCGGTTCCCGGCGCGAGATGTTCATCGGCTTCCTGGCCGAACCGGCCTTGCTGATGGTCTTCTTTACGGCCTCGCTGATTTCGCAATCCACCTCGCTGTCGACCATTGTTACCACGCTGGCGCACCGCGATTTCGTGATTTATCCCAGCCTGGCTTTTGCCGGCGTCGCCTTCACCATGGTTTCGCTGGCCGAGAACGCCCGTATCCCGATCGACAACCCGACCACCCACCTAGAACTGACGATGCTTCACGAGGCCATGATTCTGGAATACTCGGGCCGGCATCTGGCGCTCATCGAGTGGGCTGCCTGCCTCAAGCTGTTTGCCTATTCCTGCCTCGGCCTGGCGCTGTTTTTTCCCTTCGGCATCCCCGAAGCCGCTGACCCGGCCTCGCTCGCCATCGCCAGTGTCATCCTGATTGTGAAACTGGCGATTGGCGGCTTCCTGCTGGCGCTGATTGAAACACTGAGTGCCAAAATGCGCATTTTCCGCGCACCGGAATTTCTCGGCACCGCCTTCCTGCTCGCCGTGCTGGCCATGCTGGTGCACCTGCTGCTGGAGACCGGCAAATGAGCCAGTCGCTGATCTACGCCATTCCGCTCAGCGGCCAGGTGATCAACCTGTGCGCGGCGATCATGTTGCTGCTTGGCTTTGCCATGCTGGCCCAACGCCGTGTCCTGACACTGATCAATCTGTTCATGCTGCAGGGCCTGGTGCTCTTCATCTCGACGCTGATCGTCGCGATCACCACCAAGCAGAATCATCTGCTGTGGTCGGCGGGTCTGACCCTGATCCTCAAGGTCATCGCCTTGCCCTACATCCTGCATCGCCTGATCCGCCGGCTGTCGGTCAAGTGGGACATTGAAACGCTGCTCAACATCCCGACCATCATGCTCATCGGCATCGCCCTGGTGGTCATCGCCTTCAACGTGGCGCAACCGATTTCGCAACTTTCCGGCACCATCACGCGCGCCACCATCGGCATTGCCCTGGCCTGCGTGCTGCTCGCCTTCCTGATGATGATTACGCGCAGCAAGGCGGTGCCGCAGGTGATCGCTTTCCTGGCCATGGAAAACGGACTTTTCTTCGCCGCCACCAGCGCCACTTACGGCATGCCGATGGTCGTCGAACTCGGCATCGCCCTCGACGTAATGGTCGGCATGGTCATCCTCGGTGTCTTCTTCTTTCACATTCGCGAGCAGTTCGACAGCCTCGACATCAGAACCATGGAGAGGATCAAGGACGAATGATCCTAAAAACCGTATTTGGATGTGATGCCAATGTCGCAAGCCCTAAGCCGGATTTTCCCCGGCCCTTCTCCCGCGGGGAGAAGGGTGCAAACCCCCTCTCCCCGCGGGAGAGGGTTGGGGTGAGGGCCAGGCACGTGCCAAACCTGGCATTGCGGTCAAATTGTCGCTGTCAACTGCGGTTTTTAGAATGATCGAACTGGCCTTAGTCCTCGCTATTCCTTTCGCCACGGCCTTGCTGCTGGCGCTCTTCGGCCACCGCCGATGGGCGGCGGAGATCAACTCGGCGGGCAGCCTGCTCACCCTGGTGGCGGCCGGAATGCTCACCATCCGCGTCATCAGCGAAGGCCCCACGACGCTGTTCGACGAACAATTCCTGATCGACCCGCTCAACGTTTTCCTGATTGCGCTGACCGCACTGGTCGGCTTCACCACCTCGCTGTTCTCGCGCCCCTACATGCGCATCGAGCACGACCACGGCCGCCTCTCGGCCGCGCGCCTGCGCCTCTATCACAGCATGTACCAGATGTTCATGTGCACCATGCTGGTCGCACTTTCCACCAACAACCTTGGCATCCTGTGGGTGGCCATGGAAGCGGCGACGCTGACCACCGTGCTGCTGGTCTCGCTCTATCGCACGCCGGCCAGCCTTGAAGCGGCCTGGAAATATTTCATCCTGTGCGGCGTCGGTATCGCCCAGGCGCTGTTCGGCACCATCCTGATCTATTTCGCCGCCGAACGCGTCCTGGGCCACGAGGGTGGCGCCCTGCTGTGGACGCATCTCGATGCCGTCAAGACGCAGCTTGAACCCACCGTTCTCTCGCTGGCGTTCGTCTTCCTGTTCGTTGGCTACGGCACCAAGACCGGCCTCGTGCCACTGCACAACTGGCTGGCCGACGCCCACGCCGAAGGCCCGACGCCGGTTTCTGCCGTGCTTTCCGGCCTGCTGCTCAATGTCGCGCTGTACGCCATCATCCGCTGCAAGGTGCTGGTCGATGGTGCACTGGAATCGCACTTCGCCGGCAACCTGATGATGGCTTTCGGCCTGCTCACGGTGGTTGTCCCGGCCTTCTACCTGTCGCGCCAAAAGGACGTCAAGCGGCTCTTCGGCTACTCGTCGATCGAGCACATGGGGCTGATCACCTTTGCTTTCGGCATGGGCGGCCCGGTCGCCAACTTTGCCGGCCTGCTGCACATGACGGTGCACTCGCTGACCAAATCGGCGATCTTTTTCGCCGTCGGCCACGCCGCGCAAATGGCCGGGACCCAGATGATCGACGACATCAAGGGGCTGATCAAGCAATCGCCGACCATCGGCTGGGGTCTGATGCTCGGCACGCTGGCCATTCTCGGCATGCCGCCCTTCGGTGTGTTCACCAGCGAGTTCATGATCCTGACCACGGCGATCAAGCACTACCCGTGGGCCACGCCGATCCTGCTGACCGCCCTCGGCGTGGCTTTTGCCTCGATGTTCCACAAGGTGCAGGGCATGGTTTTCGGCGAACCGACGGTGCAGCCGCTGTCACACAATCCAGCCCTGCTGCCGGTATTCCTCCATCTCGGGCTGGTACTCATGCTCGGCCTGTGGATCCCGCCCTACCTTGCCGACTGGTATCGGCAAGCGGCCAAGTTCATCGGATAAGTGCTTGTGAAAATATCAAAAATCCACCGCAGAGGCGCAGAGGCGCAGAGAAAAAGCAGAGGAAGCTCATTGCCTTCCAAGGTTTTCTCTGCGCTATCTCTGCGCCTCCGTGCCTCTGCGGTGGGGGTCCATGAATTTCCTCACGGCGCCCTGGAGAAAGCATGCAGCTCCTGAATCAACCCATCGAACTAAGCCCCCTTGCCGACCACGCCATGCCGGCCTTCGCGGCGCGGGTCAATAACCGTGAACTGCTGGCCTTCTGCGCTGCCGCGCACCATGCCGATCGTCGTCTGGTGGCGCTGTGGGGCAGCGATGAACGCGATCGTGACAAGAAATCCGGCTATGCCTTGCACGTTGCCTTCGACCTGACCGAGGGGCTGGTTTGCCTGACCCTGCCGCTGCCGACTAATAACCCGACATTTCCCGACCTCTCGCTGGTTTTCCCGTGCGCTGACCGCATGCAGCGTGCCGTGCGCGACCTGATCGGCGCCTCCGCCGAGGACGGCGATCGTCGGCCCTGGCTGCGGCACGCCAACTGGCCTGACGAACATTACCCATTGCGCCGCGACACGCCCGATGCACGCTTCGAAACCAGCAACGAGGAATATGCCTTCGTGCGTGTCGAGGGTGACGGTGTGCACGAAATCGCCGTCGGCCCGATCCACGCCGGAATCATCGAACCCGGCCATTTCCGCTTTTCGGTGATGGGCGAAAACGTGCTGCGCCTGGAAGAACGGCTTGGCTGGAAGCACAAGGGCATCGAGCGCCGCTTTGTCGGCATCGGGCTGAGCGACGGCGCCAAGTTGGCTGGCCGCGTTTCCGGCGATTCGACGGTGGCCTACGCCTGGGCCTACAGCCAGGCCGCCGAAGCCATCAGCGGCTCCCAGCCGCCGCCGCGCGCACTCTGGCTACGCGCACTGCTGCTCGAACTCGAACGGGTGGCCAACCATCTCGGCGATCTGGGCTACCTCGGCAATGACGTGGCCATGGCTTTCGGACTGATGCAATTCATGCGCCTCAAGGAAGACCTGATCAGGCTCAACGGCAGAGTATTCGGCCATCGCCTGCTGATGGATCGCATCATCCCCGGCGGCGTGGCCGTCGATCTCGACGCCGAAGGCGCGCAGGCGATCATCGACCAATGCCACAAACTCGAAGGCGAAGTTCGCCGCCTGAAGAAAATTTACGACGAGCACGCCGGCCTGCAGGATCGTTTCCTGACCACCGGTCGCATCACGCCGCAACTCGCCAAACGCCTCGGCGTGATCGGCCTGGCCGGCCGTGCCAGCGCCCAGCGCTGGGATCAGCGTTGCAATCATCCGTGCGCGCCTTACGATCAACTGTGGCCGATGATGGCCACCGAGAAGAACGGCGATGTCGCAGCGCGTGCGCTCGTTCGTTTCACAGAAATCAGCGAATCGCTGCATCTGATCATGAGAATCATCAGCGACCTGCCGCCCGGCAGTATCCGCAGCGAACTGCGCAGCGCACCCGACCAGCGCGGCTTCGGCTGGATCGAGGGCTGGCGCGGCGACATCCTGGTGGCCCTGGAAACCGGCGCCGACGGCAAGATCCGTCGCTGCCACTGCCACGACCCGTCGTGGCAGAACTGGCCGGCGCTCGAACACGCCGCCATCGACAACATCGTTCCCGATTTCCCGCTGATCAACAAATCCTTCAACCTCTCCTACGCTGGACAGGACCTCTGACCATGATCCTCGAAACCGCAGTTGGAGGTGATGCCAATGTCGCAAGCCCTCATCCCCGGCCCTTCTCCCGCGGGGAGAAGGGTGCAAACTCCCTCTCCCCGCGGGAGAGGGTTGGGGTGAGGGCCAAACACCCGTCAAACCCGGCTTTGCGGTCAATTAGTCACGGTCAACTGCGGTTTTTAAAATGATCCCGATGCTCAGACAAATACTCCGCACCGGCATCGTCAGCGAGCCGGCGCCTGAAATTGACGAGGCGTTACGCGCCACCACGCAACGGCTTTCCGATGCAGTCGTCAAACAACTTGGCCGCGCCCTGGTCATCCGTCACATCGATGCCGGATCGTGCAACGGCTGCGAGCTCGAAATCCACGCCCTGAACAACCCCTATTACAACCTTGAAGCCATCGGCATCAAGTTCGCCGCCAGCCCGCGTCACGCCGACCTGCTGCTGGTCACCGGCCCGGTCGCCAAAAACATGGAAGTCGCCGTCAAACGCGCCTACGACGCGACGCCGGAACCCAAGCTGGTGGTCGCCGTTGGCGACTGCGGCTGCACCGGCGGCATCTTCGGCGAGAGCTACGCCTCCTGCGGCCGGGTGTCCAACGTCATCCCGGTCGACGTCTCGATCCCCGGTTGCCCGCCCACCCCGCTGCAACTGATCCAGGGCATCCTGGCCGCCATCGCCCCCGGCAGGAACGAAGCCGACACCTGATCCTGGGAAATCATCTCGAAACGGTCAGTGAAGGTTGATGAACCTGAAAACCGCAGTTCAAACCACGGCGACACGGCGGGCACAGCGAAAAACTGCTTCGAAGCAAATACTCTTGGGGTGCTCAGCATTTCATAATTTCATGGCTCACCCAAAGGGTAAATCATGAAAACATTGCAAGTCATTGTTTTTCCGCTGTGTTCGCCGTGTTCGCTGTGGTCAACTGCCTTTTCCAGGTTCAGTCGGGAGGTGCCGGTTTTCGAGAGCGTCTGGCCCGCTCAAGGGCATCACGGATCTGGGCGCGATCATTGGCGCGCAGGCCTTCGGCCAATGAGCGCGAGGCATCCCGGCGCTGTTCGACGTAGTGGCGCAGTGCCTCCAGCGTCGGGCTCGAAGGCAGGGCCGGATTGATCGGGAGCTGGGAGAGTTGCTCGAAACTGGCTTCGTAGCGGTCGCCAATGGCCGCATCGATGCGGCCCGCCAGTTCGTCGAAAGAAGTTCCGCCACGTTTGCCGTCCTCGAGAATCGTTTGCCACGCCTGGCTGATCGCGGCATCGTCACGCAGAAACTGGCCGATCTCCTGGCGCGCCAGCGTCTCGTCGCTCCAGCGGTAAGCCGGCGCCGGGATCTGGCTGATCAGGGCGGCTATGGCCAGCGCCAACGTGCCGCTGGCCAGCAGGCGCCCGCGCATGGGCACGCGCTGCGCGGCATCGAGCGGGCGCAGCAGCAGCAGGCCGCTCAGCAGTCCGGTCAGAAATCCGCCGATGTGCGCGGCATTGTCGATACCGGTAATCAGGAAACCGAAAACAATCGTCGCGGCAGAAAAACCGATCGCTGCCCAGAACAGCCAGCGAAATTCCTGCGGATGAAGATTGCTGCGCTCGCGCCAGAGAAAGATCAGCAGCGCACCATAGACCCCGAAAATGGCGCCCGACGCGCCGCCAGAGACCGCGTTTCCGTCATGCGCGACCAGCGAAAGCAGGTTGCCGGCCAGCCCGCTGGCAAAATAGATCGCCAGGAAGCGCGCATGCCCATACATGCGCTCGACCAACTGCCCGCCATCCCACAGCGCCCACATGTTCAACGCCAGATGGACGACGCCGAAATGCAGGAACAGGGCACTGCCGAGCCGCCACCATTGCCCATCCTGCGTCGCCGGACCGAAGTTCGCCCCCCACGCCAGTTGCACGCCGTTGGACGAATGCCACAAACCGGCGCCGCTGGCCAGCATCGCCAGAAACACAACAACGTTGACGCCGATCAGCAACTGCGTGACCCGCACACGCGGCACTCGTTGTTGAAGCAATTCATGGAGCGAAGGGATTGAGACGCGGTCAGACATACACTGGAGTCCAGGAAGGAAACGCTATTCTGCGCGAGGTTGAAGCTTGCTTCAGTAGCACGATCAACCTGGAAAAAGCAGTTGTGTTCGCTGTGGCCAACGGACTACTTTCTTTTCCCACAGGCAATCTGCCGCATCTTTTCGGGGGTGCTGCCGGGCTCGACGCTCTCCCATTGCGGGTTGTTCACCGGCTCATTCGCCACCACCCGACCGTCGCCCATCCGCTCAGAATAGGCCTCGCCGGCAAGCGTTCGAAAGCGTGGCTGACTGCAGTCATACTCGACCAAAGACTTGATCGACCCGACCACCGTCTGTGCATCCGCCCACTGAGCCGTAGTGAAATCAATGAGTTGTAAAATCTGCGCGGAATCGCCGTTTTTCTGAATCGAATTCTGATCCAGATAGATACGAAAGCTGTCAGTCCTGCCGAGCTGGACCCACTCGGCCCGCACACTTCCGACCAGCAGGAAGGTGAACAACACGAAAAGAACTCGCCGGTGTTTTTTGTATCGAAACAGTCTATTCATGGCGCAAAATCAACTTGAAAATCGGGTTGGGTGAAGTGTAGGCAAGCAGTGGGGCTCATAGTAACGCCTGAATGGAATTTATTCAGGGCAAAGACACACGCGATACAGGATTCATGCGTCCGCTCGGCCAAACCAGCAAGCGCATGGCGTTGAGATATGCTTGGCTATAACAATCGAGAGGAGTCACCATTTCTCTGCTAACCGTACAGGGTAAATTTGTTCTACCCATCCACCGTCATTCCGGGCTTGACCCGGAATCTGACCGAAGGGAATGCAGAGCCAGACTCCTCCATCTGATCAAGATCTTAAAAGACCTGTTTGTGATTAACGAACTGGATTCCGGGTCAAGCCCGGAATGACGGTAGATCAATGAGTTAGCGGGCAGAACAAATTTACCCTGACGAACCGTAGCTGTTCACCACTTGAATTTTCACAGCATGGTGTTTTCGTAGGAAAATCGGCCATCGTTCAAGACTTCGTTTCCGCTGAATGCAGTTCCGGATCAAAGCTCCAGTCTCCCTACGCCCACCATCTCATGCGCGCTCTTGTATTTCTACTCGCCATCATTTTTTCCGGCCCGGGCTGGCCGGATGAGTGCGACAAGCTGCCGAAGCCTTCAATTACGGTAAAGCGACTTGACGAGCGCATCACGGTCAATACCCAGCACAGCTACAAGGTGCTGAACCACCTGGGGTCGGCACTGGCGCGTCCCGGCAAGCAGATTCTGGGGCTCACCCGCGGCAACGCCAGCGTTCGCTTCGCGAGCAACATTTCTCTCTACGTTGACCGAACTGGCCGCTGGGAGTGCGCCAGCCCGCAACTCACCGTGACGCTCGGTTTCAGCCCGATGACCGTCTATGTAGCCAAAGAATTTCCCGAAGGCAGCTGTGCCTACAAAGAGATTTATCAGCACGAACTCCGCCACGTCAAGGCTTACCAGGCGCACCTCGCAGGCATCGAGAAAGAAGTGACCGACACCCTGCAACGCCGTTTTGACGGCGGAAGTATCTGGCGCGGCCCGGTTGGCCAGAGCAGCGCCCAGCTTCGGCGGGAACTGGATGAACGCTGGCTGCCCTACATCCGGCGCGAAATCGGCCGCGCGGATGAAGCCCAGGCGCTCATCGACAGCCCCGAGGAATACGCTCGCGTGGCGGATTCGTGCAATGGCGAAATCAGGAAACTTATCCGCTAACTCCGGTTGGTCGCCAACACTTCCCGCCCCATGTAGCTGCAGACCGCATGAAAAGGCGGTCTACAGCCTATGCACCTGAAGAGTGCCGTGCTTATTGGCTCTCCGGGCAGCATTATTGCAGATCGCCTATTGGCGGGGCTTCCAGCGGCGCCTCTTCGCCTCGCCAAGCCGGGCACATAGACCCGAAAGGGCAATCCAGGACTCAAGCGACTTATTTGGCGCTGCCCAACTGGAACTTGCCGACCGCCGCCGCCAGGCCATCGGCCAGGGATTCAAGATGCTGCGCCGACTGGACGACGCTATGCACGGCATCGGTATTGGTTTTGGCCATGGCGGCAATCTGCTCGATATTGCTGGAAGCTTCCGCACTGGCGATTTGTTGTTCCTGTGTCGCCGAACCGATGGCGTCGATGCCGATAGTGACATTCGCCACCCCGCTGGCCGTCCGCTCCAGCACCGTGGCCACCGACCCGACGCTGTCCTGGCTGCGGTTCAGTTGTGCAATCCCCTCCTCGATCGCCGCCATCACATGGCCCGATTGCGCTTCGATTTCGTGCGTCACGCGGTCGATTTCGTTCGCCGAGCGGCCCGATTTTTCGGCCAGCTTGCGCACTTCGTCGGCGACCACGGCAAAGCCTCGGCCCATGTCGCCGGCCCGGGCCGCTTCAATCACCGCGTTGAGGGCCAGCAGATTGGTCTGGTCGGCGATATCCTTCACTTCCCGGGTCATGCTGGTGATCGAGCGAGTGCTGGTAACGAACTGGTTCACCGAGGCGACGATACCGTTCACTGAATCACGAGCGGTCGTCATCGAGGCGATGAGTGCGGTCAGGCTTTCCCTTCCCTGCCTGGAGTCGTCCAGGTTGTTGCGCGACTGACTTTTCACCTTGCCCGCGGTAGCGGCGATGGAAGCCACGCCGGAGGCCACGGCCTCGACCGCCTTGGTGGCTCCGTTCGAACGCTCCTGCTGTTCCCTGGAACCTTCAGAAACCTTCGCGGCAACGGAGACCAGTCCGCCCACCGATTGGCGTACCTGGCCGGCGGTGTCGCTGATCTGGCGCACCAGTCCGGAAAACTTGTCCATCATTTCGTTGAACGCCTGCGACGTGCGGCCCACCTCGTCAAGCTCGCGTACCGGCAGGCGGTGGGCCAGATCGCCTTCGCCCTTGGCAATCTGGCTCAGGCCATTGGTCATGGCGTCCAGCGGCCGGGACACGAAGTGGCGGATGAACAGGAAGATCAGGATGAACATCGCCATACATATCACCACGCAAGCGATGATGAGCTTGAGGCGCTGGCTGGCAATGGCCGCATCCACCTTGGCCAGCGAGATTTTTATGCTGACGATGCCGAGCACGGTTCCTTCCGGCACCTGGTGACAGGTGACGCAGTTCTTGCCGAGATAGTTGGCACTGGCGATCGCCGGCTTGATGATATGCAGGAAATCTCCGCTCGCGTCAGACTCGACGCGGTCGATAATCTTCCCGGTGCGCATCACTTCCTCTTCATCTGAATCGTTCGCGCGGTCAGATACAGTGCCCGGCCCGAATTGCTTGATGACTGCCGGCGCTCGGGCAACCCGCAAGTCCCTGACCGCATCAAGCTGCTTGATCTGGTCAAGAAACACGTCGCGTTGCGCCACGGTGCCGGTAATCATCATTCCGGTCAGCCCGGCAAGCGTCATTTCATGGGCGCTGTAGGCAAAATCGCGCGCCTGATTGTGGGCCGCCTCCCGATTTTCGGTGTTCTGCCAGGCAATCATCGCCGAAAGGGTGAGGAACAAGGCAATCGCTATCGACAGGGTCAGGCGAACCGAGACAGAGAGATTATTGGCATTCATGATGCAGTGCTCCGTATTGAAAACGAACAAATCTGAAAAAGACAGTCATCCACGAAAAACAGCGCCAAGCTTTCCCGAGGCGGGACAAATGGCACGAAATCCTGACAAGTATACTTCTTATTCACTTATTACTTTCAGCGTAATAGGCCACTCCAATGGCACCAACTTTCTGTGCATTCACCATATTGACTGGGTTGCACCAGATCAGCTTTTATCGATCAAGCACAATTTGATAATAGATGATAATTTATAGTTACAAATGATTATTTTTGATATATATTGAACAAATGCTATACTGAGTTTGATATCTTGAAAGTCCTTAAAAATGATTGAGAAGACATTTTGCACAACGCGCGAGGCGGCAAAATTGCTCGGCGTTTCCGTGCGTACAACCCAGTTGTGGGTCGAGAACGGCCTGCTTTCCGCCTGGAAGACGGCCGGCGGTCACCGTCGGGTTTCGCGCGATTCGGTG
The DNA here is from genome assembly GCF_049316945.1 of Propionivibrio sp. GTDB lineage: Bacteria > Pseudomonadota > Gammaproteobacteria > Burkholderiales > Rhodocyclaceae > Propionivibrio. The sequence goes on along the minus strand of NZ_JBMOJE010000068.1, from coordinate 9,791 downwards.
GATAGTTTGCTGCACAAAGCGGCCGTGACACCGCCGCCGGTGAATGCGGTGAGCACTCCAGCCCCGATTGATCCGCCAACCCATGACCTCAATCTCAAAGTGCTTATTGTCGAGGACGACCCTGCTCTGCTGCTCCTCTACCAGTTCAGGCTTGCGCAGTGGCCGATGCCGCCGCAGGTCATCGTGGCCAGCAACGGAGTCGAGGCCCTGGTCAGGGTCGGCCATGAGGTTCCCGACCTGTTGATTGCCGACCTGAGCATGCCGGAAATGGACGGATTCCAGATGTTGCGGGCGCTCAAGTCGATGCCGGAACTGGAGCGTATGACTATCGTCGTGGTCAGCGGTCTGGACGCCGAAGAGATCAAGCAGCGCGGCGGCGTTCCCGAAAGCATTCAGGTGCTGCCCAAACCCATTCCGTTCACGACACTGCAGGATATTGCCTACAGGATCTGGTCCAGAAAGCTGGCAGAACATGCCACGGTCTTGCCATGAGACTGAATTTCGACATGTCGCTAATCGAGCGGATGAGCGAGGGCGTTGTCTTGCTGGACAAGAATGGAGGAATCAAAGCCTTCAATTCTGCCGCTCGTTCGTGGCTTCCGGAGTGTGCTGGCCTGGTTAATCCCATCCGCGAGATGATCAAAAGGTCGCTGAATGGTTTGCTGGCATTGCCGGCAGCATTACAGTTGAACGGGGTTTGGGACAAGGATTTGCCAAGCCCTGCTGATGCCTGGCTATGCCAGGACGGGCGTTATGATTATGCGATTTTCATCGCGCGACCAAGTCCCGAGCAGGAATTCAAGTCCAGCGAAACGCGTTTTGTGGCTTTGCTCGGCGAGCAGGCACGGAAGGAAATGGATTCTCTGAAGGAGTTGCTGCGTGCAGTGGCCAACTCCGCTGACATTGATCGTACGGCCATTCTTCAACAGTCCGCCCGCGTTGATCGAGTGCTGGTCGAGATTGAGCAGCTATCCACACTATTTCAGCACGACAAGGTATTTCTTGAGGATCGCCTGTCGCCAATTGCCCTGCTCAAGGAAGTATTGCCCGGGCTCCCCGGCCAGCGTGGCGAGAACGCCATTAACTACAAGCTGATCGAAACGCGGGATCAACTGGGTGTCCTGTACGGCGACGCGGCGTGGCTGAAATATGCCTTCCACAATCTGCTGGCTGTTCTTGGCGAAAGCGCACCGCCGCAAAGCCGGGTGGTTCTTGAACTGCGGCAGCTGGGCGATTTCATTGTATTCACCGGCCGGGTACGCAGCGCACCAGGATTATCAGTGTCAAGGGCGAAGGTCAGGGATCAGGATAATGCTTCGCCAATGGAGCGGGATATCCGCATGCAAATGTGCCGTCGCATTATTGAACTGCATGGTGGACGCCTGAAAGTGTCGGTAACGACAAATGACGGGCCGGATGAGTACAGCACGGGTTACGACGCCTTCACCATCAACCTGCTGACCGGGCTGCCGAGCAATGATCGCAGCCTGGCTTCCTGTGCAGAGTGCCGTTTTACCTTGCAGGCACAGGCTTACGCCCAGGACCTTTCAGCCTTGCTGGCTGAAAGGTCATAGAAACAGTTTCTGGAGATTCAGCTCATGACCAAGATACTTATTGTTGACGACCATTCCGACATTCGCCGCTTGCTCCGCATCACGCTGGGAAAATCATATGAAGTACTAGAGGCTGAGGACGGCATGACTGCGCTGGAAATCATCAGACGCCAACATCCTGCCGTGGTCCTGCTCGACATCATGATGCCCGGTGAAATCGATGGACTGCAAGTACTCGACACCATCAAAAATGATCCGGCGCTGAAAGATACGCTGGTCGCGATGGTGACCGCACGCGGGCAATCCGGCGACTACGAGATTGGCAAGAAACGCGGAGCGGACGCTTATTTCATCAAACCTTTCAGCCCGCTGCAGGTGGTTACCTGGATTCGTGAGATGCTCTAATGATCGACAGCTACCACGCCAATACAGCCATCGTGGAGGGTAGAAGCCACGACGCAACGCTTCATCTGCAACTCTACCGGTACGCGGAAGATCTGCAGATGCTGCTCGATCAGCATGCCGAACTTGAGGAAAAGCATCAGCATCTGAAAAAGTCGCACGAGCATCTGGTCGAGAGCAAGGACATCCTTGATAACCTGATTCGCTGTGCCGGCGATTTCTATATCGTGACCGACGGCGCGGGGGTGATCAAGCATGCCAGCCCCAGCGCCGGCGAAAAATTGATGCCCGGCGCGGCAACCCTGCAGGGGCTGTCGCTCCGGCAATTGCTCGCACCCTCTCACTTCGCACGCTTCGACGAACTGTTGGCCGGTGCTCGTACCGAGACACCGGGGCAGCGGGTCGAGCAATGGGAGTTCGTTGTCTATATTGGCGGCGATCCGGCTCAGGCATTGATGGTCGACGCCTGGGTGCTGCCTGTTTCCAGCGCCGGTGAGTTAAGTGTCTATTGGATCATGCGCGACATATCGGTCAAGCGGACCAACGAATTCGAGTCGCAGATTTCCTCGATGGTATTCCGCAGCGCGCATGAGGGAATAATGATTACGGATATCGAAGGCCAGATCATTGCCGTCAATCCGGCCTTTACCCGCATCACCGAATACACCGAGGAGGAGGTGATTGGCAAGAATCCGCGTCTCCTCGCATCGGGTCGGCACGGAAAAGAGTTCTACCGCGCATTCTGGGAAGAAATAATTGAAACAGGCACCTGGAACGGCCAGATCATCAACCGCAAGAAGGGCGGGCAACTCTATCCGGAGTGGGTAACCATCAGCGCCGTCAAGGATGAAAGTGGGGCAACGCTTTCTTATATTGCGGTTTTTTCGGATATCACCCGTTTCGTCGAAACCGAAAAAGTCCTCTCCAACCTGGCCTATCACGATACCTTGACCGGGCTTCCCAACCGTCGCCTGCTTGAAGATCGCGCCGAACAGGCGCTGGCGGCAGCCAGGCGCAGTGGTTCGGGAGTCAGTATCCTGTATCTCGACCTCGATCGTTTCAAGCCGGTCAACGACAACCTCGGTCATCAAATTGGCGATCTGGTACTCCAGCAGGTCAGCCAGCGAATGACCGAGGCGATTCGGGAAGGCGATACGGTGGCGCGCGTCGGGGGCGATGAGTTCGTGATTCTGGCGCTGGGTTCCAGTCTTGATAGCGATCGGTCCAGAATGGCGCAAAAACTGATTGATGCTCTGTCGGCACCGATTTTCGTTGCCGGGCACGAAGTGCTGATCGGCAGCAGCATCGGCTGCGCACGGTTTCCGCAAGACGGGACTGACATCGCCACCCTGCTCAAGCATGCAGACATCGCCATGTACTCGGCTAAAAGGGCCGGAGGCAATCATTATTGCCTGTTTGAAGAGCCGATTGGCGCAGAGCAAGGCACGCAGGGAATCACCCTCGGTGCTGAACTATGGCATGCGCTCGAACGCCAGGAACTTTATCTCGTTTATCAGCCGCAAGTGTCCTGCAGTGGCCATGACACCCTGCTCGGCTGTGAGGCATTGCTGCGCTGGCGTCACCCGATACTGGGCGATATGCCGCCAAGCCGCTTTATTCCGGTCGCGGAAAAGAATGGCTCGATCGTCCCGATTGGCGCCTGGGCCTTGAAGGCTGCCTGCCAGCAGCTTCAGGAATGGAAGTCGAAAGGACTCGCCAATATCACCCTCTCGGTCAATGTTTCGCCGCGACAGTTGAGAAGCAATGCCTTTGAAGAAACGCTGGCGTGCGCCCTGCTGGAGTCAGGAATCGACCCGGCGCTGCTCGAACTGGAAATTACCGAATCAGAAATAATGATGCATCAGGAAGCGAACCACTGCCGCCTTCTTCCGCTGCGTGCGCTTGGCGTCAAGATCGCCATTGACGACTTCGGTACCGGCTATTCCAGCCTCTCGCGGCTCAAGCATCTGCCGATCGATCGCCTGAAAATCGACAAGAGTTTTGTCCATGATCTTGAAACCAACTGCGATTCGCAAGCCATCAGTTCATGCATCGTCGGCATGGGGTTGGCCATGGGTCTTGAGGTCATTGCCGAGGGTGTCGAAACACTGGAACAGTTGCAGCGACTGAACGCACAGGGTTGCCACCTGGTTCAGGGCTATCTGATCGGGCGCCCGATGCGGCCTGATATTTTCCTCCAGTGGGCGCTCGAAAGAGAACGTGTTGCCAGGCAATCCCTGGATGCAGGATGAGTGACCGTTCCTGTCACCGAAACGCAATAAAAGCAAAGCGATCCATGGACAACATACAGGTTCAAACAGATTCCGGCGCAAAAAATCCAGCCGCTGTCGTGCTTGTCGCGGCGGCCATTTATCTGGGGCTAGGCGCGCTGGGACTGAGCTTTGCCATTGCCCCCGGCTATGCCAGCCCGATTTTCCCGGCGGCTGGTTTCGCGGTCGCCATCCTGTTGTGGTCGGACAAGCGCGCATGGCCGGGCATCTGGGTCGGATCATTTGCGCTCAACCTGGGTGTCGCCTGGCTGCATGGCGAGTCGGGCTGGAGCAATGGCCTGATTTCTGCGGGGATCGCCAGCGGTTCCACGATCCAGGCGCTGGCGGCCTGGTGGCTGGTCAAGCGCAAGGTCGGGAACGGCTGGCAGACGCTGGAAATCGAGGCTGACATCCTCCGCTGCCTGGCACTGTCCGGGCCCGTCGCCTGCGTCATCTCGGCCAGCATCGGAGTGACCCTGCTTTACTCGGTGCAGATTGTTCACGGAAATGAGTATCTCTACGCCTGGTGGAACTGGTGGTCCGGCGATGTGCTGGGGGTATTGGTCATGCTGCCGCTCAGTCTGGCCTTGCTGTACTGGCGGAAATCGCCCTGGCGTGGTCGCTTCACTACTTTGGTGTTGCCCATGCTGGTCGTCCTCGGGCTGGCAGGCGGCGCCTTTTTCGCTGTTTCCCAGTGGGAGCGCGCGCAGCAGAAATCAGCCATTCAAAGTCATGGCGAGGCACTGGCCAAGTTGCTTGAGCAGCGCTTCATCGCTCACCAGGAGGCGCTTTCTGCCTTGCGCCGCCTGGTTGAAGTCACGCCCGACATGAGCTACAAGCAATTCGAATACTTCACCCGCATTACGCTGAAGGACAACCCCGACATTTTCGCCCTGAGCTTCAACCCGTATGTGTTGCCCATGCAACGCCAGGCGTTTGAACGCGGCATGGCCGAGAAAACCGGCATGCCAGGTTTCGAAATCAAGGAGCGGGACAGCCTGCGCCGGTTGGTACGCGCCGAAGAGCGGCCGGAATATGTCGCAGTCGGATTCATTGCGCCCCTCGAAGGCAATCGTCCTGCGGTCGGTTACGACATCAACTCGGAACCGGTCAGGCATGATGCCATCCAGCGTGCCATGAGATCGGGGGAACCGGCGGTCACCGCGCCAATTCAACTGGTTCAGGAGAACCGGAAACGTGTCGGCGTGCTTCTGATGCATCCAGCCGATCGGAGGGTAACAACGCTCGACACGGATGACAGCAAAACCGAGTTGATGGGCTTTGCGATTGGTGTCATCAAGGTCGACGAGATGGTGGACATCGCCACCCGATCAGCGACAGTCAAGGGGCTTGTCTTTCGCGTCGACGATGCGCTCGCTCCTGCCGACAAATCCAGTCTTTACCTCTCCGACAGTTCGGCCAGTTCGAACAATTCGAACAAGTCGAACAACTCGCCGGACAACTACCATGCATGGCAGAAGCAATTGACCATGGCTGATCGGACATGGACGCTCAGCGTCTATCCAACCGCCGAGTTCTTGCGCCAGGGCCAGCACTGGGCGTCGCTGATGGTCGGGGCCGGCGGTCTGGTGCTGGCGGCGCTGTTGCAAATGCTGCTACTGGTAACCACCGGCAGAACCTCCATCGTTCAACGCAAAGTTCGGGAGCAGACCTCCGAACTGCAAACCAAGAGCGATGCCCTCGAAGATCGGAATGCCCAGCTAAGCGCCTTGTTCAGGCTGTGTCCGGACGGCTTCGTGGCCTTCGATCCCGACGGCCGGGTCAAGTTTGCCAATCCATCGTTTGCAGCGATGACCGGCATCGGCCCTGAAGAAGTCGTCGGCAAGAACAACGCGGGACTGGATGCCGTGCTCAGAAAACAATGCGAGAGTCCTGAAGCCTTCGCTGGAATATCGGCCTGTTTTGGCGATGCCAATGAGAAGGTGTCGCGCAAGAGATTGACCCTGAAGACATTGCGTCAATCAGTTCTGCAGATTGTCGGCATCCGCAGTGAGTCCTCCAGCGTTTCCCGCATCCTGTACTTCCGTGACGTGACACTTGAAACCGAAGTAGATCTGATGAAGAGCGAATTCCTGTCCACGGCGGCACACGAACTGCGCACGCCGATGGCCAGCATCTATGGTTTCGCCGAAGTGTTGCTCACCCAGGAACTTGATGAAGACAGCCGCAGGGAGTTTCTGTCGATCATCTTCAAGCAGTCCGAATTGATGGCTTCCATCCTCAACGAACTGCTCGACCTGGCCCGCATCGAAGCACGTCGCGGCAAGGACTTCATATTCGAGGCGACGCAGGTACAGGCTTTGGTAAATGAGGTAGTGAACGGCTACAGCCTGCCCCCAGGTCGAGCGGCGCCGATTCTGGTCCTGCCCGCCGCGCCTTTGTACATCAATGCCGACCATAAGAAAACCCGACAGGCATTCCTCAATGTGCTCTCCAATGCCTACAAATATTCATCCGGGGGCGACGCGGTGCGCATCGAGGTGATCGCAGCGGAACGTGGCGAAGAAGCTGCGCCGCGTGTCGGCATCCGCATCACCGATAACGGCATCGGCATGACGCCGGAGCAGTTGTCCCACGTTTTCGAGCGTTTCTACCGCGCCGACAGTTCGGGCAAGATTCCCGGCACCGGGCTGGGCATGAGCATCGTCCATGAAATCGTCGACTTGCACGGGGGCGATATCGAGATTTCCAGCATGCCCGGTGTCGGCACCAGCGTAACCCTGTGGCTTCCGGGGCTCAAGGAAACGGTGGAGGAATGATGATCCGCATCTGTACAACATGGCTGCAGACCGCATGGATAGGCGATCTGCAAGCGACATACCTGAAGAGTGGCGTGCTTGTGAGGCCTTCGGCATGGCACCTTGTAGAACGCCTGTTGGTAAGGCCTCCAGAGGAGAATAAAATGCTTTCCCTGATAAAAAAATCGCTTACAAGTTTTTCGCTGTCCTTGTTGCTGACCTGCCTGATCGGCGCACCTTTACCGGCTCAGGCGCAAGAAATGCAAAAGCCGCTGGCCTTTGCCGTCGTGCCGCAGCAATCGGCCAGCCGGCTGGCGGAAGAATGGGGGCCGCTGCTGGCCGAAATCAGCAAGCGCTCCGGCGTTCCCCTGGTCTTTCGAACCGCTCCCAGCATTCCCGTTTTCGAGGAGCGTCTGGGCCAGGGCGACTACGATCTGGCCTACATGAATCCCTACCATTATGTGGTTTTCCATAAAGCCACGGCGTATCGGGCCTTTGCCAAAGAACAGGATCGGAAGATCAAGGGCATTCTGGTGGTCAGGAAAGACAGTGCCTACCGGAAACCGGCCGATCTGGCCGGCAAGACGGTGGTCTTCCCGGCCCCGGCGGCCTTCGCCGCCAGCATCCTGCCGCAGGCCGAATTCGGTCGCCTGAACATCCCGATCGAAGCCAAGTTCGTCGCCTCGCACGATTCCGTTTATCGTGCCGTTGCCTCCGGGCTTCAGGAGGCCGGTGGGGGTATCCAGCGCACCTTCGAGGCCACCCCGGCGGAAGTCCGCGATACGCTGCGCGTCCTTTCCGAAACACCGGCCTACACGCCGCACGCCTTTGCCGCGCATCCCCGCGTGCCGGCTGAAATCCTCGCCAGGGTGCAGGCGGCCATGGCCTCCCTGGCCGGCGACGAAGCCGGGCAACGCCTGCTGGCGCCGCTGGCGTTCAAGGGCATCGTTGCCGCGCAGGACAAGGAATGGAACGACATCCGGGGGCTCGACATCGATCTCCTTGAGCGTTACAGCCGGCAGTGAAACATGCGCTCCGCTAACGCACTCCTGAATCCATAAACCTTTAAACCTGGAAAGCTTGGTTAGATGTGATGCCAATGTCGCAAGCCCTCATCCCCGGCCCTTCTCCCGCGGGGAGAAGGGTGCAAACCCCCTCTCCCCGCGGGAGAGGGTTGGGGTGAGGGCTAAGCACGCGTCAAACCTGCCCTTGCGGTTAATTAGTCGCAATCAACTGAGTTTTTCACCATAAACCATGCGCTTTCGTACCAAAACCATCCTTGGTGTAGCGCTGATCGAAATGGTCTTGCTGGCCATTCTGGTCGGTAGCGCATTGTCGATTCTGCGCGACTCGAACGAGGCCGAGCTGGTGCGCCGGGTACAACTGGGTGGCAAGCTGCTTGCCGTTGCCGCCAAGGACGCCGTGATCTCGCAGGATCTGGCCACGCTGGACAGCCTGGTCATCGAGGCCATGGCGTCCGGCCAGATCGCTTTCATACGAATCCTCGACGCCTCCGGTGTCGTGCTGGCTGAACGTGGAGAGGCGACGATCCTGTCCCGCCCCTTCCATCAGGAAGAGCGCATTGAAAAGGTGGCCGATGGCTTCTTTGACTGGTCGGCTCCCATTCAGGCCGGAGGACTGCGACAAGGAGAGGTTCAACTCGGTGTATCCACCGATCCCCTGAAAGGATTGCTGGCTTCCGCCCAGCGCTGGGCGGCAGGGATCGCCGGGATGGAAATGCTGCTCGTGGCCCTGTTTTCGTGGCTGCTTGGGAGCTATCTGGCGCGCCAGTTGGTGGCCTTGCGCCGGGCCAGCTACAGCTTTGCAGAAGGCGATTTCACGCATCGGGTACCGGTCAAGGGAAACGACGATCTGGCGCAGACGGCACTGGCTTTCAACAGCATGGCGCAGCAACTGGGTGACAGCAATGAACTCCTGCGCGCCGAGAACCTCAAGCGCCAGGAAGCCCAGCGGGCGGCCGAACTGGCGCAGGCACAGGCCGAGGATAGAGCCGGGCAGCTGAATGCCATCTTCGCCCTGAGTCCCGATGGTTTTGTCTCATTCGACGCCACGCGCTGCGTCAAATACGCCAGTCCGGCCTTCATGCGCCTGACGGGAATAGCCGAGTCGGAGATCAGCGGGCTCGACGAAACGTCTTTCTCCGCACGCCTGGCGCGTGAATGCATCGAGTCGGCGCGTTTTTCGGGCGTGGCCGAACTGCGTGAAGCAGCAGGCCAGTCCACCGAACGACGCCAGAAGATCGAAATCGCCGGCATCGGCAAGCGCGTTCTCGAAGTCGGGTTGCGTGAATCACAATCAGAAACCGTGACGCAGATTCTCTACCTGCGCGACATCACGCATGAAACCGAAGTCGATCGCCTGAAGAGCGAATTCCTCAGCACGGCTGCACACGAATTGCGCACGCCGATGGCCTGTATCTATGGTTTTTCCGAGCTCTTGCTGGCCGAGGAGTTTGACGAAGCGGAAAGGCGCGAGTTTCTCGGCACCATCTTTACGCAATCGGAACTGATGGTGTCGATCATCAACGAACTGCTCGACCTGGCACGCATCGAGGCGCGGCGCGGCAAGGACTTTACCCTGGAACTCATCGATATCGGCGATCTGCTGCAGCAGATCGTTACTGGCTTCAAGACGCCGAACGGAAGGCCATCGCCTCAAGAACCAAGCGCCGCAGGCCCGCTTTGGCTGCGCGCCGACCGCAACAAACTGACGCAGGCGGTAATGAATGTACTGTAACACCTCAAAAAACCGAGGCAAATGATTTCACGCTGCGTTTTGCATTGAAG
>NZ_JBMOJE010000067.1:0-27751 GCF_049316945.1 Propionivibrio sp. | reverse complement strand
TCAATGCAGGTGAGAAGATAAAATCGGGAAGTTATTTCGTAGCCGTTCCTTAGCGGCCGAGGTGGCGGCCAAGGAGGTCGAGCGCACGCGTGCCGGACATTATCCGACGCTCGATGCGGTGGCCAACTACGGTCACAACAATTCGGCGCTGTCGTTCCTGGGGAGCGACACTCTGGAAACCACCTCGCGCAACGTGGGGTTACAGCTCAACATCCCGATTTTCCAGGGCGGTTACGTCAATTCCAAGACGCGTGAGGCGGTGGCTAACCGCGTAGCCGCCGAGGCGACCCTGGAGAGCGCCAAGCGCTCGGCAACCCTCGGATCGCGAAAATCCTACCTCGGCGTGGTGAATGGTCTGGCCCAGGTACGGGCGCTGGAAGCGGCGCTGGTTTCAAGCACCAGCGCGCTCGAGTCGAACAAGTTGGGTTACGGGGTCGGGGTACGCATCAATATCGACGTGCTCAATGCCGAACAGCAGGTTTATGTCACCAGGCGCGATCTGGCCAAGGCCCGTTTTGATACGCTGTTTTCCCAGCTCAATTTGAAGGCGACGGTCGGCTCGCTTGGCGAGGAAGATCTGGAGCAGATCAATCCGCTGTTCGAGGCGCCGTAATCTCCCGGATCAATGCAATGGTCCGTTCCGTTGCGCCGCGATGTGCCTGACTGAAACTTGCTGCGGCATCGCGCATCGACTGCAGCGCTTCTCCATCGCTCAATAACTTGGCCACTTCGACTGCAGCGCCCTCCGCATCGGCAATTCTGCGTGCCGCGCCACAAGCGATGGCATCTTCGGTCGCCTGAGCGAAATTGAAGGTGTGAGGGCCGACCAGCACCGGGCAGCCGCAGGCGGCAGCCTCGATCAGGTTCTGTCCGCCGAAGGGCAGCAGCGATCCTCCGATCAGTGCCAGATCGGCGACCGCGTAATAGGCCGGCATTTCACCCATGCTGTCGCCTAGCCAGACTCTTGTTTCAGGCGTCACCAGCGCGCCTTCGCTGCGCCGGCACAGCGAAAGTTTGCGTTCCTCGACCAGTGCCGCCACTTCGGCAAAACGCTGCGGATGGCGCGGCACCAGCAGCAGAAGCAGATCGGACCGATTGATGTGGGCCAAGGCGTCGAGAATGAGCGCCTCTTCCCCCTCGCGCGTACTGGCGGCCAGCCACACCGGTCGCCTGCCGAGCGCCTGCCGCCACTGGGCGCCGAGTTGCAGTTTGTCCGGCGACGGGGTGACGTCAAACTTGAGATTGCCGGTAACCGTCACCGAGCTTGCGCCAAGCTGCACAAGACGCGCGGCGTCGGCAACCGTTTGCGCACTGACGAACGACAGGGAAGCAAAAGCGGGCTTGGCAAGGTAACTGAAGCGCTGATAACCACGTTGCGAGCTGGCCGAGAGGCGGGCGTTAACCAAAGCAATCGGCACGTTGCACTTGCCTGCTCCGGCAATCAGGTTGGGCCACAGCTCGGTCTCCATCAACAAGCCGATGAGCGGTCGGAAATGCTTGAAAAAGTGCTCGACGCCGTCCGGCAGATCGTAAGGAAGATAGGCTTGGGTGACACGCCCCGGGTAACGATTCACGTACATCGCTCCGGTTTCGCGCCCGGTCGGCGTCATGTGCGTGAGCAGCAGATGGTGCTTCGGCCATTCGCTGAGCAAGGCCATGATCAGCGGCTCGGCGGCGCGCGTTTCGCCGACCGACACGGCGTGCAGCCAGATCAGCTTGTCGGGAGCATCCTGTGGGTATAATCCGTAGCGCTCGCCGACGTGCTGCAGATACTCGGGTTGCTTTCGCGCACGCCACCATAGACGCAGCAGCACGGCTGGCGTGACCAGGTAAAACAGGGCGCTATAGAGTGCGCGGGCGATCATGCGCCGGGCCTGCTTCTGGCCAGCATGCGGTCTATGGTATCGATGACGGTAGCCAGCGTTGGCGGGTTCCCTTTCTTGCCGAAACTCGCACACTCGCCGTCACCAAAAACGGCGGCCTGATCGCTGTCGGAGTCGCAGAAAATGCCTATTGTCGGACGGCCAAGCGCAGCGGCGAAGTGCGTAAATCCGGTATCCAGACCGACCACCAGCGCCGAGCCGGCGAGAAAACGCGCAGCGGTGTCGAGTGCCATCCGTGGCGGCACGATGGCACCATCGAGCGCTGCCGCGAGAAGCTGGCTACGCGCCTTTTCATCCTGGCTTCCCCAAGGCAGGACGGAAGTTATGCCTTGCGCTGACAGACGCTGCCCGACTTCGATCCAGTGGGCATCCGCCCACAGCTTCTCGGGGCGGCTGGCGGCATGCATGAGTACCGCGTAAGGCCTGGCCGAAAGCCAGTCGGCCACCAGCGCCCCGGCGCGAATGCCATAGTGCGGCGGCGTCTCGATCGGGTAGCCGAGCGCGCCGGCGGCTACGGCACGGCAACGGTCGATGACATGGCGGGATTTTGCAATCGGCAGCGCCTTGTCGTAGAAAAGGGCGGCGCCGCCCTCCTTGATGCTTTGCCGGTCACCACCGACAATGGCGTGGTTCCTTGAAAGCCGGGCGATGGCGACGCTTTTCCACAAGCCCTGCGTATCGAACACCATGTCGTAATCGATTTCCTGCAGGCTGCGCTTGAATTCACCCATCTCGCGCCAGGTGGCTTCTTGCAGCAGATGTTTGCGCCAGCGGCGCCAGGCGACCGGAATGACGCGCCGGACGCCGGGGTGAAGCCTCGGGATGGCCTGGTAGTCCTCTTCCGCAACCCAATCGATCCGGGCGTCCGGATAGTGGGTCAGAATGTCGGTGACGACCGGGCAGTTGTGCACCAGGTCACCCATCGAGGAAGTCTTGATTAGCAGGATTTGCATGAAGGAGCGCATTATATCTTCGGCTACCGACTCTGGTAGACTGTCGAGTCAGCCAAGGCGCGCCGCGCCGGCAAATAGTGATGCGCTTCCCTTAAAAATGAAAATATGACCCAGCGCGAATCCTTGTCCGTAGTCCTGATTGCACTGAACGCGGCTACGCAGCTTGAACCCTGCCTGCACAGCGTAGCCTTTGCCGACGAGATTGTGCTCGTAGACTCGGGAAGCGCGGATGGCACCGCCGAACTGGCCGCGCGCTATGGTGCGCGGGTTCTGCAGCAGGAATGGCTGGGGTTCGGGCGGCAGAAACAGTTTGCCGTCGAGCAGGCCGGGCACGACTGGGTGCTGTGCCTTGATGCCGACGAGCGCGTGACGCCTGCCTTGCGCGCAAGCATCGAGAACGCCCTGCTCAAACCAGCCTTCGGTGCTTATCGCTTTGCCCGCTGCAACCGTTTTCTCGGGCGCTATCTGCGGCATGGCGAGGGTTACCCGGACTTGAATTTACGGCTCTTTCACCGCCGTCGTGCGCGCTGGTCGGATGACGTAGTGCATGAGCACGTCCTGGCACAGTGCGAAGTCGGCACGCTGGGCGGCGATTTGCTGCACGATTCGGCCGAAACCATCGCCGCTTATCTGAACAAGCAGAATCGCTATACGTCACTGGCGGCCGGTGCCGCCTTCGCGGCCGGGAGGCGGGCTTCGGCGGCCAATTTATTGCTCAGCCCGATATTGCGCTTCATCAAGTTCTACGTCCTGCGGCGTGGTTTTCTCGATGGCTTGCCCGGTTTTGTTCATATTGTCATTGGCAGTTTTAACAGTTTCAGCAAATACGCCAAAATGAATGAGTTGCAGATCAAACAACGTGAAGGACTATTGCCTTGATTCTTGTTACCGGTGGTGCGGGCTTCATTGGAGCCAATTTCATTCTTGACTGGTTGCGCGAAAGCGACGAGCCGGTACTCAACCTCGACAAGCTGACTTACGCCGGCAACCTCGAAAACCTGGCCGAACTGGCAGGCGATCCCCGCTACGCCTTCGTGCACGGCGATTTCGGCGACCGGAAACTGATTGATGGCCTGCTGCTCAAGCAGCGGCCGCGCGCGCTGATCAATTTTGCCGCCGAAAGCCATGTCGATCGTTCGATTCATGGCCCCGGCGACTTCATCCAGACCAATATCGTCGGCACCTTCAACCTGCTCGAAAGCGTTCGCGCCTGGTTTCCCTCCTTGAGCGTTGCGGAGCAGGCGGCTTTCCGCTTTCTGCACGTATCGACCGACGAGGTTTATGGCTCGCTTGCCGCTGCCGACCCGGCCTTCAAGGAAACCAACCGTTACGAGCCTAACAGCCCGTACTCGGCGTCCAAGGCGGCCTCGGACCATCTGGTGCGGGCCTACCATCACACTTACGGCCTGCCGGTGCTGACCACCAATTGCTCGAATAACTACGGTCCTTACCAGTTCCCCGAGAAGCTGATCCCGTTGATGATCGTCAATGCACTGGCCGGCAAGCCGTTGCCGATTTATGGCGACGGACAGCAGGTTCGCGACTGGCTGTACGTGACGGATCATTGCGCCGCAATCCGGCGCGTCCTCGCCGACGGTCTTCTTGGCGAGACCTACAACATTGGCGGCTGGAACGAGAAGCCCAACCTCGACATCGTTCATGCGGTGTGTGGCTTGCTTGACGAACTGCGACCGCGAGCCGACGGCCAGCCCTATCATGAGCAGATCACCTACGTCACCGATCGGCTGGGGCATGATCGCCGCTACGCCATCGACGCGACAAAAATCGAGCGCGAACTTGGATGGCGGCCAGCCGAAACCTTTGCTACCGGTATCCGCAAGACCGTGCAATGGTACCTTGACAATCAGGGTTGGGTCGGTAACGTGCAATCGGGCGCCTATCGCGAGTGGGTCGAGAAAAATTACGGGGGAAGAAGCCAATGAAGATTCTGCTGTTCGGCAAGGGCGGGCAAGTCGGCTGGGAGTTGCAACGCAGTCTGGCGCCATTGGGGCAGGTGATTGCCCTCGATCACGACAGCGCCGATGGGTTGTGCGGTGATTTTACCAACCGTGCCGGCTTGGCCGGGACGGTGCGGCGCGTGGCACCGGATGTCATCGTCAATGCCGCCGCCTATACGGCCGTCGACAAGGCCGAGTCCGAGCCGGATCTGGCGCGCAGGATCAACGCCCTGGCCGCTGGCGTACTGGCTGATGAAGCACAGGAACTCGGCGCCTGGCTGGTGCACTATTCAACCGACTACGTATTCGATGGCAGTGGAGATAAACCGTGGCGGGAGACTGACCGGACAGGGCCTCTGAGCGTTTACGGTAAAACCAAACTGGAAGGCGAGCAGGCCGTCGCCCGCTGCAAAAAGCATCTGATCTTTCGCACCAGTTGGGTTTACGCAGCGCGCGGCGAAAATTTCATAAAGACCATGCTGCGTCTGGCGAAGGAGCGTGATCAGCTAAAAATCATCGACGATCAGGTCGGAGCGCCCACCGGTGCCGAGCTCTTGGCCGATGTGACCGCACAAGCCTTGCACACAGTCACACTACGCAGCCGCCCCAAGCTTTCCGGCGTATACCATCTGGCCGCCGGCGGCGAGACGAGTTGGCATGCTTACGCACGATTCGTCATTGAACAAGCGCGCCGTACAGGACAGCCGATCCGGGTCATGCCGGAAGCCATTGAGACAATTCGTACCAGCGCCTACCCGACACCGGCGCAGCGCCCGCTCAACTCCAGGCTGGATACCGGGAAGTTGCAGGCGGCCTTTGACTTGAGCCTGCCGGAGTGGCAGCCTGGCGTCGAGCGGGTGCTGGCCGAAATTTTCGGGCAATAGCCGAAGCGCTGTGCAGGTTGAGCGAAGATGATCGTGTGACTTGAAGCAGGTTTTGTCCGGCTCGCCGGTCTGTTCGCCAACCCGCTGAACGGGTGCCCAATGGATAATCAGCGTTTAATGGAGTTGTGTTGATGCGATGGAAACCCATAGTTGAAGCGCTGATGCTGGCGGCAATGGCCACTGCAACCATGCCTTTGTCCGCCGCCGAGGCCTTGCCCCTGCTGATGGCGGAAACTGAGCAGGGACAGTCCGACGTTGCCCTCTACCTGGTCAGCGAAAAGCTTGATGGCGTTCGTGCCTTCTGGGATGGCCAGAGGCTGCGAACGCGCAACGGAAACACGATCAATGCGCCAGCCTGGTTCGTCGCGAATTTTCCGGCGCGGGCGCTGGATGGCGAATTATGGGTAGGCCGCGGTCAGTTCGATCAACTGTCCGGGACCGTACGCCGGCTGACGCCGGACGATGCCGAATGGCGTAAGGTGCGTTATCTGGTCTTCGAGTTGCCTGAAGCGCCAGGCACGTTTCGCCAGCGCGCCGAAACCTTGCGCAGTGCGATTGCCGGTGCCCGGGTGCCGTGGTTGCAATCGGTCGAACAATTCGAGCTAAGCAACCGCAAAGCGCTCGAGCAGAAACTCGACGAAATTCTCAAGGTCGGTGGCGAAGGCCTGATGCTGCACCGAGCCGACGCGATTTACACGACCGGACGCAGCGACGTTCTGCTCAAATTGAAACTGTGGCACGACGCAGAAGCCACGGTGATCGCCTATCAGCCAGGCAAGGGAAAATTTTTCGGCATGCTTGGCGCGCTACGGGTACGTACCGCCGATGGCGTCGAGTTCATGCTGGGCACCGGCTTGAGCGAAGCCGATCGTCACCATCCGCCGCCAATCGGTACGGTCATCACCTTCCGCTATCGCGAACTCACCAACCGCGGTCTCCCGAGATTCGCCAGTTTTCATCGCGTCCGGGAAACAGAGTGATGATGGAGTTCCTGGCGTCGATCAGAGCGTTGCCGAAGTCGTCGGGTTGCGCATCGGCCAGGTGGGCAGGCAGCCGCTTGAATGCTGGCGACGGGAGGTCGGAAAAAATGAAAGCTTCCCCGGCCTGTGCCAGCGGCATGGTCAGGGGGCGATTTTGATTCCGTGTTTGACGATGCCGGGATCGCATTCAAAGGCATAGAAACCGAGGCGCGGATCGAGGACAACGGCGCCGACGCGCCGGCCCCAGAGGAGTACTTCAACAGCAGCAACGGGCTTATGCTGGCCGGGGGCGCAAGCGTCGATAGCCAGCTGGCACGACTGAGGGCGCGCAATTCCTTGACCACCGGCGGAATCGAGAAGCCGCCCATCAGTTCGGTGATGAAATCCACGTAGTCGGCATCCGAGGCGATGTAGCTCGGCTCGGGCTTGGGCGTGCCCATCGGCTTGAACAGGATGGGCAGGGCAGGGTTGATGGCCTGGGCTCTCTGGTAGGTCACGCCATCCCAGGAATATAGTTTGTAGCGGAAATCGGTGCCGCCGAGGCGGGCAATGTCGACGATCACGGTGTGCGGCGTAGCGGCGTAGGGATCCTGCAACTGCGTATCGCGGTTGATGTCGATGACGTACGCGGGACGGATTTCCTTGAGCCAGTCGTGAACCGCGCGACGCGTCCAGATCGTATCGCCGTAGGTGCGGTTGAGGAACCTGGTCACCGTGCTGCGTCCGCGCTTGAGTTCGACATTCATCGCCGCCAGCGGGAATTCGTACATCAGCTTGGGCGCCATCGGTTTGCCGTTGTTCATGGCAATGATCAGCGAATCGCTGACACGCACGCCCTCGAAATAGCCGGTGATTGTCCCGGTCGCTGCGGTTGGAGTTTCGCGTAGCGGGACGAAAACACGCAGTACCCAGCGATCTTCTGGGAGATTCAGGCTTTCAAACGATGCGGCGATGAAGCTTGGTGCTTGAATCTCAAGTAAGGCTGATGCGACCTCTTGCCCTTCGCTGGTCATCGATGGCGTTGGCGCGATCGGCACCGGCACAGAAGCCGCACGGGTTGGCGAGAATGCTGAGCATGTTGGGCCTTACATGATGCCGATGATTTCGACCTCGAAGCGGAGCGGCTTGCCGGCAAGCGGGTGGTTGAAGTCGAAGAGGGCGGTAGTGTCGGTCAGTTCGCGCAGGAATCCGGCAAAACCGGGGCGGCCGTCGGGCGCGCCAAACTCGATCAGCGAGTTTTCCTTGAGTTCGACTTCCGGGGGCAGGGCGCTGCGTGCGATACGTTCGATGAGTTGCGGGTTGTGTTCGCCAAACGCCGCGTTGGAGTCCAACTGGAAAATATGGCGCTGGTGGGAAGCTAATCCGATGAGGCACTTTTCGAGCGGCTCGGCAAGTTGACCACTGCCCATTTGCAGGGTGGCCGGAGAGAGGTCGAAGGTGCTGACAAACTCGTTTCCGGCATTGTCGGAGAGGCGGTAATGGAGGGTCAGGTAGCTGTCGGGGAGTACGGTTGAATCAGTTGGTTTGTTCATTTTGAAGCGGGCCGATAAATAGGATTCGTCATTCCGGGCTTGACCCGGAATGACGGGGATTAATAAGATTCGCCGTGATTAACCACATGAATATTGGATCAGCCGGATTTGACTACTTTGCCAGAAGTGGGTTTCGTCGCGAATTGATCCCAGACCAGCAGGATGGCGCCGATCGTTATCGCCGAGTCGGCGACATTGAATGCTGGCCAGTAATAACCAGCTACGTGCCACTGGATAAAGTCGACGACCGCTCCGAAGCGGATGCGGTCGATGACGTTGCCGAGCGCGCCACCGAGGACCAAAGTGAGCGCCAGCGAGAGCCGGAACTCACTGGTGTGCCGGCGCAGCAGGGTGACGATCCAGGCCGAGACGCCGAGCGCCAGCACGGTGAAGAACCAGCGCTGCCAGCCACCGGCGTCGGAAAGGAAGCTGAAAGCGGCGCCGGAATTGAAGGTCAGTACCCAGTTGAAGAACGGAGCGACGTAGCGAGAATCGCCAGGTTGCATGGCGCCGAGAACGATCCACTTGCTGATCTGATCCAGGATGAAGATGGCCGCGGCCAGCCACAGCCAGGGTTTGATGTTACGCGCAGGCACGTGTTTCCCCCTCGCCGTACAGGTTGCAGACGCAACGACCGCAGATTTCCGGATGCTCGGCATCGGCACCGACATCCTCGCGTACATGCCAGCAGCGCTCGCATTTGGCCTGACTGAGTGCCGCACACTCGAGCTTTTCATCCGCACTGCGCACTACGCTGGCCTTCGAGCTAATGAGGACGAAGCGTAGATCGTCGCCAAGCGAAGCCAGGAGGTCGTATTTTTCGCCGTCGGCATGAATCAGCACTTCGGCTTGCAGCGACGAGCCGATCTTGCCGGCGACGCGGAGTTCTTCAAGGGCGCGCGTCACTTCGGCACGGTAGCTGCGAAGCTTGCTCCATTTGTCGAGGAGCGCGGCTTCGTCGGTCAGGGCGGGTAGCGGTTGCCAGGTTTGCAGCATGATGGATTCCGTCTTGCCGTTGATTATTTGCCAGACTTCCTCGGCGGTGAAGGAGAGGATCGGCGCCATCAGCTTGACGAAAGTCTGCGTGATGTGCCACAGCGCGCTTTGCGCCGAACGGCGTGCCCTGGAGTTGGCCGCGGTGGTATACAGGCGGTCCTTGAGGATGTCGAGGTAGAAGCCGCCGAGGTCTTCCGAGCAGAAGGATTGCAGCGCCTGCACGACGCGGTGGAACTCGTATTTGCCGTAGTCGGATTCGCATTGGGCCTGCATCTGGCGCGTCATGGCCAGCGCGTAGCGGTCGATTTCGAGCCATTGCTCGGGGGCGAGCAAGTCTTTGCCGGCGTCGAAATCCGAGGTGTTGGCGAGCAGGAAGCGCAAAGTGTTACGGATGCGCCGATAGGATTCGACGACGCGCTTGAGAATTTCGTCGGAAATCGTCAGCTCGCCCGAGTAGTCGGTGGCGGCCGTCCACAGGCGCAGGATGTCGGCGCCGAGCGTGTCGGAAACTTTCTGCGGGGCAATCACGTTGCCCTTCGACTTGGACATCTTCAGGCCCTTGCCGTCGACCACGAAGCCGTGTGTCAGCAGCGCCTTGTAGGGTGCCCGGCCATCGATCGAACAGCCGGTGAGCAGCGAACTCTGGAACCAGCCGCGATGCTGATCGGAACCTTCAAGGTAGAGGTCGGCGGGGTACGCGAGCTGGGCTTGGTGCGAACCGCGCAAGACGCTCGAATGCGTGACGCCGGAGTCGAACCAGACATCGAGCGTGTCGCTCATCTTGCGGTAGTGGGCGGTTTCGTCAGCGAGCAGTTCCTTGGCGTCGAGCGAGAACCAGGCTTCGATGCCGGCCTTTTCGACACGCAGGGCGACTTCTTCGATCAGTTCCGGGGTGCGCGGATGCAGCGCGCCGGTTTCCTTGTGCAAAAAGAATGGGATCGGCACGCCCCAGTTGCGCTGGCGCGAAACGCACCAGTCGGGGCGGGTTTTCATCATCGCTTCGAGCCGGGCGCGACCCCAGGACGGGAAGAATTGCGTTTCATCAACGGCACGCTCGGCGATCCAGCGCAGCGTGGCGGCGTCTTCCTTGTCCTTGTGATCCATGCCGATGAACCACTGCGTCGTGGCGCGGAAGATGATCGGCGTTTTATGCCGCCAGCAGTGCGGGTAGCTGTGCGTGATGCGCTCGGACTTGAGCAGGCGCCCCTTGCCTTCGAGTTCCTGCAAGACCAGCGGATTGGCTTCCCAGACCGTTTTCCCGGCCAGCGGCGAAACTGACATGGCCGGCGTGCTGGCGAGAAATTTTCCATCGTCGCCAACCGGGTTGATTACCGGCAAGCCATAGACCTTGCCGATCTGGTAGTCGTCGGCGCCGTGTGCCGGTGCCGTATGCACGAGGCCGGTACCGGCTTCGAGGGTGACGTGCGTGCCGCAGATGAGGGCCACGTCGCGCTCCTGGAAGGGGTGCTTGAGCAGGACGTGTTCAAGTGCCTTGCCCTTGGCGGAACCGATGACCGTACCTTCCAGGCCGTAGCGCTGCAAGCAGGCAGCGGCCAGTTCACGAACCAGGATCAGTGCGCCCTTCGGTGTTTCGATCAGGTCGTAGTCGAATTCCGGATGAGCGCTGACTGCCTCGTTGGCCGGCAGGGTCCACGGCGTTGTGGTCCAGATTACGGCGAAAGTCGGGGCGCGCAGGTGGGTCAGGCCGAAGGCTTTGGCCACTTTCTCGGCATGGTTCGGATGCACCTGGAAGGCGACATCGATCGCCGGCGAGTTTTTGTCTTCGTGTTCGACTTCGGCCTCGGCCAGCGCCGAACCACAGTCCAGGCACCAGTTCACCGGTTTCAAGCCCTGATAGAGATAACCTTTTTCCAGAATCTTGCCGAGCGAACGGATCTCGTCGGCCTCGGTCTTGAAGGCCATCGTCAGGTACGGGTTATCCCACTCGCCGAGAATGCCGAGGCGGATGAAGTCCTTTTTCTGCCGTTCGACCTGCTCGCCAGCGAAGGCACGGCACAATTCACGCACCTTGTCGCCGGCAATGTGCTTGCCGTGCAGCTTCTCGATCTGGTGCTCGATCGGCAGACCGTGGCAGTCCCAGCCCGGCACGTATGGCGCATCAAAACCGGCCAGCGTCTTCGAGCGAACGATGATGTCCTTGAGGATTTTGTTGACCGCGTGACCAATGTGGATGTCACCGTTGGCGTAAGGCGGGCCGTCGTGCAGCACGAAACGCGGGCGATCCTTGGATGCCTCGCGGATCTGCTCGTAGAGCTTTTTTTCCTGCCACAACGCAACCCACTGCGGCTCGCGCCTGGCCAGATCGCCGCGCATGGGGAAAGGCGTGTCAGTGAGATTAAGAGTGTTTTTGTAGTCAGCCATTTTTTAACTTCCACCGCAGAGGCACAGAGGCACAGAGAAAACGCAGAGAAAATCAGATTCCATTTGCGATTCGTTTGATGCCTTTGTGCAGTATTTCAACATTAAAATTAATCAGTAATCCAAGCCGTTTTCCTGTTACTTTCAGATAGGTCAGGACTTGCGCAGAATGAATTGGTAATAATAGTTCGACCGTTTTGCATTCAACGATCAAGTCGTCCTCAATAATAAAGTCAAGTCGATAGGCGTTGTTTACATTTATGTTTTTGTATGTTATTGGAATTGTTACTTCGCGCAATGCATGCAGACCGCAATCAGCGAGTTCAATGGCAAGGCATTCCGAATAAACGCTTTCGAGCAAACCAGGCCCCAATGTACGATGAACCTGAATGGCGGCCCCAATGACCATCTCGGTCAACTCGTTTAGTTCTTCACTCGTTTTTCTCTGCGTCATCTCTGCGCCTCAGCGCCTCTGCGGTGGAAGTAAGCCCTTGCCTCTCTCACGTCGCTGGCGATCTGCGACTTCAGCGCATCGAGGCCAGGAAACTTCATTTCGTCTCTCAGCTTGTGCAGGAAGCGCACATTCAGATGCTTGCCGTAAATATCGGCGGAGAAGTCGAACAGGTGGACTTCGAGAATAGGGCGGGCAAGTTGATTGGCGCTCGGGCGGACGCCGAGGTTGGCAACGCCCTGGTGTGGTTTACCGTTCAGTCCGTGCACTTCGACGGCGAATACGCCCATCAGTGGCGGCTTGTCATGTTTGATGCGGATGTTGGCGGTGGCAAAACCCAGGTGGCGCCCCATCTTGTCGCCGTGGATAACGCGGCCGTCGATCGAATAGGGGCGACCGAGCAGGCGTGCGGCGTGTTCCAGTTGCCCGTCGGCGAGCGCGTCGCGCACCGCAGAACTCGACGCACGTTCGCCTTCGATCGTGACGCTGTCCATCGCTTCAACCTGAAAACCGTAGCGTTGCCCAGCCTCGCGCAGCAGCGCAAAATCACCTTGGCGGCCTGCACCGAAGCGGAAGTCGTCGCCGATGAACAGGTGTTTGACGCGCAGGCTGTCGACCAGCACGCGTTTGATGAATTCTTCTGCCGTAAGCGCGGCAAAGCGGGCGTTGAAATGACACACATAAGCCAGTGCCACGCCTTCGTCGGCAATCAGTTCAAGTTTCTCGCGCAGGGTGGATAGGCGCGCTGGCGCCGATTCTGGGGCAAAGAATTCACGCGGATGCGGCTCGAAGGTGAGCACTGCCGGCAGCAGATTCTCTCTTGCTGCGCTGGCTTTCAGCCGGACGAGCAACTCTCGATGACCAAGGTGCACACCATCGAAATTGCCGATGGTGAGCACGGTGGCGCCAGGCGCTGTCTGTGAAAAGCCGCGATAAACGAGCATCAGGATGAAGAAGCCGGCACGTTAACGAAAGGGGCTGAATTATAACGGTTTTTCATGGCGTTTCTTGGTATGGCAAGCATCATGAGGATACTGTTTTGGTGCATGTAGGGCTGCGAGAGGCGTTGGAAGGTCATCTGCAGACAGGCTGCCTTGGAGGCCAATGCCCATGCGGCTCCCACGGCATTCAACGCTGTAATCCTTTGTTTACGGGCGTCTCGGGCATGGGGGCGCTGAAATTGCATTCGCCGCGTGCCGATCTTCAGTTGGTGAAATCCGCTCGGTTCGGAACTGGAATATACTCCTCGTCCTTCGTTGTCAGGTCAGCAGCCAGTGGCTGGCGCCTTTTTCCTTCCGGTATCTGGAACTGAGCGGTAATGAGTCAGAAGAATTGCTATCACTGCGGGTTGCCGATCCCGGCAGAGGTCGAGCTGGCGGTAAGCATCGATGAGCTGCCGCGTGCGATGTGCTGCATCGGTTGTCAGGCGGTGACTCAAGCCATTGTCGATAACGGACTGGCCGATTATTACCGCAATCGGGATGCCTTGCCCGATTCGCCACGAGAGGCATTGCCAGGCATTCTGGAGGGGCTGAAACTCTATGATCATGTGGATTTCCAGAAGAGCTTCGTGCGCGTACTTGGTGAGGACGAGCGCGAAGCCTCGTTGATCATCGAGGGCATCACCTGTTCTGCGTGCATCTGGCTCAACGAGCAGCACGTCGCCAGGCTTCCCGGCGTCATCGGTGTGGAGATCAACTTCGCAACGCGGCGCGCTCGCGTGCGCTGGGATGAGCGGCAGATAAAACTTTCCGACATCCTCGCCGCCATCGTCGCCATCGGTTATCGCGCCTACCCGTACGATGCGGCGAAGAGCGAGCAACTGGCGCACAAGGAGCGGCGCAGCGCGTTGTGGCGAGTGTTCGTGGCCGGCTTCGGGATGATGCAGGTGATGATGTACGCCGTCCCCATTTATATCGCCGGCGAGGGCGATATGGCGCCGGACATCGAATTGCTGTTGCGCTGGGCGAGCATGCTGCTGACCCTTCCCGTTGTATTGTATTCAGCCGCGCCTTTCTTCCGTGGTGCCTGGCGCGACCTCCGCCTGCGCCGGGTCGGCATGGATGTGCCGGTGGCGCTGGGCGTCGGGGCGGCCTTCGCGGCCAGCGTGTGGGCGACGCTGACCGCTTCGGGCGAGGTTTATTTCGATTCGGTCACCATGTTTGTTTTCTTCCTGCTCGGCGGGCGTTTTCTCGAAATGACCGCCAGGCAGCGCGCCGTGAGTGTGACCGAGGCCCTGGCCAAGCTGCTGCCGGCACTGGCCGCGCGTGTGGCCGGCTACCCGCAGGATCGCTCGCTGGAACAGGTCATGGCCGCCGAACTTCACCCCGGCGATGTGGTTCTGGTCAAGCCGGGGGAGACGATTCCGGCGGACGGACAGGTGATCGAAGGCGTCAGTTGTGCGAATGAATCCTTGCTTACCGGCGAAAGTGCGCCGGTTGCCAAGTCTCCGGGGTCGGTAGTTACCGGCGGCGCGGTCAATGTCGAAAGTCCGTTGTTCGTCAAGGTCGAACAGGTCGGCGAGGCGACGCGTCTTTCGGCGATCATCCGCCTGATGGAACGTGCGGCGATGGAGAAACCGCACATTGTCGAGATTGCCGACCGCATTGCCGGTCGCTTCATTCTGGCGCTGATCGTGGTCGCGGCTGCGGTGGCTGTCGCCTGGTGGTTCATCGATCCGGCCAAGGCGTTGTGGATTACCGTTTCGGTACTGGTGGTTACCTGCCCGTGTGCCTTGTCGCTGGCGACCCCCATCGCGCTTACCGTGGCCAGTGGCGCCATGGCACGCGCTGGTCTGCTGGTGACGCACAGCCATGCCATCGAGACGCTGGCCCGGGCCACGCATTTTGTTTTCGACAAGACCGGGACCTTGACCACCGGCAAGATGAAGTTGCTCGATGTTCTGCCATTGAGCGAATTCAACCGTGAGGCTTGTCTGGCCCTTGCGGCCGCCATCGAGCACTCGTCCGAACATCCGATCGGGGCTGCGCTGCGCGAGGCGGCGGCCGGTGCGGGTTTGCCCGTGCTGGGCGGAGTGATGAACGAGCCGGGGAGCGGTATGGAGGCGCTGCATCAGGATCGCAGCGTCCGTATCGGGCGGCCAGACTACGTGGCGGCGCTGCACCGTCAATCGCTTCCCGAATCGGCGCATTCATTCCTTGCGAGCAGCGACACGGTGATTGCCCTTGGGAATGACGCGGGCTGGCTGGCGCTGTTTCGCTTCGGTGATGAAATCCGGCCGGAAGCGGCAGCGATGGTCGCCAGGCTGCGTGCCGACGGGCGCCACGTTGTGCTGCTTACCGGCGACGCGGCTCCGGTCGCCTTGAAAGTAGCCC
Organism: Propionivibrio sp.; assembly: GCF_049316945.1. Lineage (GTDB taxonomy): Bacteria > Pseudomonadota > Gammaproteobacteria > Burkholderiales > Rhodocyclaceae > Propionivibrio. The sequence goes on along the minus strand of NZ_JBMOJE010000067.1, from coordinate 12,400 downwards.
AGGCATTGGGTATCGATGATGTGGAGGCCGGTATTTCACCGCAGGGCAAGCACGATTACGTCTGTCGCCTGCAGGCTGGAGGGGCCATCGTCGCGATGGTCGGCGATGGGGTCAACGACGCCCCGGTGCTTGCCCAGGCGCAGGTGTCGGTGGCCATGGGGGGCGGTTCGCAGTTGGCGCGGACGCAGGCCGATCTGATCTTGCTGTCGGAGAACCTTGACCATCTTTGCCGGGGTTTTTTTGTCGCACGCCGTTCGTTGCGTGTAATCAGGCAAAATCTGGTGTGGTCCTTTGTGTATAATTTCGTCGCGCTGCCGTTGGCAATGTTGGGTTTCATCACGCCGTGGATGGCCGGTATCGGCATGTCAGGCAGTTCCCTGCTGGTGGTTTTGAATTCATTAAGGCTGCAGAAGGTTTCGGAGTCCTGATCGATCATGGAAAGTATGTATCTGCTGGTTCCGCTTTCGGTACTGCTGGTCTTCGTGATTGGTGTTATTTTCTGGTGGTCTGTTCGCAACGGCCAGTTCGACGATCTTGAGGGGCCAGGATACCGGGTGCTGATGGATGATGATGACCTTGGAAATAAATCTGCAGATAGCGCCGGACAGGAGCCGTCACCGGGTGAAAAAGGGAATACGGAGATACTCCGTTAAACCCGTTTCGATAAGGTGAATATGTGACGAAGGGCTTGATGCATAAGGCAGTGGAGTCGGTTTTTCTATTGCACGGAAGTTTGATCTATATCAAATTGGGTTTTTTTTTGTTGAAATAAAATTGCTCGGCTAATGCGGCTTCCGGGGTTGTTTTAGAGGTCGTTCGTTCTTGTGTTTAGTGTTTAGTGTTCTAAATAAAAGGGGAGGTGGGTTCATGTCAGAAACTCTATCTACGTACAACTACAAGGTTGTGCGGCAATTTGCCGTGATGACGGTTATCTGGGGCATCGTCGGTATGCTGGTTGGCGTAATCATCGCCGCCCAGTTGGTCTGGCCCGAACTGAATTTCGGGCCTTGGTTGGCGTACGGTCGTCTGCGTCCGCTCCATACCAACGCGGTTATTTTTGCGTTCGGTGGTTGCGCGCTGTTTGCGACTTCCTATTACATCGTTCAACGTACCAGTCATACCCGCCTGTTTGCTGGCGGTCTGGCCGCCTTCACCTTCTGGGGCTGGCAACTGGTCATCCTGCTGGCTGCGCTTTCCCTTCCGCTGGGTTTCACTACCGGTAAGGAATACGCCGAACTCGAGTGGCCGATTGACCTCCTTATTACCGTGGTCTGGGTTTCCTACGCCATCGTTTTCTTTGGCACCATCGCCACCCGCAAGGCTTCTCACATCTACGTCGCCAACTGGTTCTTCGGTGCCATGATCCTGACTGTCGCTGTGCTGCACCTGGTCAACAGCGCTGCGATTCCGGTGCTGGCGGCCGGCATCCTGACGCCCAAGTCCTACTCGGCCTACGCCGGTGTTCAGGATGCGATGATTCAGTGGTGGTATGGTCACAATGCGGTCGGCTTCTTCCTGACTGCAGGCTTCCTCGGCATCATGTACTACTTCGTGCCGAAGCAGGCCGGTCGCCCGGTGTACTCCTACCGTCTGTCGGTAGTGCACTTCTGGGCGCTGATCTTCACCTACATGTGGGCCGGCCCTCACCACCTGCACTACACCGCACTGCCGGACTGGACGCAATCGGTCGGCATGATCTTCTCGCTGATTCTGCTGGCACCGTCGTGGGGTGGCATGATCAACGGCATCATGACCTTGTCTGGCGCCTGGCATAAGCTGCGCGATGATCCGATCCTGAAGTTCCTGGTTACCTCGCTCTCCTTCTACGGCATGTCGACCTTCGAAGGTCCGATGATGTCGATCAAGACGGTCAATGCGTTGTCGCACTACACCGACTGGACCGTTGGTCACGTGCACTCCGGCGCACTGGGCTGGGTGGCCATGGTTTCAATTGGCTCCCTGTACTATCTGCTGCCGCGCCTGTTCGGCAAGCCAGAAATGCATAGCGTCAAACTGATGACCGTTCACTTCTGGGTGGCGACAGTCGGCATCGTGCTCTACATCTCGTCGATGTGGATTTCCGGTGTGATGCAGGGCTTGATGTGGCGTTCGAGTAACGCCGATGGCACGCTGGCTTACAGCTTTGTCGAATCGGTCAAGGTAACCTACCCGTTCTATGCAATCCGTTTGCTGGGAGGTGTTCTCTTCCTGTCCGGCATGCTGATCATGGCCTACAACATGTTCAAGACAATGGCTGGTGGAAGTACGGTAGATGCGCCCGTGCTGATTCCTGCCGGTCAACACGCATAACAGGGAGGCACCAATAAAATGAAACTTACGCATGATTCAATTGAACGTAATGTTGGCTTGCTGATGATCGGTATAGTTCTTGTGATCATTTGGGGTGGCCTTCTCGAGATCGTTCCGCTGTTTTTCCAGAAATCGACCACGACCCCGGTTGCGGGTCTGAAGCCCTATGATGCGGTTCGACTGGCCGGGCGTGACATCTATATCCGCGAAGGCTGCTACAACTGCCACTCGCAGATGATCCGTCCGTTCCGTGCCGAGACCGAGCGTTATGGTCACTACTCGGTGGCGGGTGAGTTCGTTTATGACCATCCGTTCCAGTGGGGTTCCAAGCGTACAGGACCGGATCTGCATCGGGTGGGTGGTCGCTATTCGGACGAGTGGCACCGTGCTCACTTGACCAATCCTCGTGATGTGGTTCCCGAGTCCAACATGCCGGCCTATGCCTTCCTCGATAAGTCCAAGGCTAATTCCGCCATTATCGGAGCCAAGATGGGCGCTCTGCGAATGGTAGGAGTTCCCTACACCGACGCAGATATCGCCGGTGCCAGCAAGCTGGTAGAAGGCAAATCGGAACTCGACGTTCTGGTGGCTTACCTGCAAGGCTTGGGGCTTGAAATGAAGGGCGTGAAATAAAGCCATGGACATCAACGATCTGCGATCCATCATGACGGTGATCTTCCTACTGACTTTTCTGGGGATCGTGTGGTGGGCATACGGCATGAAAGGCAACAAAAAACGCTTCGACGAAGCGGCCAATCTACCGTTTGCAGATGAGGAAGCGGACCGAGCCGAACTCGGCCTTTCTTCCTTAAACGAACAAAGGAAAACATCATGAGCGATTTTGTAAATGACTTTTGGAACTGGTATGTCATCCTGATTGTGCTGGGTAGCATCCTGGCGTGTGCTGCCTTTCTCTGGTCGCAAAGCATTCACCATCCGGGTGGCGCGGAGACGACAGATACCACGGGTCATGTGTGGGATGAGACGCTGGCGGAGTTCAACAATCCGCTTCCGAAATGGTGGAGCTGGCTGTTTTACATCACCATAGTTTTTGCCCTGGTTTACGGCGCTTTGTATCCAACGTTTGGCAAATTCCCTGGTTTGCTTGGCTGGTCGTCAAGTGGTCAGTACCAGATAGAACGTGCAAAAGTGGATGCTCAGGTCAAGCCGCTGTTTGACAAATATCTGAAGATGGATATCAAGGCTGTGGCAGCCGACAAGGATGCTATGGATATGGCTGGCCGTCTGTACGAGACCTACTGCATCCAGTGCCACGGTGCGACGGGTAAGGGTTCCAGCGACAAGGGCTTTCCAAATCTCACCGACAGCGATTGGAAGTGGGGCGGTGAACCGGAGCAAATCCTGGAAACGCTTAACAATGGCCGTATCGGCATGATGCCGGCTTATGGCGGCAATCCGGATGCAATCGGTGGTGTTGCCGGCGCCAAGGAAGTGGCCAACTACGTTCGCTCACTCTCCGGTCTGCCCAACGACAGCGCTCTTGCTGCCAAAGGCAAGCCCAAGTTTGAGGCTGTGTGCGCTGTCTGTCATGGTCAGGATGGTAAAGGAATGCAGGTACTTGGCGCCCCGAACCTGACGGACAAGGTCTGGCTGTACGGTAGTTCCGAAGCGAAGATTGTTGAAGGCATCACCAAGGGTCGGGCTAACCAGATGCCGGCCTGGAAGGATTTCCTCGGGGAAGGCAAGATTCAATTGTTGTCTGCCTATGTGCTCAAGTTGAGCGCGGGTGGCGAAAAGAAGTAGTTCCAGTCAGAACGGGGCAGCGCGAGTTGCCCCGTTTTTTCTTTTGTTTAGTGTGTAGATGTGTCTGATTCTTGTCACAATTGTATGAACTCTAGAAGTGAATATTAGAGTAACGTGTAATTCTGAAATGAATTAGGACTGGAAGTCATGAACAAGCCAGGGAAAGTTTCGATCAAACCGATTGTCATCAACACCGACGGTCTGTTCGAGAAGCACAAAACGATTTACTCGCGCAGCGTCAAAGGTGTTTTCGAGAACTGGCGCTGGGCCATGGTCATTTTTACCCAAGCCTTGTTCTACGGCCTTTGCTGGGTCGATTGGGGGGGGCGTCAGGCCATTCTCTTCCACTTGGTTGAGCGGAAATTTTACATTTTCGGCATGGTTTTCTGGCCACAGGATGCAATTTATCTGGCTATCCTGCTGGTCATCTCGGCATATGCCCTGTTTCTCGTGACTGCGGTTGGTGGTCGTCTCTTCTGCGGTTACGCCTGCCCACAAACGGTCTACACGGAAATCTACATGTGGATCGAGCGCAAGATAGAGGGTGATCGGGCTGCGCGCATGAAGTTCGATGCGCAGCCAATGTCGGCGCGCAAGATCCGCCTAAAGGTCGTCAAGCACTCGCTCTGGCTCCTCGTGGCGCTGTGGACTGGCGTCACCTTCGTTGGCTACTTCACACCGATCAGGGAAGTCATCGGCTCCATTGCCGCCTTTACGCTGGGGCCATGGGAGATCTTCTGGATTCTGTTCTATGCAGCCTTCCTCTACATGATGGCCGGCTTCATGCGAGAGCAGGTTTGTAAATACATGTGCCCCTATGCCCGTTTCCAGGGCGTCATGTTCGACCCGGATACCTTGATCATTACCTATGATGAAGAGCGTGGCGAGCCGCGCGGCCTGCGCAAGAAGGATCTCGATCCGACAGCCCAGAAGCTTGGCGACTGTGTTGATTGCGGGATCTGCGTTCAGGTTTGCCCTACCGGCATCGATATTCGCCATGGGTTGCAGCTTGAGTGCATCGCCTGTGCCGCCTGTATCGACGCCTGTGATACGGTGATGGATAAGGTAGGCTTCCCGCGCGGCCTAGTGCGCTACTCGACCGAAAATGCGATGGCCAAGCATTATGCGCCGCGTGACATCCTCGGTCATCTGATGCGGCCGCGAACTATTCTCTATTCAACGATCCTGCTGGCAATCATAGTTGCGACGGCATGGAGCTTGACTACCCGCATTCCACTCAAGGTCGACATCCTGCGTGACCGCTCAACCCTCTACCGTGAAGCAGATGACGGACGAATCGAGAACGTTTTCACCATGATCATCATGAACACGGACTCAACGGCGCACCGCTACGCGATCAATGTCAGCGGGGTCGACGGGATCGATATTGCCGGCGACCGGATCATCGAGGTGCCAGCTGCGTCCAACAAGAGCTCTCTGCTTGTCGCATCGGTCGCAGACGGGGCAGCCAGCAAGGGTTCCAACAAGATTTTCTTTGAAATTCGTGCGCTGAATCACGACAAGATTGCGGTGCACGAAAAATCCACTTTCTTTATGCCATGAATACTTATGCCATGAATACTAATCTGACCGAATCAAGCAAACCCTGGTATCGCCATCCGTGGCCTTGGATACTCATGTCAGGGCCGTTCATCGTTGTCATTGCCGGGCTGGCTACGGCCTATCTGGCGGTCACAACTAGTGATGGCCTGGTTGATGACGATTATTACAAGCAGGGGCTGACAGTGAATCAGGTGTCGGCACGCGATCATATGGCCGTCAGTCTGGGCTTGCAGGCCGATTTGATGCAAGGAGGTGACGGTGCTCAAATCCGGATACTGCTGCGCGGGAAAGCGGATACCAAGTTACCCGAAGTTCTGAAACTACGCATTGCGCATCCGACCCGGGCCGGGGTCGATCAGAACCTGCTTTTACACTCGGATGGCGCGGGATCATATACGGGTAAACTCAGCGCCCCTCTGACTGGCCGCTGGCATATTGTCCTGGAAGATGAGAAGGCCGAGTGGCGTTTGACCGGTGACTGGATTATTGAGAAGAATGCCTCGCTGCGGCTACCGGCCGAAGCGAAAGCAGTAGTGGGTTTGGGAGTTAAATCTGATAACAAGGGGAGGTGAGTCATGGCCTGGAATATGTTGTTTACAAGTGATATAGGGTTGTTAAGCCTGTTTGTCATCGTATTTACGTTAGGTATGGCGGTCTGGTTCGCGCGCTACTTTGCTAGAAAGATGCGTGAAGACGAGGCGAACGCAAAGAAAACCCGTTAAGCGGGCAGACTTCGTTCGTTGCGAAACGAAAAAAGCCGTTAACAGCTCAAACAGAAAGGCTCCGGTCAATTAATCGACCGGAGCCTTTTTGTTTTTAAAGCCGTATGCGTCTGTTTCGATGAAGATTTTGTGGTCGGTGTTTGGTTTTTCTTATAGATATGCAAACTTTAGTTTGTGTGACGAGATTTCAAATAACCGATTCTTCATTAGTCTCAGGGAGTAACCATGAATTCAATAGTGAAGCTTTTTTGCTGGGGGGTGTTGCTGTGTCTTTTTTGCTCTTCCGGGGCCTTTGCCCGGACGACAGATCACAGTACGCTCGAAGCATTGCAAGGGCCATTCAAGACAGGTCCTGATGTCACCAAGGCTTGCTTGACTTGTCACAACAAGGCGGGTCATCAGGTCATGGATAGTATCCATTGGACTTGGGACAAGGTCAGCCCAACAACTGGCAAGCGCCTTGGCAAGAAGTTTGCGGCTAATAATTTTTGTGGGTCGCCACTTTCCAACGAACCTCGCTGCACCAGTTGCCATGCAGGGTATGGCTGGAAGGATAAGGATTTCGACTTTACCAAGCAGGAAAATGTCGACTGTCTGGCCTGCCACGACACTACTGGCATCTACAAAAAGATTGCCACCGATGCCGGGCACCCACTGTATGAGCCGCGTGAAATCCCGCCGGGTAGCGGCAAGATTGTGCAGCCGCCGGATCTGGCGAAGGTTGCCCAGCAGGTTGGCAAGCCAGGTCGAAATAATTGCGGCGCCTGCCACTTCAACGGCGGTGGTGGCGACGCCGTCAAGCATGGTGACCTGGATACTTCCCTGATCAAACCGAGCAAGTCGCTTGATGTGCACATGGGTGTCGACGGACTGAACATGGTCTGCGCCGATTGCCATACCTTCAACGATCATAAGCCTTCAGGCAGCCGTTATGCGGTGCGTGCCACTGATCCGCATGGCATTGACCTGCCCAAGGATGACCATGACCGGGCAACCTGCGAATCATGCCACGGAGCTACCCCGCACAAGAAAGATAAACTGAATGAGCACACGGATCGTGTGGCCTGTCAGAGTTGCCATATTCCCGAGTTCGCGCGCGGTGGTATCGCGACCAAGATGCTTTGGGATTGGTCTACAGGGGGCAAGCGTGGCCCGGATGGCAAGCCGTTGTTCATCAAGGATGATCACGGCCATCTCATCTATTCCGCCGAGAAGGGTGATTTCAAGTATGCCGAAAACGTTCGTCCGGTGTACAAGTGGTACAACGGCGTCGTTCATCAAATGTCGCTTACCGACAAATTCGATGATAACAAGATCCTTGAGATAAACCGGGTAGAGGGCGATGCCCTTGATCCCAAGGCGCGTATCTGGCCGTTCAAGGTCATGCAGGGCAAGCAGCCCTACGATACGGTCAACAAGACGCTGGTAGTCAATCATGTCTTCGGTAAGGACGATACGGCCTTCTGGACGAATTTTGACTACGCCAAGGCCATTCAGGCGGGTATGGACTATGCCGTTTTGCCCTACAGCGGGCAGTTCGGGTTCATCGAAACGCGCATGAACTGGTTCATTACCCACATGGTTGCACCCAAGGATAAAGCCGTTGGCTGTAATGAATGCCATACAAAATCAGCGGACGGGCGTTTGGTAGCACTGACAGATTTCTATCTGACGGGACGTGATGCCAAGCCATGGCTCGATATCATCGGTTGGTCGATGGTTTCGCTGGCCATTCTGGGAGGGTTTGTACACGCCGTCGTTCGCATCATTGCCGCCCGGCGGAATCGGAGGAAAGTATGAATAGCACTGAACGGGTAATGATCTACAAACGCTTTGAACGATTCTGGCATTGGTCGCAGGCGATCCTGATCGTCGGAATGATGATCACCGGCTTCGAGATTCACGGCACCTACAGCCTGTTAGGTTTTGGAAAATCCGTTGAACTGCACACCCTGTTTGCGTGGATGGCGCTGACGCTCTGGGCTTTTACTATTGCCTGGCAGTTTACGACCGGAGAATGGCGGCAATATTTGCCCGGTCTGAGTAACGTGGATGCGATGATTCGATACTACGTTTATGGAATATTTCACGGCGCAGAGCATCCGTTCCACAAGACCGTTCTGCAAAAGCACAATCCACTGCAGCGCCTGGCCTACCTGGCCTTTCTCGCCATCATGTCGCCGATCATCTGGGGTTCAGGGTTGTTCTATCTGTTTTACAACCAATGGCCGCATTTTGGACTGGACGCTTATCTTTCACTGGAATGGGTGGCCTTCATCCACGTTGTCGGCGCTTTTACCATTACCACTTTTTTCTTTGTGCATGTGTACTTGACAACGACCGGTCCGACGCTGTTCTCGCACATCAAGGCGATGATCACCGGCTACGAGGATGAGCGCGGACACTGATCTGATTAACCCCTCCGGCTTTGTCAAGTCAAGGCTGGAGGTCTATTTATGCTTGCCGAACTTTTCAACCAGTTGGTTAAGCTTCTCGGTACGCTGACGTTCCTGCTCTTCGGCTTCGCGTTGCAACTTGCGCCGTTCAGCATCCCTCTTGAAGCGTTCGCGCAGGACTTCTGAGGCGTAGCTGCGGTGTTCTTCGCTTACTTCGTCACCTGCGTTGCCGTCCAGATCCAGACGCTGCGTCGCTTTTTCGAGGGTCTTGAGATAGCGCAATGAGTTGGTATGCATGCCCAGCGCGATGCGCAGTGTTTTGCGCTCAAGATCGGGTAGGCGTGCATGCAGTTGTTTGTCGATGCCAATGGCCAGTGGCGAGTAGTCGCGGAAAACCGAAAAAGCTTCATGCAAGGTTTTGAGCAGTGCGCGTGCGTTCTGCTTCGGATTGTCGGCGGGAATGGGTGTGTTCATAAAAAAAGAATTGTCTCTTGTTGTTCCGATACGCGATTAAACCGATATTTTGGTTTTCTGGAGGATGGCCTGTGCTCAGCTTCAACCTTGTCTCTGTTACGAATCGAAATTGTGGGTTTTGAAGGACTTTCAGCTTACCACGAGCGTCATTCTTGCACCCGCATGCCGATGAAAATGGGTAGCGGGATTAATAATACTCGCGGTGCAATCATCGGTTTTGACGGTACCTCATGCTGAAGAATTTTCGCCCGGCAATGCCAAAGAACGTCTCGCTATTTTGCAGGTTCTGAGCCGGAATGAATATTTACCATGGCTGCAAGCCTCGTCGTCTGGCGTTCTACACTGCCTATGCCTGAAAGGCCAATGAATAAGCCACTCTTCAGAGGCATCGGTTGTAGAACGCCTGTTTGCTTGCTTTACAGCCATGTTTGTTTTTTGATATCAGCAGGAAAATCATGTTGCCTGATCCAGGCCAGTCAACCCGCAACCAGAATGCCGGCGGTGAGCCATACTTTTTCTTCAGTGCGCTCATCGTCGCGATGTGATCCTTTGTTCGGTAAATATTAATAGTTTTATGGATATTTATAAGTCATGAACTTGTCCGCTACTTCTACTACGCACCACATGCTGCCCCCGGATGATCCGCAACGTGCAATTTTGCACAACGAAGTGCATGCCCGTCCGTCAGCCATGGTTCGACTGCCTGCGCTCCTGATTTACGTGGCGGTGCTCAACGCAGGCGTCACTCGTGAGCAGGAGTGGGAGCATTTGCGCCGCCTGTCCGGGCAGGACGAACTGCCACTCGACAGTCTTCACGGCAATTTCTTGCATTTGCGCTTTGAAGACTACAACATCAAGTGGGAGCGGCACACTGAGTTCACATGCTATTCCATCCTGCAAGCGCTGCCTGACAAAGCGTTCCTGGGCGCCACGGAGCCTGAATTGATGAGTGCCCTGACGGTGAGCGTCGACTGGTTACGCGGCATTCCCGGGAGAACAGTGGCTGCCATTCAGTTGGCCATGGTTCATGGCGATCTGACCGATCAGCGGGCGCTGATGAGCCAGGCGCAGACCTGGTTTGGCGGGCGCGCCGTCGTAGCCTCGCAGATGGGGCAGTCCATCGCCCAAGGTCAGCCGATGGGCCATTCTTGGGCGCTGACTGAATTTCGCATCGGGGCTGACGGCTTCGAGCGCATGCTGGTGATCGCGCCGCCTGGCACATCCGAGACGCGCGCTGGCCGCATTTCGCAGCGGTTGCTGGAACTGGAAACCTACCGCCTGATGGCGCTACGCAGCCTGCCAGTTGCCAAGAACCTGGGTCCCATGCTGGCCGATGCCGAAGGTGTGCTGGCAGCCATCACCGCTCGCCTGGAAAACAAGTCAGCCTCCGACCAGGACTTGCTGGATATTCTGGTGTCGTTGGCCGCACGCGTGGAACGTACCACCGCAGAGCACATTAACCGTTTCTCTGCCACCCGAGCCTACGACACCTTGATGAGCCAGCGCATTACCGAGTTGCGCGAAAAAGCCATCCCGGGCACGCAGACGATAGGCGAGTTCATGGGGCGGCGCCTGTCGCCGGCAATGGCCACGGTGAAGGCCACAGCGCAGCGTCTGACTTCTTTGTCCGAGCGCGTGACACGTACCAGTGCGCTGTTGCGCACGCGGGTGGATATCGCCATCGAGGTGCAAAATCAGCAACTGCTGGAAAAGCTGACCCGTGGGCAGGAATTGCAGTTGCGCTTGCAGTCCACGGTGGAGGGCTTGTCAATCGCAGCCATCTCCTACTACGTCATCAGCCTGCTGCTCTACTGCGGCAAGGCGCTCAAGGCGGCAGGCGCGCCGGTGAACCCGGAAATGGCGGTCGGGGCGCTGGTGCCATTCGTGATATGGGCCGTCTGGAAAACCACGCGGCGCATTCACGCCAAATTGAAAGGCGAGCATTGACCGGCGAATTTGGTCAGTCATGTAGGGTGGCTCTGCATTTCCTTCGGTCAGATAAGCGCAGCGCATCCACCATGCTTCGGGCCGGCTTCGGGCCAGTTTTGGTGGATGCGCTGCGCTTATCCACCCTACTTCAGGGTATCTGAAACGATGGTCCCATCCACCAATTCGATGATCTGGTGGTAACGTTTAACTCGAAAGAATTCATTAATATATGGCTCTCGTTGCCTCTCCACAATTCAACCAGGAAGAACTGCCATGAAGATTTCAAACCCGGACGCTGATTTACTGTGCGATGAATTGGAAATGATTGTCGCCGAACTGCCGCTAACTGATGCCCTGGTTCTTGAGCTCGGTTGTGGCAAGGCAGAGAAGACCCGGGCTATCGCGCAGTCCGGGAAAATTGCTTCTATCCTGGCCCTGGAAGTGGATGCTATCCAGCATGCCCGGAACCTGCAGATAACGGACCTCCCGAATGTCCGATTCTGCCAGGGAGCTGCCGAGGAGATCCCGGCAGATGACACTTCGTTCGACATCGTCATGATGTTCAAGTCGCTCCATCATGTACCCATAAACAAGATGGACCTTGCACTCAGCGAGATCCAGCGAGTTTTGAAACCAGGAGGGCTGGCCTGGATTTCTGAACCCGTCTATGCCGGAGAATTCAACGAAATCCTGCGCCTGTTTCACGACGAGAAACAGGTTCGGGAAGCCGCTTTTGCAGCGATCCAGCGGTCTGTTGACGATGCTCGCTTCACACTCGTCAGGCAATGCTTCTTTTCTTCACCCAGCCACTTTGAGAGTTTCGAGCATTTCGAGAAAAGGATCATCCAGGTTACACATACGAACCATCAGCTTTCGCCTGAACAATATGCTGCCGTCCGGAACAAATTCGAGAAGCATTTATCATCGCAGGGGGCTGATTTCCGCAGTCCACTCCGTGTCGATATTCTGCGCAGGGTGTAAGAGAGATCATGGGTAGCCGGCATTGAATCCGGTTCGAATCTTGTTACCCCGCATCACCCTGTTCGCTCACCTGCACGAAAAAGAGCGTCGGCGCGCAACGGAAATGACATCTGCTAAAGCAACCTGGGAATTGTCTCCCTGCTCATTTTTGCGAGGTAATCGTCATGACAACTGTTTCATCCACACTCGATATCGGGGAAATAAAGCGCTTAGGCGGCGTAAATAAATAAACGTATCATATGACGTGTTGAGGTGGTATTC